>CAYYXX010000023.1:0-14883 GCA_964475905.1 uncultured Clostridium sp. | reverse complement strand
ATTATGGTAAAAATGACTGGACAACAGCAAGGCTAATGAAACTGCTTAATCCAAGTAGTGTATATACAACTGATACTAATGATCAAGGCTATGGACAAAGTCTATATTGGAATGGTGAAAGTGGTACTTGTTTTAAGGGGCAAAATAATGCCACAGTATCATGTGATTTTACTAGTACTGGACTAAAGAATAATACTACAAGAAATTTAATATCAGAGAGTACTTATTCATTACTAGGACATGATAACGCTCATGTATATACAGATGTAATGTATAATAGAGAGAGAACTACTGGTGGTGTATATTCAAGAAGACCAACCACTTGGACAGGTTATGTAGCTCTAGCATATCCAAGTGATTATGGCTATGCTGTAGACTTAAGTCAATGTAAAGATGAAGACGGAAATGCCTATATGTTAAATGATTATGACCAAGATGTCTGTAAAAATAATAACTGGATGAAAAGTATATTTTCAGGCCACAGTTGGTTATTAACCTTGAGTTCGGGCTACCCCAGTAATGTGTGGGGTGTCTTGTCTCTTGGCTATGTCAGCTTCAGCAACTACGCGAACTATTCTTGGGCGTTTATCCCAACCCTTTATCTAAACTCTAATACGCTAGTTGAAGATACTTCTACTGGTGATATAGATAATCCGTTTAAGATAGTAATATAAGTAAACTATAAGTTTACTTTCTTTACTTATTAAAGTATATATTATATAATTAAAAAGAGGTAGATATGAAGTATATAGATAAATATATAAATTATTTAAAAGTAGTAAAGAAGTATAGTGGTAAAACAATTAAATCATATTATGATGATTTAATTGAATATAATGATTTTATTAATGATAATTTTAAAGATATATTGAATATTGATATAGATATTACTAAAGAGTATTTAAAGTATTTATATGATAGAAGAATAAATAAGAATTCGATATCTAGAAAATTAAGTAGTATAAGGGGATTTTATAATTATTTAGAAAGAGAAGAAATAATTAATACTAATTATTTTAATAATATTCCTAATCCTAAAAAAGAATTATATTTACCTAAATTTTTAAATAGGCAAGAATTAGATAAGTTATTTAGTGTATGTAGGAGTGAGACTCCTATTGATGAAAGAGATACCTTAATAATAGAGTTATTATATGCTACTGGTATTAGAGTAAGTGAACTTATAAATATTAAAGTAAAAGATATAGATATTAATAATAAAAGTATTAAAGTATTAGGTAAAGGTGCTAAAGAAAGAATGGTATTATATAATAATCATACTAAAGAAGCATTAGATATATACTTAAATGATGGATATAAAGTATTTAATAAAAAGGGGAGTGAATATTTAATATTAAATCATAGAGGTAGTAGATTATCTGATAGGTATATTAGAGTAATAATAGATAAATTAGTAAGAAAAGCAAATCTAGATATAAAGATAAGTCCTCATACTATTAGACATACTTTTGCTACAGATATGCTAGAAGAGGGAGCAGATCTAGTAACAGTAAAAGAATTATTAGGACATGAATCATTAAATACTACTAGTATATATACGCATATTACTAATGAACAAATAAGAAAGACATATAATATGGCTCATCCGAGAGCTAAGAAGTAAAGGAGTAGATTATGGCAAAATTATATTTTAAATATGGACCTATGAAATGTGGTAAAACTACGGATATTATTAAGACTTATTATAATTATAAAGAGAAAGATATGAATGTCTTAATAATGAAGCCGGGTGATGATAAAAAGGGTGGAGATAAACTGCAAAATAGAGCAGGATCAGAATTAAATACAGATTATGTAGTATCTTCAGATATAGATATATATAATTTAATTGCATATCATTTAATAGATAATAATGTTGATTGTATTATAGTAGATGAAGCTCAATTTCTTATGCCAAAACAAGTAGATGAATTAACAGAAGTAGTAGATGAATTTAATATACCAGTACTTTGTTATGGTCTAAGAGCAGATGCTTTTGGAAAAGCTTTTCCGGGTAGTTTAAGATTATTTGAAGTAGCGGATAAATTGGAAGAGTTAAAAGCTATTTGTAAATGTGGAGAAAAAGCTACATTTAATTTGAGATTAAATAGAATAGGTGATGAATATATACCGGTATTTGAGGGTGAGCAAATAGCTATAGATGGTATAGATTCAGATTATGATTCGGTATGTCGACCTTGTTATAAAAAGCTTAGGAGAAAATATGGTAAGAAAGAAGAAAAGTAGAAAGAAAAAAATTATAATAATAATATTAATACTAATAGTATTCTTACTAGGAGGTATATTCTTATATAAGAAAGATATCTTTACTTATAAAGATAAGATAATAATAGAACTAGGAGAAGAATTGCCCTCTGTTGATGATTATTTATATAAAAAAAATAAGAATATAAAAGAAATAGAGTGGGAAGAAGAGATAGATAATAAGAGATATGAAGTGGGTATATATAAGGGTAAATTTATATATAAAGGGGAAGAAAAAGAAATATTATTAGAAGTAAAAGATACTAAAAGTCCTACTATTAAGGGAGTAAAAGATATTGAAGTATTAGCTTTTACTACAAGAGTAGACTTATTAAAAGATATTGAAGTAGAAGATAATAGTAAAGATGAAATAAAAGTAGAAGTAGATGGAGAATATAATATAGAGGAAGCTAAAGAGTATAATTTAAAATATATTGCTAAAGATAAATCTGGTAATAAAACAGAAGAATCTTTTAGACTAATAGTAAAAGATAATCCAAATGTTAAAATAAGTAAAAGTACTAAGGGTTATACAATAAAAAATTATTATGGAATAACTTATATAGAAGATATAGTAATTGCTAATAAGACATATTCTCTACCGAGTAATTTTTCTCCTAATAACTTAGTAAAAATTAATAGTTATATAAAGGTAGTAGACTATGTAAAAGAGGCTTTTTCTCTTTTAACTAGTGATGCTAAAAGTATTGGACTAAATATATATGCTTCTTCGGGATATCGTTCTTATAGTGATCAAAACTATATATATAATAATTATGTAAAGATAGATGGTAAAGAAAATGCTGATACATATTCTGCAAGAGCTGGATATTCTGAACATCAAACAGGATTAGCTATAGATGTTAATTCTATTGATATGTCATTTGATAATACTAGTGAAAGTAATTGGTTAAAAGATAATTGTTATAAGTATGGTTTTATTATAAGATATCCTAAGAATAAAGAAGAAATAACTGGTTATATGTATGAACCTTGGCATATTAGATATATAGGTAAGGATATGGCTAGTAAACTTTATAATGATGGTAATTGGATAACATTAGAAGAATATTTTGGTATAGATAGTAGATATTAGTATCAAAAGAAATGTAAAATAAATGTAAATACTCTTGCATTTATATTAGATATGTTATATTCTTATATTGTAAGGGAGTGTGATAATAGTGATCTATCCATCTATTGATAAAATCCTAAATATAGTAAGCTCTAAATATGAACTAGTATATGTAGTATCAGATAGGGCTAAACAAATGACAAAAACAGGTTATTATCAAAAACCACTAAAAGAATATAAATGTGAAAAAGATATTGGAAGAGCCCTAGAAGAAGTATATGAAGGATTAATACAAATAGAGAAACGTTAGTTTCTCTATATTTTTTTCTTAAAAACATTAATATAAATTATTGAAAAAGTAAGTAAATTAATGTATACTAAAGTAGAGGAGTGATTGAAAATGTATATTCTATTAGAAGCATGTCAGCAACCGGGGGTACTAAGAATCTTATATTTTGTTACATTATTATTAGATATAGTTTTTGTTCTAGTACCAATAGGATTAATTGTAATGTTAATGATTGATTTTGGTAAAGCTACTATTGCTGGAGAAGAAAAATCATCAAAAAGTATAAAATTAGTAGGTAAAAGAATAGTCTATGCTGTTTTAATATTTTCAACACCATGGATAGTAAGTGTATTCATGAGTTTTCTAGAAAATATAGGGATATCTACTGATTATAATACTTGTATTGAGAATGCTAAAAGTAAAAATTTTGATTATTATGATAAACTATTAGAAGAAGAAGAAAGATTAGAAAAAGAACAAGAATCTATAAAAGATATGGTAGATAAAATTGATACTAATACTGGTAACACTGGTAATACAGGAACAACTGGAAATACTGGTACTACGGGTAATACAGGAAATACTGGTACTACGGGTAATACAGGTACTTCGGGAAATACAGGAAATACTAGTACTGGAACTACAGGAGATATAATATCTGTTCCAGTAAAACCAAATAAGCCCTCTAATAGTGGAACAACTGGTAACACTGGAACATCAGGCAATACTGGTACTACTGGTAACACTGGAACATCAGGGAATACAGGTAATAGTGGTAATAATGGAACAACTGGAAATTCTGGAAATACTGGAACAACAGGAAATAGTGGTAACACAGGTAATACTGGAAGTAGTGAAATTACTAATATAAATAATACATGTAAAATTACTAGTAGGGCAGGAAAGAAATGTTATAGTTGTAAAGCAACAACTTGTACTGTAAAAACAGTATTTGAGTATCAAGATAAAGTAACTATGGAATCATGTAGTGGTGGCTGGTGTAAGATTTCATCTAAGAGTTGTTATATACAAAAGGGAGGCTTTTCAAGTTGTACTACTGGTAATAGTTCTGGTAGTACTAAGCCAAGTGGTAATAATTCTGGTGGTAGCTCAGGATCAGGATCTGGGTCAAGTGGAACGGGTTCAGGAACAAGTGGTTCATCAGGAACATCAACAGGAGGTAATACTGTAATTAGTGGTACAACTCCTAGTGCTGGAGCAGGGCCAACTATTACAAATCCAACAATATTAAAAAGTGCAGCAAATGCTTTAGTGAGTTTGGCTTCAAAAGAAATAGGAAACGATAATTCAAGTTTAAAATATGGTGGTTCTACTAGTGGTTGGTGTGGTAATTTTGCTGTATGGTTATTACAAAATACTAAAATGTCTACTGGTATGACATTATATAATTATCTAAAACAAAATGGAAGTATAGAGAATGGGGCAAGTGGCTTATGGCCAGCATTTCAAGGAACAAGGTTTGGTAATGTTAAATTTTATTATTCAAAAGCTTATGGTGGCTCTTATACGCCAAAAGCAGGAGACTTTATTTGGTATCATTGGGAAGATGGTTACTGCCGTAGAAACTACGGAAAATGGGATAAAAAAACTAGATGTGCTGATCATGTAGAACTAGTAGTAAGTACGAATGGCAGTACTGTTACAACAATAGGAGGAAATACTGGAGAACCGGGTCAAGTAAGACAAAGAAATCGTAACTTAACATCTGATATTATAATAGCCTTTGGTACATTTTATTAAGGAGGTCTAGCATGAAAAAAATTAAATTATTAGTACCCTTATTATTTTTATTAGCGGGTTGTACTGTAAATTATAATTTAGATATTGATGGAGATAATTTAGATGAAAAGATAACGGGTACGGTAACTAAAGAAGAGTATGAAGTAAAAGATACAGATACTGGGGAAAATCAAATATATACATTATTTAACTATGATCAAAATGCTCTATATGATGAAGAGAGTACTTATCTAAGAACAATAGATGATAAAGGAAAAAAGATTAACTATAGTTTCTCATATAGATATAATTATGATTTTGATAGATCAACCTTAATTAATAATTGTTTTGAATATCATTTAGTTGAAGAAACAGAGGATTATATATATATAAAACTAAGTGGTAAATTCTATTGTATGTATTCTAAAAAAATAGATATAAAAGTAAAAACGAATAATGCTGTATTAGAAAATAATGCTAAAAAAGTAGATGGAAATACTTATACTTGGACTTTAAAAGATAAAGATGATGTAGATATAATATTAAATGTATCTAAGAAATTAAAAAATGATAATAGTAAGGTAAGTAAAATAAATACTTTTCAATTAATAGGATTAGTAGTATTAGTAATACTATGTATAACAATTTATATACTATATAGAAAGAAGAATAATGAAATATAAAATTATTCTTTTTTAGTTATTAATTAATTTCTATAACATATATATTAATGTAGAAGAAAGGAATGATAAATATATATGGAAACAATTAAAGTTTCATCAAAGTCTAATCCAAATAGAGTAGCAGGAGCACTTGCTAATGTATTTAGAGAAAAAAAGCTAGTAGAAGTTCAAGCAATAGGAGCAGGAGCCTTAAATCAAGCAATAAAAGGGATAGCAATAGCTAGAGGGTTTGTAGCACCATCTGGTATAAATTTAGTATGTACTCCAGCATTTATTGATATAAACATTGATGGTGAAGAGAGAACCGCTATTAAATTAATCGTAGAGGCTAAATAACTTTAGTCTTTTTTTATATCTTAATCATATATTTAATTAGGTGGTAATCTTGAAAAGAATAATACAAATATTTTTAAGTATAACATTAGTATGCTTTAGTTTTTTTTATACTGATAAAGTAATGTATATTATAAATAATAAAGATCCTTTAATGATAAAATTAAATAGTATTAAAGAAGAATATACTATATTACCAGTAAATGCTACTATTAGTAATGATACTATTATACCGGGTAAAAAGGGAAAGGAAATAGATATTAATAAAAGTTATGAAGAAATGAAACTAGGTGGTATATTTAGAGAAGAATCACTTATATATAAAGATATAATGCCTAGTAGTAGTATTAGGAATAATAAGGATAAATATATAATAAAAGGAAATAATAAAAATAATATAGCTATTATAGTAATATATAATGAAAAGGACTATAGTAAACTAAAGTATATAGATAATATAACTTTATACTTAAATCATAAAGATATAAATATAAGTAATATTAAGAAACTAAAAGAAAAAGAAATATATACTTATGGGAATAATGGTGTATATAATGATACTATATTAGAAAATGATAATACCTTAATAAATAGAATTAGTAATAATACTTCATTATATTGTCTATTAAAAGAAAAAAATATTAATTATCTAAATATATGTAATAATAATAATATGATGGTAATAATACCAACATTAGTAGGAGATTATCTAAATATTAAAAATAATTTAACAAATGGAAGTATAATATTATTAGAAGATATTACTAATATAGATATAATAATAAAATATATAACAAGTAAAGGATATAATATAGTACCTCTATCAAAATTACTAGAAGAATAGCTATATTCTTCTAGTAATATACTTAATAACTATAGTAATAATACTTGACAATTAGAACTAATTACTATATATTAATTGTACTGAGAGGAAAAGAAAAATGATAAATGAAAGTAAAAAACTAATATCACTATTATTATCAATTAGTATTACACTAACATCTCTAGGATTAGCGGGTTGTAGTAGAAATAAAAATTCATATCAAACTGGGGAGAAAATGGCTATATATGAGAATATAGAGAAAGGACCTACTACATGGTTTTGTGATATTTATGTTGAAGATTATAATGATAAGATATTAGAAGGGGCTGTTTTACAATTAATTGATGAGAATAATAATGTCATAGAAACATGGACAAGTACTAAAGAGGCTCATAGGCTTACAGACTTAGAAGATAAGATATATACTTTAGTAGAAGTATCTACGCCAGATGGCTATGTATTAGCGGGAAATAACTCTTGGCAAATAGATCCAGATAGTGGTTATAGGCATGAAATAATAGCTATTAAAAATATTAAAGAAGAAGATTATATAAATAATAATGTAAATAATATATTAAATACTGGAAAGAAAGAATATATAAATGATGAATACTTTGTATTAAAAATAAAAGAGGCTTATGAAAATAGAGAGAGTAAAAGAGATCACTTAGAAATATCTAGTAAGTTACCAAATTATATATTATTAAAGGGTACTCTATCAGATACTCTAATACCTGAATATAGTAATACTATTCAGTATCAATTTAATGATGTATTATCAGATTATTCTTTTGATGATACTAATGTAGTACTAACATATAATGGTGATGGTTCTTTTTCAATATTACTATATAGAACTTATTTAGGTATAAAAGGAAAACTATCTAATAGTAACTTATATATAGTACCTCTATCTGATTTAACTGAAGAAGAAAAAGAAACATTAATAGAAGAACATCAAAATAATAAAGAAATATTAGATAAAATATTAAACTATGATCCTATAGTAAAAACTAAACAATTAAAAAAATAGTAATATACAATAATAAGAAAATATGTTATACTAAGTAAGTAGGAGAGTAGTAAGATGAAAAAGAATAAAAAGAATATTATAGATAAAATATTATATTACTTCATAATCTTTATATTAGGAGCTATATCTGGATATATATATGAAGTAATATTTTATTATATAACACTTGGTATATTAAATAATTGGGGGATCTTATATGGTCCATATTTACCTATTTATGGAATAGGAGCAGTTTTTTTAAGTACTTTAAAACCATTAAAGAAAAAGCCTATTATACTATTTCTACTTAGTATTATTATTACTGGCTTAGTAGAATATATAATAGGTTATATTAGTGTAAATGTATTTAATCAAAGACTATGGGATTATACAGGGTTATTCTTAAATATAGATGGTCTTGTATGTTTAAGAAGTTTAGTTACTTTTTCTATAGGATCATTAATATTACATTATCTTCTACTACCAGTAGTGGATAAATATTATACAAAAAAACTATATAAATATACTTATATATTAATAATAGTTTTTCTAATAGATATAGTAATTAGTAATTTATATCGTAATCCATATACCTTTTAATATATGGATTATTTCTTTTTTCTATTAATACCAAGAATACTTCCAAGTATAGATATAAAAAGAAAGAAGATAAAATAAATAATAGAAATAAAAGTAAAATTAGAAATAATTAAATTAATAATTAGAAAGATTAGAATCCAAATAATACCATACTTAATACCCTCTATAAAACCTTTTTGATTAGATACTTTTCCTAATCTATAACTACCAATAAATACACTAATAAGAGGAATTAATAGAAGAATAATTTTAAGTATAATACCATTAATAATATTAAAATAATTAAAGATAGTTCCAATAGCGGTCAGTCCTATTAATATACTTATACTCCATATAAAGCTCTTCAAATAATTAATCATCATTTCACCCAATAAATAATATGTATTGAATAAAAAAATATACATTAGTACATAATGTTAATGGTGATAAAATGAAAATAGTAATAATAAGAACAATATTCTTTTATCTTTTTATCTTTATAATATATAGAATAATGGGTAAAAGAGAAGTAGGACAACTTAGTATAACTGATCTAATAGTATCTTTATTAATCGCAGAACTTACTGTAATTAGTATTGAGAATTATAATGATAGTATATTATATTCTTTAATACCAATAGTAATATTAGTACTTTTAGAGTGTATATTAGCTTATTTAAGCTTAAAAAAACCTAAATTAAGATTATTCTTAGAGGGGAATCCCTCATTAATAATAAAGCATGGTAAAATAAATTATAATGAAATGTTAAAACAAAGATATAATTTAGATGATCTATTAGTACAACTTAGAGATAAAGGATATAGAAGTATTGATGAAGTAGAATATGCTGTCTTAGAAAGTAGTGGTACTTTATCAGTGTTTCCATATAAAAAAGAAACTACTCCATTACCTCTACCAATAATATTAGATGGAGATATAGAAGAGAAAACATTAAAACATCTAAATAAAGATAAGAAATGGGTATATAGTTTTTTAGATAAAAAGAATTTAAAATTAGAAGATATATTCTTTGCTTTTTACAAAGATAAGAATATATTTATTATAAAAAATGATGATTTAATAAAATAATAGTTAATTATTATAAAAATAGTAATTTTTTAAACCTCTTTACATAAATTATGGTAAGGGGTGATATCATTGTCAGCATATAAAGAGATAGTAACAAAGGCAGTAATAGGAAAAGGTAAAAAGTATTATAAAAATACTTACAAAGTAAATACTGATGCTATTCCTGATACTGTATTAGGTTGTTGGGTAATTAATCACAAATTTCAAGGTAGTGAAATAAATGGTAAAATAGTAATAAATGGATCATATGATGTAAACTTATGGTATTCATATGATAATAATACTAAAACATCAGTTATTACTAAAAATATTCCATATAGTGAAACAGTAACGGTTACGCAAAAAGAGGGGACTGATTCCTCACAAAAAGACATCATAATAAGATGTTTAAAAGGACCAAGTTGTATATCCGCTAGTGAAGAAGAAAATAGTATAAATATAGATATAGAAAAAGAATTAGGAATAGAGATAGTAGGAGATACTAAAGTAAAAATAGCTATAGAAGAAGATGAAGAACCGTGGGATGATATACCAGAAGAACTAAACGAAGAAACACTAAAAGACATAGAAGAAAATATAGATCCAAACTACATTAAAGAAGAAAATTAATCTTCTTTTTTTTAAAATCACAATATTTACTTATCAGTATAAATATGATATAATCATTACAATGATGTAGGAGGGAAAAAGCATGAAAAGTGGATTCGTTAGTTTTGTAGGAAGACCAAATGTTGGTAAAAGTACACTTTTAAATAGTATTTTAGGAAAAAGAGTAGCAATTACTTCAGATAAACCTCAAACGACAAGAAATATGATTCAAGGAATATATAATGATAAAGATACGCAAATAGTATTTGTAGATACTCCGGGAATACATAAACCTAAAAGTAAACTAGGGAAAGTTCTTAATAAGCAAGCTTATTTTACTATAAATGATGTTGATATAGTTGTTATGGTTGTAGATATATCAGAAAAAATAGGAACTGGAGATAAATTTGTTATAGATGTATTAAAAAATATTAAGGATAAACCTGTTTTCTTAGTAATAAATAAAATAGATAAATTACCTAAAGAAGAAATATTAAAGAAGATAGATGAATATCAAAAACTATATGATTTTTCAGAAATAATACCAGTATCCGCTAGAAAGAAAGATAATACTGATAGGTTATTAGAAGTATTAAAAAAATATCTACCAGACAATATTAAATATTTTGATGATAATACTATTACTAGTAGTTCACCATCATTTATTATTTCAGAATTTATAAGAGAAAAAGTTCTTGATTTAACTAGTGAAGAAGTACCGTATGCTATAACTGTACTAGTAGAGAATCTGGAAGAAGATGAAAGAAGTATTAGTGTTAATGCTAGTGTAGTAGTAGACCGTGAAAACTTAAAAAAAATAATTATTGGTAAACGAGGTAGTATGATAAAAGAAATAGGAATAAGATCGAGAAAAGAAATAGAGATGTATTTTAATAAAAAAGTATACTTAGAATTATTTGTTAAAGTAGTACCTAAATGGCGAGAGAAAGATAAATTCTTAAATATGATTGGATATAAAGATTTTTTGAATAAATAATACTAAAAATAAACATTATATAAATAGGTGATAGATATGAATATAGAAGATCTTTGGTTACTGTTTAAGAAAACAGGAAAGATAGAATATTATTTAAAATATAAAAGTCTAAAAAAAGAAATCTAGTCTTTATAGACTAGTTTTATATTAGGAAGTGATAATATGTATAAGAAAATAAAAGGAATAATAGTAAATGAATATCCATATGAAGATACTAGTAAGATAATAAATATCTTTACAGAAGATAAAATAGTAGGTGTTTTAGCTAAAGGTGCTAAAAGAATAAAAAGTCCTTTTTTTTCTACTACTACTAGATTTAATTATGGAGAATTTGATATAAGTTATAAAGAAAATGGATTATCACTTTTAAAAGATACAAGTATTATAAATAGTTATAATAATACTAAAAAAGATATAATAAAAATAGGTTATGTTACATATATTACTGAATTATCAGTAAAAGTATATAAACATGATAATAATAAAAATATATATAAATTATATAAAGATAGCTTAGATAAAATAAATGAAAACTTAAATCCTAGAATAATTACAATAATATTAAGATTACAATTATTAAATTATTTAGGGATAAGTCCAATATTAGATAGATGTGTAAGTTGTTCATCTAAAAATAATATAATTACTATATCTAGTTATTTAGGGGGATATGTATGTAAAGATTGTCTAAAAAAGGAAAAAATAGTACTTACAAAGACGGTAAAGTTAATTAGAATGTTATATTTAATAGATATTTCAAAAATAAGTAAATTAGATATATCTGATAAAGTAGTAAATGAATTAGAAGAATTTATAGAAGATTATTATGAAAGATATTCAGGAATATATTTAAAAAGTAGAATATTATTAGATAATATAAAATAGAATATATTGGTGATTATCTATGTTAGAATATAAGTACTTAATTATACCATTTATAACAGCTATACTATGTCAATTAATAAAAGTACTAGGAGAATATAGAAAAGATAAAAAATTTAAAATAGAAAGATTATTAGATGGGATGGGAGGAATGCCTAGTACACATAGTAGTTTAGTTACTAGTATAACAACCTTAGTATATATTAATTATGGAAGTAGTGGGATAATATTTGCTATAAGTCTTTTCTTTTCCTTAATAATAATATATGATTCAATGGGTATTAGATATGAGAGTGGACAGCAGGCTAAAACAATAAATAAAATAAATAATACTAATTTAAAAGAAGAACTAGGACATAAGCCAATAGAATGTTTAGTAGGAGTATTATTTGGTATAATTATAACTACAATACTTAATTTTATTTTTAGTATAGGATAACTTGAATAGTTGTCTTTTTTTGTCTAATTATATTTATTCTAAATAAAATAAGTACAGGTATAATTGTTATAGGAGGCTTTTTAATATTTTAATACAAAACTAATGACTTTTCTAAAGAAATTTGGTACAATATTAGTAGTAAAGATGAAGCAAAAAGAGGTGATTAAATGAGTGAATTTACTTTGATGAATAAGAATAAAAAAATATTTGATTTTGAATATAATGATGATGAACATATCATAGTAAAATTTAAACGAAGTTATCCTAATAATGAAGATTATGCTCCTTTTGGATTAATTAAAGATAATAATATAGATAAGAAACAATTTAATAAATGGTGGAAAAATAGGCAAATACCTGCATCAAGAAATAACTTAAAAGAATTACTATATAAAAGTGATATTTATGATAAAGATAATTTTGATTTATTAGATACTAAAGCCTACTGCTTATCATTATCGGATCAATATTGGGTAAAGAATCTTGATGAAAATATATTATGGGAAGATATAAATTTCTTTGATAACGAGTTTTCTGAAGATATTGGTAAATTACTATTTAGTGGTGAAAAAAAGTCTATAAAGCTAGACTTAAATACTCCAGATATGACAAGTAATGGTAATTATGAAAAAAGATGGAAAATTATAGATGGAGATAGATATTTAATCAAAGCTGGTGGAAAGATGATTAATCAAGAACCATTTAACGAAGTTATTGCTACTAAATTATATGAAAGAATTTTAAATGATGATGAATATGTAAAATATGAAATTATTTATAATGATGAAAGAGCAGTATCAATTTGTAAAAACTTTATTACAGTAGATACTGAATTAATACCTGCATGGAAAATTAATGAGTATTATGAAGCTAATGAAGATGAAAATAAATATGAACATTATATAAATTGTTTAAAGAAGTTAAACATCCCAAATGCTAATCTTTTGGTAGATAAAATGATAGTATGTGATTTTATTCTAGCAAATAAAGATAGACATTTTAATAACTTTGGTGTTATTAGAAATGTTGAAACATTAGAATTTGAAAGTGTTGCTCCAATATTTGATAATGGATGTTCTTTATGGTTTGATGAAAATGATATGTATGTTGGAGAATTCTTTTTAACAAAGCCATTTGAGGAATATGAAAAAAAGCAAGTTAATTTAGTTAAAAATCTTAGTTGGTTTGATATTAATTTATTAGATGGTTTTATAGATGAAGTAAAAGAAATACTTTCAAGTAATAAGTTATTATCTAATGAAAGAATAAAAAAAATAACTGATCAAATTATGTTAAGAATAGAGTATGTTGATCAATTAAAACAAACAAGAGAGGCTAAATAAATTTTCTATTTAGTCTTTTATTGATAAAAATTATGATATTGTATTTGCAAAAAGCGTCAAAAAATAAACTTTTGCAAATGTACTTGCAAAAAATATGATATTATTTTTCTAGGTGAGGAATATGATAATTAGAGAGAAGTATTTAAGTATGATGGTATTTCTTAAAGATACTGCATTACTTGAAAATATTATAAAATATTTAGTAAATAATGTTGGTTGTACAATATCTTCATCAAAGATAAGTAATTATTTGAATAGTAATAAAATAACGGAAAAATCTAATCATCAGACAATAGATAACTATTTAAGTATGCTAGAAAAGTCTTTTATAATATATAAAGCTGATAGAACAGATATAAAGAGTAAAGCCTTATTAAAAACACTTGGAAAATACTATGTATCTAATACTGGTATAAAAAATATAATATCAGGATTTAGAAATATAGATGAAGGTCATTTACTAGAAAATATTGTTTATTTAGAACTTTTAAGAAGAGGATATAGAGTAAATATTGGTAAAACAAATAATTATGAAGTTGATTTTGTAGCAGAAAATCCTAATCAAATAAAATATTATCAAGTAACTAAAACACTATTAAATGATGAAGTTAAAGCAAGAAAAATAAGAAGTTTAGAAAAAATAGAAGATAATTATGAAAAAATAATATTAACTATGGATAAGTCAATAAATAATGATTATAATGGTATAAAAATAATAAATATAATAGATTTCTTATTAGAAGAT
>CAYYXX010000022.1:0-15561 GCA_964475905.1 uncultured Clostridium sp. | reverse complement strand
TTCTTTCTACTTCAAGTCCTGCTATTTTACCTGCATTTTTTGTTGCTTGTCTTTGGCTATCATTGAAGTATGCTGGAACTGTAATAACAGCTTTTGATACTGTCTCTCCTAGATAAGCTTCTGCTGTCTTTTTTAAATCAGTTAATATCATAGCGGATACTTCTTCTGGTGAGTATTCTTTTCCGTTTGCGGATACTTTATCACTTGTACCCATTTTTCTTTTTATTGAAGATATGGTATCTTTATTTGTTACTATTTGATTTTTAGCTTTTTGACCTACAATTATATCGCCATTTTTAAAGGCTACTACTGATGGGGTTGTTCTCATTCCTTCAGGATTAGTAATTACTTTGGCTTCACCTCCATCATAGATAGCTACACAACTATTTGTTGTTCCTAAATCTATTCCTATTATTTTACTCATATTTATCATTTCCTTTCTTATTTATCATCAAAGTCATGTATTACTTTGATATTTTTTTCTTTATGTATATCTTTTTTATTTTTATTTTTTTTTATATTTTTGTATAATAGATAACTTATTAATACTATTAATATTACTGGTAATAACCATATTACAAATTTTACTGCTAAAATGGCTAGTAATATTGATATTGTTATATATATTATTTCTTTTATAACTTCTTTATTCATTATTCACCTTTACCATAGCAGTTCTTAATACTCTATCTTTATACATATAGCCTTTTTGTAACACTTCTGTTACTACTCCTTTTCCATAATCGGGGTTATTATCTACTACTACGGCTTGTTCAAGAGCAGGATCAAATTCTTTACCTTGACATTCTATTTCTTTTACTTCAAATTTTTCAAGTAAATCTTTTATTTGCTTATACATTAATTTGAAGCCTTCTAAGAATTTTGATACTTCATCTTCTAAATTATCATCATCCATATTTATAGCTCTTTCAAAATTATCTAATATTGGAAGAAAAGATTTTAATATATCTTCTTCAGCATATTTTATTATTCTACTTACTTCTTCATCTTTTCTTTTTTTGTAATTGATTAGTTCAGCTTGATTTCTTAGTAGTAATTCTTCTAATGATTTTATTTTGTCTTCTAATTCATTGGTATTTGTACAATTACATTCTTCTGTACAATTACATTCTTCTGTGCAATTACATTCTTCTGTGCAATTACATTCTTCTGTACAATTACATTCTTCCTTTTTATTTTCTTTTATTTCTTTATCTTTTGTTTTCTTACTCTTCTTTTCCACTAGTGCCTCCTAAATTGTTTTTTATATAATCAAGTAGTGTTACCACTCTATCATATTCCATTCTTTTGGGACCAATTATTGCTATTGTTCCCTCTACTCCATCTATGTTATATTTTGTTTTTATGACTGATACATCATCTGTAAGTTCTGTTTCACTTCCTACATATATGTTTATTCCGTTATCTTCTTCTTTCATTTTTGATATACTTTCAATATCTTCAAACTTACTTAGTATTTCTTTTACTTTATCTATACTTTCAAATTCTGGCTGTTTTAGTATATTTGTTCTTCCACCAAAATAGGCATTGCTACTTTTAGTGGTAGTAAATTCATGAAAGGCATCATAGAAAGTGTTATATAATACTTCATACTGATCAACATAGTCTTTGATAATGGGCTTTACTTCATATTCTAGTTTTGCACTTACTTCATTTATTGGGGTACCTATAACTAATTTATTTATTAGTTCTACAGTTTTTTTAACATCTTCTTTAGGTATATTGTTTGGTAAGTATAATGTTTTATGTTGTACTGCTCCTTTATCTGTTATGACTATTGATAATATTTTGTTTTCTTCTAGTGGTATTACTTCTACTTTCTTTAATTTATTTTCATAAGAAGTATTACCAAGAACTACTGCTGTATAGTTAGTCATTTCACTAATTATTTCAATACTTTTTTTAATGGTATCATTTAAGTCTAATGTATTATTTCTAAATATGGTTTGAAGTTTTAACATTTCTTCACCAGTCATGTTTTTAGGTTTCATTAGATGCTCTACATAATATTTGTATCCGTCTTCACTTGGTATTCTACCTGATGCAAAATGATTTTTCTCTAATAGTTGTAATTCTTCTAGAGCTACCATTTCATTTCTAATAGTGGCACTAGAGCATTTTAATTTTTGACAAATACGATTAGAACTTACTGGCTTAGCAGTTCTAATATATTCTTCTACGATTACTTTTAGTATTTCATTTTGCCTTTTTGTGATCATTGTATCACTTCCTTTAGCAATCTTTTATTTCCATTGCTAATACTATTATATTACTATTGCTTAGCAATGTCAACTAAAAATTGCTAATTTTGTATACTTTTTTAGGGTTCCTTTTATTAGATCTGTATTTTTTTATCTTTGTTTTCTTTTACTGGTCCAAAGCTTAATCTGTGATAGCTTGTTATTCCGTATTTTTTTATAGCTTCTATATGCTTTTTGGTGCCATAACCTTTATTATTTTTTAAATCATACATTGGATATTTTTTATCTAATTCATACATCATTGCATCTCTCGTTACTTTAGCTATTACTGAAGAGGCCGCTATTGAAATGGATTTTGAATCTCCTTTTATGATACTGGTAGTGGGAATATCTATATCAAGTGGCATGGCATCTATTAATACATGATCTAGTTTTATATTGGTGTTTTTTATAGCTTCTTTCATAGCTAATTTAGTTGCTTCATATATATTTACTTCATCTATTTTCTTTTCATCTATTATTCCTATTCCTATAGCTATAGCTTTTTCTTTGATTATTTTATAGTACTCATTTCTTTTTTTCTCGGATAATTTTTTAGAATCAGTTAATCCGTCTAAGACGAAGTCTTTAGGTAGTACTACACATGAAGCTACTACACTACCTATTAGGGGTCCTCTTCCTACTTCGTCTACTCCTCCTATATAGTTTAATCCTTTTTGATATAGTTCTCTCTCATATTTATATAAGTCTTCTTTCATATTATCTTAATCCTCCTGTTTAATTTTATCATATTTTAGTAAAGAAAAAAACTATTAATTAATACATTCCTTGTATCTTCTTAATAGTTTCATTACTTAGTGATGATAATTTCCAATTGCCATCTTTATCTTTTAATACTTCAAATTCTATAGTATATTTTACTTTTTCTTTAGTTTTTTCTAGTTCATCTAATTTACTATTATTATATTCTTCTACTGTGTAATTGTCTTTATCTTGATATTGTACTGATGAATTATTTACGGCTTTTTTATAATCTAATACTTCTATTTCTGCTGTTACATTAGCGGTATTTCCATCTATTTTTTCTTCTTTTACTTGATAGGTTAAATTCTTATATTGTTTTTCTATTAGACTTCTATATCTTTCTTTTTGAGTACTTGTTAATGTTTCTTCATTTAGTACTTCTTCTATACCTGTTTTTATATCTTTATCTAATGTTTGATATTTTGTAAGTAAGTCTTCTACTTGAGAAGTTGGAGTATTTGATAGAGAACATCCTACTAATAAAAGTAAAAATATAAATAGTGTTAATATTTTTTTCATATTCATTCACCCATTTATATATTTTACTAATATTTTATTTTTATACTAAAATTTATAATTATTTATTACACTTATTACTTTTTCTTTAGAATAACCTGATGTAAGTAAGTGATTGTATATTTTATTTTTTAATTTTATTCCTGTATATTTTTTATTTGTTCTTATATCTTTTTCTATTATTTTATTTATTCTTTTTTCTATCTCTTCACTTTTTAGTAATGAGATGTTATCTTCTATTACAGTAGGTGATACTCCTAATCTATTTAATTCATTTATTATTTTGTAATCTCCCCATGTAGTAAATGATAGTTTATCTTTTATAAATGCTTTGGTATATTTGTCATCATCTAAATATCCTATACTTTGTAGTGTATTTATTACTTCTTTTATTATTTCTTTATCTTCTTCTTTTTTAGATAAGTAATTTTCTATTTCTTTTATACTTCTTAATCTTATATTTATATATTTTATTGATATATTTATTAAATTACTTATTTTATTATCTATTTGTAATTTTATATATAGATTATTATCTATTTCTTTTTTTAATAATAATTCATTTTTAGTAATAACACTTTCTTCTAGTTCTAATACTTCGCCATTTGATAAATATACATTATAAATATTATTTTTTTTATATTCATATTTTTCTATTTTCATTGTACCTCCTAGTAAAAAAGAAGTAAATTATTTTTTCTTTTTTACTTCTTTTTTTTCTTCTATCATTGTCATAGTAATATTATCATCTATTTCTGCTAGTGCATTAGGATCTATATTTGATAAGACTACTTTTTCTTTTACTGTATCAATGATTACTTTTCCCCAGATAACTCCATTTTTTATCGTTAAATCATTAAACATATCGGGAGTTATTATTTTTAGAAAATATCCAAACATTAATCTTTTAGTAGCTACGACTAGTCTTTTATTTGTTAGTATTATAATATTAGTATTTATTATTTCATAACTTTTATAGTTTTTTTGAGCGGTAAATACATATTTTATTTCTTCATCTTCTCCTACAAACTTAGAAGCAACTTTAGCATGAGCTTTTAATCTAAATGCTATTGTTAATGGATATTTCTTTTTAAATTCTTTTACCCTTTTATAAATATCATTATTCATACTATTCTACCTTTATATTTTCTTTTACAAAACTAATAAATTCTTCTTCTGAGGTTGCTCCTCCTATTGAATCTATTACATTATTTTTATATAAGAATAATGTAGTTGGTGTTCCCCAATCACCTTTTCTTAAGTAAGAATTTGATTTAGATAAACTTTGATATTCATCACTAGTTAGATTGCTAAGATTTAATAGATTTACAGGTATACTATAGTCTTCTGCTACTTTTTTTACTATTGGTTCATAAGCTTCACAATGACTACATCCATCTTGAATTATTACTACCAAGAATGGATTTTCACTATTTATTAGTTCTTCATATTCTGTATAAGTTATTGTTTTTGCTCCTTTTTCTCCCTCTACTACTGCTGGAAGTTCTATGTTTATTTCTTCCTTTTTAGTAGTAGTTACTATAGCTGCTACTACAAGTAATACTATTACTAGAAGAACTAGTACAATATCTTTTTGCTTTGATGTTAATTTAAAAGATTTTTTAGTTTCTTTTTCTTGTACAGGTGTAGATACTTTCTTTTCTTCTTTCTTTATTTCCTTTACTTCTACTTCTTGCTTAACTTCTTCCTTTTTTATTTCTTTCTTTACATTTTCTTTTGCAACTACTTTTTTATTATTAGTATTTTTATTAGTATTTGCTTTCTTATTATTTTTTGTATTTTGTTTTGCCATAATATTTTCCTCCTATTGATAGTTTACACTTAAAATATTAAAAAATCAAGTACTACATAACTATTTTGTCGCTTTTTGTTTTTTTTCAATTTTTTTGATTTTTTTATTGACAAAATATTCATATTGGTTTATTATATTAATCACCAGTTCGATTTAGGCGAATTGGTGCTAGTATCACACTAGCCAACCCCTTTTTATTCTTTTTGTGAGGCTGTTCCTATGGGGGTCAGCCTCTTTTATTTTTTATTGAAAAAATAGATATCCTTATTTAGAATATCTATTTTTTGCTTTTCAGTTTTTATTAAGATGCAGCAGTAAATGTTGCACTTACTTGACCACCAGCAGCATTCATGCTTACAGTACCTGTATAAGATCCTGTTTCACTACTAGATGCTTCGTTTTGTGCTGCTCCTGATGTGTTATTTAACCAAATTAATAAATAGTAAGTATTTGATGGTGCAGTATCTACAGTACCTTCAGTCATAGCAGCATTATTGTGCATATCTAAGTCAGTAATAGCAGTTGCCAAACTTCCTTGTGCTTGGTGATCACTATCTACTGTTGCTAGAGCGTTAGCAGTAAGACCTGTCATATTAGAATGTCCTTCAACAAAGCTTGAAGCTGTAAAGATTGCATATCTCCAATTTGTTTTAACTGTAGCAGTAGTACTTAAATCTAATAATACACTGGCATTTGCTAATGTCTGAGTAGTATTAGCTTCAATTTTCCATAAATGACAACCTGTATAACCATTATTTACGCATTTTTCATTAATGGCACCATTGATATCATTTACACCTAAAGTACCCGTAGGAGCACCACTAAATGTTGCTGGTACTAAATCATGACTAGTTACTCCGGCATCAGACCAGGTAACTTCATAAACTTTTATACTTAAGGCACTAGCCAAATTGTTATTTGTACCACCTGTAATTTGTGTTTCAGCATCTGCACTAGCACTAAAGTAAGCAAATGTAGCACCGATAATAGCAACAACTAAAGTAGCTACACCTACTACAGCGTAAAATACACCAGTTCCCTTTCTATTATTTTCTTCCATCATTTTTTCAATCCTCCTTTACACTAATAATTGTATCAAATATAGAGATAAATTGCAATACTTTTTTTAGACTTTTTTTCTAAATTAAAAGAGATAAAATCATGCTTTATCTCTCTTATTTTATTCGCCACCAACAGATGTACTAAAGTTAGCTACTACTTTACCACCAGCAGCATCCATTGTTACTATACCTGTATATGTACCAGTTCCGCTGTTTGCATTTCCAGTGTCAGTAGGATTTTGAGTGTTTTCAGTGTTTGCTAGATATATTAATAAATAATAGTATACTGCTGTATCTTTTTCTAATGCTCCAGCAGCGTGCATATCAAATCCTGATGGTGTTTCTGCACTATAAGTATATTTTCTATTTTCTCCAGCTAGGGCACTATATGCAGCGAAACTACGTTCAGCATTATTTGAGTCTTCAATAATACTTGTTACAGTCGAAGCTGCTCCATCTGCACTTTTATATAATACATATTTCCAGTTTGCATAGTCAGTAGCATTTGTTTGCAAATCTGCAAGTCTAATACTTGCACTTGGTAGTGCTTGGTTAGAACTTGCTGTAATTTTGTATAAATGGCATCCTGTATATCCTCCATTTACACATTTTTCAGCAACTACTTTTCCTATACCATCAGTAGTAACGTCTATTACAGCTGGTACTAAGTTATTGTAGTCTGGTGTTGTCTCATTCTCTGATTCAGCTTCTGGGTCTGCAAATGTTTCTCTAGTTACTTGTAGTGATAATGCTGTAGATAATCCGGTATTAGTACCACCAGTAATCTCTGAATCAGCAGTTGCACTAGCACTAAAGTAGGCAAATGTTGCACCAATTATTGCTACCACTAATGTAGCTACACCTATTACTAAATATAAGGTATTTGCTCCTCTCTTATTTTCTTCCATTTTTTCAATCCTCCTTTACATTAATAATTGTATCAAATTATAATTAAAATTGCAATATTTTTGTTATAAATTTTTTAAAACTTAGTTATTGGTAAATAACTAAGCTTTTTGGCTAGAATGAAGCTTCAATATTAGCACCAGTACTTGCAGTTACTGTTACAGTACCAGAAATATTTTTTCCTGAATCTGCAGTTGTTTGATCAGCACCAGTATTTTTTAAGTAAACAACAAAGTATTTTTTTACATTTCCATTACCCGCTAATGCTACATTTTTTTCTAAGTAATTGTCTGAGCCTTTTAGTGCACTAAAAGTATTTACGGCACTCATCTTAGCCCAAGTAACATTGGCAGGGGCACTTGTTAAATTAATTTGAAAGTCTACTGTTGTAGCTGTGCTACCATTATTTGAAATAGATATTTCATAAATTTGACAAACTGTGTATCCATTCTTATCTTTACAATTGTTAGTGCTATTAGTAGCAGTTGTTAACTGATTAGTGTGTCCTGATACGCTTCCATCATGTATTGGTATTAATCCAGCACCTTGCGTACCTGTTGCACTTTTTAGTGTAACTGTAGGCTTACCTAATTTTACATCTAGTGTTGTACCTGTGAAAGCATCACTGGTTGCACTAGCAGAAAAGTAAGCATATGCACTACCTGCTACGGCTACTATTAATAGTGCTACACCTGCTATAGCATAAATTAATGGTTTATTATATCCTCTTCCTTGATTATTTTCTTCAAACATTTTACTTCCTCCTATCTATATATGAATTATATCAAAGTTATTTTATTTTTTCAATATTATTTGTTTATTTTATATAATTTCTTCCATTTATATCTATAAATGTATCTTCATCTATACCCGGTAAATTTAAGTCTTTTATTATTTTTTCTTCTTTTTTGGGTTCTTCATCTATATGACTTTTATAGTTTACTAAGGTTTTATTTTCTTTAAATAAATTATTTCTATTTACTTTTTGGGGATTATAACTATCCACTATCCAGAACTCATATAATATTTTTAGTATAGGTAATTCCATAGCTTCTTCTTCTAAATTACTTTTTTCTTCTTTAGCTATTTTGATATTATTTTCTAATAGGAAGATATTATCTAATAATTCATCTTCTTTTTCTATTAGTATATCTTGACTTATAAGGGTATTATAAGTATTGGAATATTTTTCTTTATTTAATATTTCTTTTAATTTATTTCTTTTTATAATTAGTTTATTATAATTACTTTCTTTATCTATTATTATAGATAATAATTCTTTTTCTTCATTATTATCTAGTAATTTTATTTCTTCATATGATATATTTTTATATTTATTATTTGTATCTTCATTAAATTTGGTTATTAGTGTTTCTTCTAGTAATAGATTATCTACTTCTAATTCATTTTTTTTATTATATAGTTCTTCTCTTTCTTCATTTAGTTTATTTATTTTATTTATAATTTCTAAGTATTTATTTTTTAAGGTATGATATTTACAAATGTTTTTATATCTTTCTTTATATTCTTTTAGATTTTCTTCTATATGGTTTTCTTCCATATATTTTATTAAGTTTTCTAATCTTAATTTTTCTTCAGTTGTAGTAGCAGTTATATAATCGTATTTATCCATCTTCTTCCTCCCTTGATGATATTTTTTTGAAATTTTCTACTGTCTTTTTAACTAGTTTTTCTTTCTTTTCTTTTTTGCTTTTATTTGCCTTTTCTGTTTCTAGTTCTTCTATCTTATCTAAGGCTTCACTGGTTATTTGATTTCTTATTACATTTTCTGCTGCTCTACTTATACATTCACACATTTTTAATTCATACATGATATAAAAGGTTAAGAGACTATATAACATACTTGTTATGTCTGTTTCTATAACAAAATCATTCTTAGTATCATATTCTCCATCAAAATTAATAGGAAATAGGGTTAATTTTTTAAATTCAAATGATGTACTTGAGTTATAATGATTATAATATAGGTTTATTTCACTATATGATGAGTTTCTTATAGCTTCATCTATTGTTTCTTCTATTCTTTTTAATTCTTTAGTGAAATCATCTTTATTTATTTTTAGTATTGTTTTTTCATCTGTATATATTATTTTTTTTCCTATTATTATTTTATAATCATCTTTATCTTGTCTTATTTGTCTTGATACTTGGGAATTGAAGTTACCACAAAAGCCATAATCATTGGCTATATATATATTTAGTTTATTATTTTCAGGATTTGGGGTTATTACTTTTTTATCTAGTACTAGATTTTTATTATATACTATTGTTTTTATTATTTTAGTTATTTCTTCTCCGACATTTCGATAGCTTTCTGCTTCTCTTTTAGAGGCATCTACTCTAAGTAATGAGTGGAAGTTCATGACTTTTACGACATTTTTAATTCTCATGTTTACCACCCTTTCTTATATATTTATTAGCTAGTACTACATTTTTTATATTTTTTAGAAGAGTGTATGATAGATATAGGAACATGAATATCATAACAAATACTAGTAGTAAGAGCATCCAAACATCATTATATTCATTTATTATATAGTCATGTATTAGATATATTATTTTTAGACCTCCTAATGATATGATGTTTAGTATTATATCTATTATTACTTTCTTATTTTTTATTAGTATTCCACTAAATAGGGTTAATGATATTATTATTATAGCTATGTAAATATCTAGATCTATAAATGATGACATTAGATATATCATGAATATATAACTGATTATAGAACATGAAAGACTTATTATTTCTTTATTAGTCATTCCTTGTAGTATTCCATATAATTTTACTTTAGACTTTTCAGGATTAAATTTTTTTATTAGTATTTTTAGAATGATATATAGGGTTATTACTACTATTATACCAACAAATGCAAAATAAAATATATTATTCATATGATCCCTCTTTTATCATTAAATTAAATTCATTATTACTATTCATATAGAAAGCTTTGATATCTTTAAATGATAAATTAATATTATCATTTTTGATATCTACGCTTCCTTCTATTTCTCCTATTATTGGTAAATAATCTTTCATTATAAGTAAGTTATAATCTTTACTTATGATCCTTATTATTTTTATATCTTCGTATTCTCTAAGTCCATTTTTTATATCAAAGATTCTTACTTTAATTCCATTCATTACATTTACCTATATATCTAAACTTACTTTCATCTACATTATCATATTTACCATTTAAAATGTTTTCTACATCATTTAATACATCATTTATGTCTACAAATTGTCCTTTTATATTTGTAAATGTTTCTGCTACAAACATAGGTTGTGAGAAGTAGTTTCTTAGTTTTCTTGATCTATAGAAAACTAGTTTATCTTCTTCGGATAATTCTTCTATTCCTAATACTGCTATTATTTCTTCTAATTCTTCATATCTTGTTAAGGAAGCTAATACTTTTTCTACTAGGTTGAAATGTCTTTCACCTATTTTATCTCTATCTATTAGTTTTGATGTTGACTTAAATACATTAATAGCGGGATATAAGCCTAATTCAGCAATCTTTCTATCTAGGACTATTTGTCCATCCATGTAACTCATTACGGTTTGTACAGCATCATCTGTTAAGTCATCAGCAGGTATATATATAGCTTGAAATGAAGTTATTGAACCTTTATCTGTTGAATTTATTCTTTCTTCTATTTCACTTATTTCTCCTGCCATATTAGCGGGATATCCGTTTTCTATTAATAATTCTTTTAAGTCTGTTGATATTTCTGATTTTGCTTGAATAAATCTATAAATGTTATCTATGAATATTAGTACATCTTGTCCTTTTTCATCTCTTAGGTATTCAGCCATTCTAAGACCTGCTCCTACTGATTTACTTCTAGATACGGGATTATCTCCCATTTGGCCATATACCATAGTCATTTTATCTAATAGATTAGAACTTTTCATATCATCATATAGTTCTCTTCCTTCACGACTTCTTTCTCCTGCTCCTACAAAGACAGCATTGGAATTAGAACTTGCATAAATATTATGTATTAACTCTTTTATTAGTACTGTTTTTCCTACTCCTGCTCCTCCTAATAATCCCATTTTGAAGCCTTTTTGTAATGGAGCAAAGAAGTCTATTACTTTGATACCTGTCCATAATGGTTCTGTTTCTACTTTTACTTCTTTTAATGATACGGTATTATTACTTACTTTGACTTTTCTCTCACTTTCAAATGGGAAACCATCTATAGCATTACCGTATGAGTCGAATATTCTTCCTAGTATTTTATCTGAATATTCTACTTCTATTCCATCACTTTTCTTTATTACTATACTTCCTTTTTGGAGTCCTCTTGTTGAATATAGACTTATACAAGTAGCAGAAATATTATTTATTTCTACTACTTCAAATATATATTTATTATTATTTTCTACTTCTAATAGGTCTCCTATTTTTATATCATTACTTGATAATATTATTTCTACAGAAATATCATTTATTGTTATTATTTTACCTATTTTCATTTGTTTCACCTACTTCCAAGAATCTATATAATTCAAGCATTTCTTCTTTACTTTTTGGTGAGAATTTATTTTGCTTTAGTTTATCTAGAATTACTTTTCCTTCTTTCATTCTATTTTGAAGTTCTATACTCATTTCATCTATATTTGCTAATTCATATATATCTCTTACTTCTAGGTATTCTAGTAGTTTACTTCTTACTAAGCTACCTGATTTTTTTACTTCTGGAGATTGTACTGCTCCTCCTAATCGGGATACTGAAAGTCCATAGTTAAGGGCGGGTTTTTCTCCTTTGGCGAAGTTTTTACTTGATAATACTATTTGTCCATCACAGATGGATATTATATTGGTAGATATATAGTCTGTTATGTCTGATGATTTTGTTTCTACGATTGGTAATATGGTTATTGATCCTCCATCTTTATGTTGACATCCTTTTTCTAATAGTTTACTATGAGCATAGAAGATATCTGATGGATAGGCATCTCTTCCCGGTGTCTTTTTACTTGCTAGTGATATTTGTCTATATATATCTGCATGCTTTTTTAGATCATCTAATACTACTAATACATCATAGGAATCTAACATCATTGATTCTGCTATTGAAAGAGCTACATATGGTGTTAAATATGTTCTATTTGGTAATTCATCATGGAATGATGCTATTATTATGGTATATGAAGCTGCTCCTCTTTTGGTTAATTCATAGTAGATATCTTTTACTTCTTTTTTAGTTTTTCCTAAGGCTACATAGATACATACCATATTTTTATCTTTTTGATTTACTATGGCATCTAAGGCTATTTGCGTTTTTCCCGTCTTTTTATCTCCTATTATTAATTGTCTTTGTCCTCTTCCTATGGGATATAGCATATCTATACTGGTTAATCCTGTTTGGAATTCTCTAGTTACTAAGCCTCTATCCATAATTGGGATTGGATCATTTTCTATTGGAACTTCTACTAAATTATCAAATTTTTTTCCTGCTATTAGATCATTTCCAAAGATATCTATTACTTTCCCCATGGAATCCATACTAAATAGACATTTGAATTGTTTTTTTAATGAATATACTTCATCTCCTGGGTTTATTTTATTTGTTACTTCTACTAATGATACAGTGATATTATTTTTTCCTACAGCAAAGACAAAGCCTTTTGCTTTTCCTGCTATATCTACTTCTTCATAATAGGTTATATCATTTAATCCGGATACTATTACGGTATAGGGATTTACTTTGATTACTTTGCCTACTGAGTATATGTTATTATTGTTTTTTATATCTTCAACTTTTTTGTCTACTTTTTTTAGTTCCATATTACACATTCCCTTCATTCAAACTAAAGTCATATATTTTATTTCTATATAGTATTTTTATTCCTTTATATATTTCTTCACTTACTCTAGTTTTGATTTTTTTATCTATATAATCATAGTTTTCTTTTTCACTTGCTACTAGAACTACTACTGTTGGATCATTTAATTCTATTAATCTATTTAGATAGTCTATGAAATCTTCCATATTAAATTTATTACTTGATAAATATATTTCATATACTTTATATTCTTCAGTATTTAGTTCTTTTTTTAGGTATTCATTTCTTTCTTCTGGTAACATTAATTCTATATTGTATATTTCTTCTGGAGTAAATTTGTTTCTTAATTTTACACAGAAATCGTATTTATTATCATCTTTGATATTTGATAAAAAGTCTTTTATTAGATCTTCATAGTTGATAATAAATTTTTGTTCTATTTTTTTATTTATTGCAAATATATTCTTATCTAAATAACTTGTTTCTGTAAGGAGGTCTATTATACTTGTATCAAAGTCATAACTTGGACCTCTTTCACTTAGGCTATTATCTTTTAATCCATTCTTTCTTTTTTCTAATTCGCTTTCTAATTCATTTAAGCGTTTTTCTTTTTCGTCTATTAGGTAATCATATTCTTTTAATTTATCTACAAAATATGATTTTGATTTTTCATCTACTTGTTTGACGGCATTTTTTAGTATTAAACTCATTACCACTACTAATAGTATGATAACGACAAAAGAGATAATAAAGTATGTCATATTATCCCACTAATGGATTGAAGAATAGTAATAGGAAACAAAATGCAAATAAGAATAATAAGAATATTGCAAATATTATTAGTATTGTCATTATTGAATGTACTACATCATTTTTTGTTTCGGGATTTCTTCCTACAGCTTCTGCTACTCTTCCTCCTAATAGTCCTATTCCTAGTCCTAATCCTAAAAAGGCAAATCCTACCATTACCCCTATTGCAACTGCTGTTGCTGATAAAATACTTTCCATATATAAATTCCTCCTTCTATATTTTTCCTATTTCTTTTATTATATATTCTATATTTTTATCTTCATAATAGCATACTTTAGTTATATCTTTTATATTTACTTGATAATATATTTTATTATTATCTATGTATATATTCATTACACTAGGTAATTTTTCTCTTATTCTTATTATATATTTTTCTTTATTATTATTGAATTCTACTCCGGTTAATTCTTTATCATTAATGGCATCTATTACTTTCTTATTAGTATCTACTTTGATATATTCTTCGAATATATCTTCTGCTATACTTTTATAATTAGTACTAGTTTTATTTATTAGCTCATCATTTGTTAATATTTTTTTATTTCTTAAATCTATATTTATTGTTAGTACTCTACTTATATTTTCTTTTAGTATATAGTTTATTTTTAATGATAAAATTTCTTTATATATTCCTTTAGTTATTGTCATATCTACTATGTTATCTTTATTTATTTCTTTTTGTTTATTTATAAAAGTATTTCTTATTTCATCACTTATATTATTTATATATACATAGTTACCCTCTGTTTTTATATAGTAGTCTATCTTATGGGTTATATATTTATCTATGTTGTAATTTTTTCCATACTTATGATGATAAGCATACATCCAATATGTTGACATTGATATTACTATACAGATCATCATTATAAAGACAAGGATAAATCTTTTATTTATGTACTTTTTCTTTTTATTCTTCTTTTTCACTTATATTCCTACTTTCCTATCATAATAAGTATAGCATTTTTGCTATTAAAATGCAATTGTTTTTCTTAGTATATTTTTCTTTATCTACTTATACTATATAAATATTATCATAATTTTTAGTTTTATACAAGAGTTTTAAAAAAGAAATCAAATTATTATTTTTGATTTCTTTCTAATTCTTCTATTGTTTCACTATTGGCATTAGTGATACATTCAGTCCAATTGTCTTCACCTAAAGTGCCTCCTAGTAATGATATTATTACTTCAATAATCCATGGTACTAAAAAGACTATAATAGCATATATTAACCTTTTTCCAAATAGTTTTAAGTTTTTATTATTATCTTTATCATCATTATTAATTATTGATTTTGTAAGATCTATTGAACCTATTATTATTAAACCTATTGGTATTATTATTTTTATAATATCTATAATTATTTTTATGAAGTATATTACTCTTAATACATCTGGATTCTTACATACTTCAATCATCTCTATACTACTATCACTATTTACTTCATCTTTTTTATTATTAGTGTTATTACTATTATTATTTACTTCATCTTTATTATTATTGGTGTTATTACTATTATTATTTATTTCATCTTTATTATTATTGGTGTTATTACTATTATTATTTATTTCTTCTTTATTATTAGTAGTGTTATTACTAT
>CAYYXX010000021.1:0-16476 GCA_964475905.1 uncultured Clostridium sp. | reverse complement strand
AAAATATTTATAACTTATAGTTTTCAATAGTCAATCAGCTGTGAATAGTAACAAAAATAAACAAATGTTTGTAGTGTAAAACCTTTGTAAAAACTTATAAAATAAGGGTTTACAAGAAAAATAAAATATATTTTTATAATGTATTGACATAATACTTATTAAAAGTTATAATGGCTAAGTGGTAATTACCTATGGGTGCTTTCTCCTTTTTTAATAGTTTAAGAGAGGGGTGATTTTATGTTTTGAATTTCTCTTATAGATGGGGGGTTTAAAGTGGAACTTGTCCTAGCTTTTGCTTGGATAACTCTAATTATGATTGTCTACTTAGATAATCATAATCATAAAAAATAGAGAAAAACGGAGCACTCCAAGGAAGTGCTCTGTATACTCTTACGGAGAGAACACCTTTGACAATAGGTGTTACCCATTTTTATTATGGATAAAATCTCTTTCCATATACATTATATAATAAATAAAGATAATTAGCAATAAAATAGTTAAAAAGTGTTAATTATTTTTTTAGAAATAGTATTGACTATTATAAAAATAATGTCTATAATAAGTAACTAACAAAATGAAGAAGGAAAGGAGAAAGTTGAAAAGATTAATTTATGTTTTATTTGGTATAGCTATTATATTGGGGGGTGTTATTTTTATTATATATAAGAATAATTATAATAAGAATGATGAAGTAGTAGATATATTTAAGGAAGATACTGAAGAAGATAAAGTGATTGAAAAAGATATAGAAAAAGATGTAGAAGTTGTTTCAAAGGTTATTGTTGATATTAAAGGGATGGTTGTTAATCCCGGTATATATGAGGTTGATAGTACTGCTAGAGTTAATGATGTTATTTCGCTAGCGGGTGGTCTTTTAGAGGGAGCAGATACTTCTATGATTAATCTTGCTAAGATTGTTCATGATGAAATGACTATTATTGTTTATTCTAATTTAGAAGTACTTGAGAAGTTTAAGGAAGATAATTGTGTATGTGAGAAGTGTGAAGTTGTTAATGATGCCTGCATTGATAATGTTACGGAAGTAGATAATGATAGTGATGATGTTATTAATATTAATACTGCTGATATAGTGGAATTGCAAAAAATAGATGGGATAGGAGAAGCTAAAGCTAAGGCTATAATAGAGTATCGTACTACTAATGGGTTGTTTAAGAGTATTGAGGATATAAAGAAAGTTACTGGAATAGGAGAATCTTTGTTTGAGAAGATTAAGATATTTATTACAGTCTAGATATGTTATTAAAGTTTTATGTTTATTGGTTTTTATATTTGATCTTGTTTTTATTAATTTTTATGAATTTGAGTCAAAGTATGATATTGATGATAAGGAATTTATTGGGACTGTTTTGGATTATGATGTTAAAGATAATAAGATTGTTATTGAGGTTATGGCTCTTGAGAAGATTATTGTTACTTATAAGTATTATGATAAGGAATTTAATAAGTTATCTTTAGGTGATAAAATTAAGATAGAGGGGGAGATTATTATTCCTAGTGAAAGAAGTAATTTTAATTCTTTTGATTATAGGAGATATTTGTATAATAAGGGGATATATTATTTAGTTGAGGCTACGAGTATTGATAAAATTAGGAATAATGATAATTATTTATATACTTTTAAGAATTTTTTATATGAAAAGATTGCTAATTTGAAGTCTTCTGATTATATTAAGACACTATTGTTTTGTGATAATTCTTTATCTAAGGAAGTTAAGGATAGTTATAGAATTAATGGTATATCGCATTTGTTTTCTGTATCTGGTATGCACATTAATTTTTTCGTTGCTATTATTGGTTTTTACTTGAATAAGGTTACTTATAATAAAAGAGTTAAATATTTATTTCAAGATATTTTTATTATATTTTATATAGTGTTATTTCCTAGTGCTTCTTTACTTAGAAGTGCTATTATGAGTATTTTATATAGTATTAATTTTATTTTTAAATTTAAGATTAGTAAGATTGATATTATGTTTTTGACACTTATGATATCTATATTTATTGATCCTTTTATTATATATGATCTTGGGTATATTTATTCGTTTGTTATAACTTTTTTCTTAATTTTATTTGGTAGTTTTTTTAGAAAGAAAAATTGGTTATTTAGAACTATTTATATTTCTTTACTTTCTTTTTTAGTTTCTATTCCTATTACTATATATAATAGTTATGAGATTAATGTTATGAGTATTTTTCTTAATATATTTTTGGTGCCTATTATTAGTGTATTGATATTACCTCTTACTGTGTTGACATTTGTTTTTCCTATATTTGATGATGTTCTTTATTTATTTGTTAGTATTATTGAAGATATTTCTTTATTTATATCTTCTGTTGATATTACTAAGTTTATTTTTTCTAAACCTAGTATTATTGTTATTGTGATCTATTATGGGATATTTTTATTGGCGTATAAGAATTATAAATATATTTTTATAGATGTTATTTTATTAGTGGGTATTTATTTTTATCCTTATTTTAATAGTGAATTTGCTGCTGTTTTCTTTGATGTTGGTCAGGGGGATAGTTATTTACTTAGGTATCCTTTTAATGATGCTACTGTTTTAATTGATACGGGGAATAATGAATATAGGATTAAAAATGATGTTATTCCTTATATGAAGAGTGTTGGTATTAGAAAAATTGATTATTTGATAATTACACATGGGGATTCTGATCATATGAGGGAAGCTATTTATTTGGTTGATAATTTTAGGGTTGATAATGTTATATTTAATTGTGGGTTATATAATGATTTGGAAAATAAATTTATTGAGGTATTGGAGAGGATGAATATTAGGTATTATTCTTGTGTTAGAAGTTTGGATATTAATAGTTATGATGTTTATTTTTTGAATAATAGGGATTATGGGAATGAAAATGATAATTCTAATGTTATTTATATGGAATTTGCTAAGTATAAGTTTTTGTTTATGGGAGATGCTGGAGTAGAGGTTGAAGATGATTTATTAGAAAAATATAATTTAAGAGATGTGGATATATTAAAGGTTGGGCATCATGGTAGTAAGACGAGTTCTAGTAAAAAGTTTATAGATGAGATTAATCCTAAATATGGGGTTATTAGTGTTGGAAAGAATAATAGATATGGTCATCCGAATGATAGTGTACTAGATAGTTTAAAAAATAGTAAGATATATAGAACTGATCAAGATGGAAGTGTTATGTTTAAGATTAAAAATAATAAATTGAGTATAGAAACTTGTGTGTCATAGAAAGTATATATTATTTATGGTATTTGGATAATTTTAAAATAGATGTTTGAAGTGGAAAATGTTGTAAATGAGTAAAAAGTGATTGCTTTATTTTAAAAAATATAGTACAATTGATTTAAGAATATGAAAGGACGATAGTATGAAGTTGAATAGAAGAGGACAAACACTTGTGGAATATGTACTTATTATATCTTTGATTACGGTATTAGCTATAGGACTTGTAAAGGTATTTGGTGGTTATCTTCAAGATGCTGTTACTAAGATGGGATGCTCTATTTCTGGTAAGGAATATGTTGAGGGTGAAAAAGTAGGCGGTGGCTATTGTGCTGGAGATGAAAATAAATTGTTTGAATAGAATATAAATCGACATTGTATTTATATTCTTTTTTTTATAATTAATATATGAAAATATATATTGATTTATTTTTTTTGTTTAATGTTATTATGGATTATATTATTGTTTTGGGGACTTCTGTTGTTTTGAAGAGGGTTAGTAGTAGGAAGAGGATTTTTATTTCTTCTTTATTAGGGGGTGTTGGGTCTTTATTTTTGTTTAGTGGTGTTAATAAGTTTTTTATTGAGGTTGTATTAATTATTTTGATGTCGTTAGTGGCTTTTGGTTATAGGGATTATAAATATACTATTAGGAATATTTTTTATTTATATTTTATTAGTACTTTACTTGGGGGGATTATTTATTTATTTAATATTAGGGTTAGTAATAGTAGTATGCTTACTTATTTAATTATTATTGTTATTTCTATAGAGGTGTCTATTCTTTATGTTAAGGAAGTTAAGAGGATTAAAAATATTTATAATAATTGTTATAGGGTGGACATATATTTTAGGGATGGTGAAGTTGTTTCGGTAAGTGGTTTTGTGGATACGGGGAATAATTTATATGATCCTTATAAGAGGAGGCCTGTTATATTGCTTTCTAAGAGGTATATGAGGGATGATAATTATGTTTTAGTTCCTTATTATACTGCAAGTGGTGATGGGCTTTTAAAGTGTGTGAGACCTGATAGGGTGTATATTGATGGTTTTTTATGTGAGTGTGATTTATTAGTGGGGTTTTCTGATTTGAATAATTTGATTGAGGGTGTTGATGTGATATTACATAGGGATATAATGAAAGGATGATATTATGTTAAAATTATTTAGAAAGATTTTTAGTAAACTTAATTATTTGTTTTTTGTTGGTAGTACGGATATTTTGCCTGAACCGCTTAGTAAGGAAGAGGAAGATAGGTATGTTATGCTTTTTTTAGGTGGGGATATGAAAGCTAGGGATAAACTTATTGAACATAATTTGCGGTTGGTGGTTTTTTTGGCTAAGAAATATGAGAATACTAAGATTGATTTAGAGGATTTGGTTTCTATTGGAACTATTGGGCTTATTAAGGGGGTTAATACTTATCAGAATGATAAGAATATTAAGCTTGCTACTTATGCTTCTAGATGTATTGATAATGAGATTCTTATGTATCTTAGGAAAACAAAGAAGAAGAGAACGGAGGTTTCGTTTGAGGATTCTTTATCTTTTGATTCTGAGGGGAATGAGCTTCATTTGGAGGATGTTCTTGGTACTAAAGAGGATATTGTTACTAAGCCTATTGAGGATGAACTTGATAAGTATTTGATGTATAAGGAAGTTGATCGCTTGGATAAAAGGGATAAGGAGATTATTGAGCTTAGGTATGGGCTTAATGGGAAGAGGGAAATGACACAGAAAGAGGTTGCTAATCTTTTGGGGATTTCGCAGTCTTATATTTCGAGGATTGAGAAGAAAGTTATTAAGAGGCTTTCTAATATTATAAGAATGTAGGGTATAAAAAAATAAAGAATTTAGAGAATAGTTAGTATTCTTCTAGTGTGGATTCTTTATTTTCTTTATTTAGGCTAATTGATATGATATCATTACTATTTAGAAGCTTTTGCATGATGGTATTGGAGATGTTTTGTTTATTTGTAGTTGTGGTGATTTCGAATTCTATTTTTATGTTACCTGTTTCTAGATCGTTTATGATAAGACTATTTATTGTTACATTGTTTTCTTTGACAATGTTTTTTATATTTTTGATTAGTTCTTTTTCTTTATGTTCTTCAGTAATTATATTGAAATAGTATGTGTTATAGTTTGAGTTTTTACTTAGGTTGTTTATTTTACTGTTTATACTTCTTAGTATGATGTTGGTAAATAATATGAATATAGTACCAATAGAGGCTTCTACTAAGAGATTTGCTGAACATAGTATGCCAATTGAGGCTGAGCACCATAGGGTAGCAGCAGTGGTTAGACCTGTTACTGTTTTGCCGTCTTTGATTATTACACCTGCTCCTAGAAATCCGATACCGGCGACTACTTGGGCCGCTATTCGGCTTTGATCTGATTGTGGGAAGGCAAAGGAGAATCTTACGAATAGGAATGCTCCTAGGCTTACTAGAATTATGGTTCTTAGTCCTATGGCTCTTCGGCGGTATTGTCTTTCGATACCGATACATGAGCTTAGTAAAAAACAGACGGTTATTTCTATTAAAAATTGTATATAGTTATTCATGATTCCTCCTACTTTTATTATATTATAGCAGATAATTATGGGAGATGTAAATATTTATTGTAAAATAAATGAAGTTTATATCATGAGTTTTTTGGTATTGATAAATAATTACCTTTATAGTATAATATTATTGTATTAGATAAGAGGAGATTGTTATGGAAAAGATTAAGAAATGGATTAAAAAAAATAAGGGGTTATCAGTTGTATTGTTACTTGCATTGGTATTTGTAGTTGTTATTTTAGTTATTTTTATAGAACTTTTAGTTGGGGGAAAGGGTAATGTTTATGGTAATAGATTAGATGGTATTGATAAAGTTAATTTAAGTAGTGAGACTTATGATGGTGTTAAAAAGGAAGTTATGGATACTGAATTGGTAGAGGATGTTAATGTTCGATTACAGGGTAAGATTGTTTATACTACTATTGTTTTGAAAGATGGTATTACGGTGGATAAGGCTAAGGAGATTGCTTCTAATACTTTGGATAATTATAGTGAAGATGAACTTGGTTTTTATGACTTTTCGTTTTTCTTGGAGTGGAATGGAGAAGAAGAGGATACGGTGATAACTGGAAATAGGCATCATAGTTTGGATAGTATTACTTGGGTTAAGAGTTAGGGGTATATTATGAAGAAGAGAAATAATAAGATAATTGTATTGATTTTAGTAGGGGTTATTTTTATTGTTAGTTTGTTAATTTTTATTCTTAATTATAGTAAAGATGATTCTAGTTTTTCAATTTTGGAGAAGAAATGGATTAATGATAATACTAGTAAGGTTATTGATATAAGTGTTTATAATGATGTTCCTGTATATGGGAAGAATGGTAAGGGAGTTATTTTTGATTTACTTGATGATTTTACGCTTAGTTATGGGATTAATTTTAATAAGGTTTCTTATTTGGTAAATGGTAATGCTTCTTTGGTGGATAATGCTTTTAAGATAGTGGATGGTAATACTAAGCTTACTGATAAGGATATTTTACTGTATAGTGATAGTTATGTGCTTGTTAGTACTGAGAATGGTTCTTTTGATTCGGTATATGATATTGATGATAAGATGGTAGGAGTACTTTTAAGTGATATTTCTGTTGTTAGTAGTAATTTATCTATGGTTAAGAATATTTCTTATGTTCAGAAAGAGAGTATTGATGAGATTGGTACTTCTTTGAATAATGGGGATTTTAGTTATGCTATTATTCCTTATAATATGTATATGGATTTTATTTTAGAGAATGATTTGAATATTGTGTATCATTTGACGGATATTGCTAAGAAGTATGTTTTATCTATTGATAATAAGACTTTACTTAGTATTATGAAGAAGTATTATATTCGTTATGCTAAAGAAAAAGAGGGTTATTCTTATAAGAAGAATTTTTTGGAAGAGTATTTTTATGATAGGAATGTATCTGAAGTTGATAGGATGGAATATAATGCTAGTTCGTATAATGTTGGTTATATTACTTATATGCCTTTTACTGATAAGGAAGAGAAAGATTTTGTTGGGACTATTTCTAATTATTTGAGTGGTTTTGAGGATTTGTTTGAGGTTGATTTTAAGATAATACAGTATAGTGATATTGCGAAGATGAAAAAGGATTTATCTAGTGGAGAGTTGGATCTTGTTTTTGCTAATTTTAATTTGAATGGTCTTAATATTGATACTATTAAAACGGGGTCTTTATTTAGTGAGGAGTATGTTGTTTTAGCTAAGGATTATTTTGGTATTAATAGTATTAAGGGGCTTTCTGATAGGGAAGTTATTACTTTGGGTAATAGTTATTTGAGTGATTATTTAAGTAGTAATGGTATAAAGAATATTGGGTATAATAATACTGATGAGTTACTTAGGAGTATTGGAAGTGATAGTATTGTAGTACTTGATAGGGATACTTATAATTATTATAGGAATAATAAGTTTAGTAGTTTTAAAGAAATATATATGGATGTTTTACCTTATGATTATAGTTTTGTAATTAGGGATGTTAATAAGAATACTGTGTTTAGTGAGATGTTTAGTTATTATGTGTCGACGGTTGATTATAATGGTATTAGGTATAAGACTAATACTAATTCTAAGATATATGAGTTTAATTTATTGGCGATATTTTTGATTAGTTTATTGGTGGTTTTGTGTGCTTTGTTTATTTTGTTTATTATTAAGAGAAAGAAGAGTAATGTGTCTGTTAAGGATAATGATAAGCTTAAGTATATTGATACAATGACTTCTCTTAAGAATAGGGCTTATTTGAATTTGAAGATTAAGGAATGGGATGATAATGTTATTTATCCTCAGGCGTTTGTGGTTATTGATTTGAATAATATTAAGAATATTAATGATAGTCATGGTCATGAAGAGGGTGATATTATTATTAAGAAAGCTGCTAGTATACTTATTGTTAATCAGGAGGCTAATACGGATATTATGAGGACTGATGGTAATGAATTTTTGATTTATATGGTTGGTTATAGTGAGAAAGATGTTATTAGTTATACTAGGAAAATATATAAGGAGTTAAAGGAGCTTCCTTATGGTTATGGGGCTGCTATTGGATATAGTATGATTATGGATGATGTTAAGACGGTTGATGATGCTATTAATGAGGCTACTATTGATATGAGGAAGCAAAAGGGTAATTGATATGCAGGTGATTATGGAAAAGGTAAGAAAGTATTTTAGGAAGGTTATTGAGATTCTGAGTTTGAAAGAACTTAGAATCTTACCTGCTTATTTGTCTTATAGTTTTGTACTTGCTATTATGCCTATTATTACTATTATTGTTATTGTAGCGGGATTTTTTTCTATTTCTATTGATATGGTTATTGATATATTGAATGATTTACTTCCTGATTATGCTAGTAGGATTGTAGTAGGGGCTATTTCGGGAGAGAGTTTTGATTTTAATGTTGGTATACTTAATGTTATTACTTTTGTAATAGCGGCTAATGGGATGTATGCGGTTATTTTGGCTTCTAATAGTTTGTATAGGATTGATAATAGTAGTGTGATTAGGGATAGGATTAAATCTTTTATTATTTTAGTGATTATTATATTACTTTTGTTATTTTTAATATTGTTTCCTATGCTTGGTGATAAGATTTTGGATATTTTTTCTAATTATGAGTTGTTTAAGAATATTGATATTGATTTACAGCTTGTATATAAGGCTATTAAGTGGCCACTTACTTTTTTGATTATTTTCTTTAATATTAAGATTATTTATAAGATTGCTCCTTCTAAGAATATTAGGAGTGATGAGACTACAGTAGGAGCTTTTGTTACTACGGTTGGTTGGGCTTTATTTACTGGGATTTTTGGTTATTATATTAATTATTTTGGTAGATATGATTTGATATATGGTGGACTTTCTAATATTATTATTTTATTGATTTGGATTTATGTTTTGAGTTTTATTTTGATACTTGGTATTGTTGTTAATACTATGAAGTATAATAAATCTTAAATGTTATATAATAATATTGATAGTATTATTATTAGTTATCACAGACTATGTTATATTAGTAATACTATTGTCTCCTTATTTTAGGGTCTTTATGACTTAAGTGAGTTTTTACTGCTCACTTTTTTTGTATTATTATTGATTAGTTATATGAAATATGGTATATTTATATTGGAAAAATAAGGTGGTAAGATGAATATAGTTGATATTATTGTTAAGAAGAAGAATAAAGAAGAATTGAGTGAGGAAGAGATTAAGTTTGTTATTGAGGGGTTTGTAGGTGGTGTAATATTTGATTATCAGATGTCTTCTTTACTTATGGCTATTGTTTTGAATGGTATGACTGATGATGAGGTTATTTATTTGACTAAGTATATGATTATGTCTGGTAGTGTTTTTGATTTGAGTGGTATTGATAATGTTGTTGATAAGCATTCTACTGGAGGTGTAGGGGATAAGACAACTCTTATTATTGCTCCTATTGTGGCTTCTTTGGGTTGTAAGGTTTGTAAGATGAGTGGTAGAGGACTTGGGTATACTGGGGGAACTATTGATAAGTTAGAGAGTATATCTGGGTTTAATGTTAATTTATCTAGGGATGAGGTTTTTAGGCAGATTGAGAGTATTGGTATTTCTATTACTAGTCAGACTGATGATATTGCTTTGGCTGATAAGAAGATATATGCTTTGAGAGATGTTACTGGTACTACGGAGTCTATTCCTTTGATTGCTTCTTCTATTATGAGTAAGAAGATTGCTTCGGGATCTAAGAATCTTGTTCTTGATATTAAGATTGGTAAGGGGGCGTTGATTAAGAATATTGATGATGGTAGAGTTTTAGCTAATTTGATGATTAAAATTGGTAGATCTAATGGGATGAGGGTTATTTGTCTTCTTACTAATATGGATATTCCTTTGGGTAATAATATTGGTAATTCTCTTGAGGTGTTGGAGGCTTTGAATTTACTTTTTTATAATTATGATAATGATCTTATGAGGTTATGTGTTGAACTTGCTAGTTATATGGTATGTCTTGGTCTTAATGTTTCTTATGATGTTGCTAAGAAGAGGGTATTGTCTTCTATTGAGGATAGGAGTTCTTATAATAAGTTCTTGCAGTTTGTTAAAGGGCAGAATGGGGATATTAATTCTTTACCTAGAAGTAGACATGAGTATTATGTGCTTAGTGATAGAGAGGGTTATTTGACTTATCTTGATTCTTTAGAACTTGCTAAGTTATCTAATAGGCTTGGGGCTGGTAGAAAGAGTAAAGATGATGTTATTGATTATTCTGCGGGTATTGTTATAAATAAAAATATTAATGATTGGGTTTGTAAGGGGGATAAGGTGCTTACTTTGTATACTAATGGGGATGAACCGATTTTTGATAAAAACTTGTTGTTTTCTATTGGGGATAAGATGGTTTCTGATAGGAAATTGATATATGAAGTTATTGGGGATTTTTGAGTTTTTTCTTTACATAACTCCTTTGGGTATGCTATAATGGTTTTATAAGGTAGCAGGTGAAAATGTGGAAGAAAAGAATAGGGAAATTGAAATATATATAGAAGAGAAGATTAAATATTTAGAGGATATGTCTATGTATGTTCCAGAAGAGAATAAGTTAAGATTAATAATGAGTTTTAAGAATAGAAATGAAGATATTAATGTGATTAAGACAAGGATTGATACTATTTTTAATAATAGTGTTGCTTCTTATAAAGAGAATTTGGAGAAGCTTGGTTTTTCTTTTGAGGATGTTATTTTAGTATATGATAAGGTTTGTAAGATGAATAAAACGTCTGCTAGAGTATATTTAAGGGGTGGTATTGTTCCTTATTTGTTACTGGGAGAGGTTTCTAGTAGGAAACATAGTAATTTGGATCTTATTTGTAGTAAAAAGGATATTGCTATGATAAGAGAGGTTTTTAGGAAGAATGGTTTATATGATCCTAAGAGGGATAGTCTTACTTATACTGTTAATAATATTGATTATGGTTTTCAGGTGATTATGGATAAGATTAAGGTTAATATTTCGGTTTATGAGGATAGTATTGATGGGATTGTTGAGTATGTTTTTGATTGTCATAATAGGATTGGTATTATTAAGAATATTGATTGTAAATTGAGTGAGTATATTGTTCCTTATGTTTCTTCTGATAATAAGAAATATATGTCTGTTTCTTTGGAACTTATTGCTATGGATAAGCTTATGCTTAATAGGGATAAGGATAGGATTGATATTGAAAAGATTAAGGAATGTAATGGTATTAGTGATGATAAGATTAAGAATGTGGTTATGCCTAAGGTTAAGAAAGTTAAGTTAGTTGGGGATAATTTGGAATTTACTAGTACTATGCCTAGGATTAAGCTTGATATTCCTAAGAGAGAGAAGAGTAAGGGGTTTATTAATATTGGTACTGTTTTGCTTTTGATATCAATAGTGGTATGTATTATTTTGACTAATAGATAGACTTTACAATGTCTATTTTTTGTATTAAAATATTGGTGTGATGTATATGGAAGAGTTTTTTAGTAGTTGCTCTTTATGTCCTAGAGGGTGTATGGTTAATAGGAATAAGGGGGAAGTTGGGTATTGTAAGGCTGGTAATAGGATTAAGATTGGTGGATATCATTTACATAGGTGGGAAGAACCTATTATTACGGGGGAATATGGATCTGGGACGATATTTTTTTCTTATTGTAATTTGCGTTGTGTTTATTGTCAGAATTTTGATATTAGTTTTAATTTTGTTGGTGAAGAGATAAGTGTATATAGGTTTTGTGATATTATGCTTGAACTTCAGGATATGGGGGCTTCTAATATTAATTTGGTTACTCCTACTCATTATATTCCTTTGATTAAAAGGGGGATTATATTGGCTAAGGAAAAGGGGTTATGTATTCCTATTATATATAATTCTTCTCTTTATGAGAATGTTTCATCTTTGAGATTACTTGATGGTCTTATTGATATTTATTTACCTGATTTTAAGTATTATGATAATATGCTTGGTAAGTATTCTAATGTTTGTGATTATTTTGATGTTGCTTCGCTTGCTTTGCGGGAGATGTATAGGCAGGTTGGGAAGAATGTTTATGATGATAAGGGGTTATTGATTAGGGGTGTTATTGTTCGGCATTTGGTGTTACCTAATAATTATGATGATTCTAGAAATGTTATTAGGTATTTGTTTGATAATTATGGTAATGATATTGTTTATAGTATTATGAGTCAGTATACGGTTATTAAAAAAATGGATTATTTAGAGCTTAATAGTAATATTGATATGGATGAGTATGATAAGTTAATTGATTATGCTTATGATATTGGTATTCGTAATTGTTTTATTCAGGAAGAGGGTAGTCAGAGTAGTAGTTTTATTCCTAAATTTAAGGGGGATATGATTATATAGGGGAATTTGTGTAAAAAAGTAATAAAATACTTTACAAAAGATAAAATATATTGTATTATTAATATGTTCCTTGAACTTTGTTATTGGTACCTCTTACCATGACTAGGTTAAAGGTGTAAATATGATAAGGAGGATTTGAATATGGCTTTAAATAAAGAAAAGAAAGCAGAAATTATTAAGGAATTTGCTAGAGATTCTAAGGATACTGGATCTCCTGAAGTACAGATAGCTATTCTTACTAATGAGATTAATGCTTTGACTGAACATCTTAAGAATAATAAGCAGGATAAGGCTTCTAAAAGAGGACTTTTGATTAAGGTTGGTAAAAGAAGAAGTTTATTGAATTATCTTGTTAAGACTGATGTTAAGAAGTATAGAGATGTAGTTGCAAAACTAGGTTTAAGAAAATAATGTAGAAGTAGGCACTCTTTTTTGAGTGCCTTTAAAGTTAAATAATATATAGGAAAAGGAGTAAAATGTATGGATAAAAAAGTATTTGAATTGGATTTTTATGGGAGAAAGATAGTAGTAGAACATGGTCAGGTTGCTAAGCAGGCTGATGGGGCAGTATTAGTAAGATATGGGGATACAGTGGTGTTATCGACTGCTGTGGCTAGTAAGAATGCTAATTTGCTTTCTGATTTCTTTCCACTTATGGTTTTATATCAGGAAAAGTTATATTCTGTAGGTAAAATACCGGGGGGATTTATTAAGAGAGAGGGTAGGCCTACGGATGCTGCTACTTTGGCTGCGAGAATGATTGATAGACCGCTTAGACCGTTATTTCCAGAGGATTTTAAGAATGAGGTACAGATAGTTAATACGGTATTGTCGGTTGATCAGGATAATTCTCCTGAGCTTACGGCTTTGTTTGGTTCTTCACTTGCTGTATCTATTAGTAAGATACCTTTTAATGGTCCTGTAGCAGGAGTTAAGGTAGGTAGAATAAATGGGGAGTTTATTATTAATCCTACTGTGGAAGAGGCTTTGGTGTCTGATATTGATCTTACGGTAGCGGGTACTAAGGCTGCTATTAACATGGTTGAAGCTGGGGCTAAAGAGGTTAGTGAGGATGATATGCTTGAAGCTTTATTGTTTGGGCATGAGGCTATTAAGAAGTTAATTGCTTTTGAAGAGGAAATTATTGAAGAAATTGGTATAGAAAAGATGGTTTATGATAAGCTTGAAATTTCTGATGAATTGAAAGAAGAAGTGGATAGTTATGTTCGTGATAGGTTAGATAAGGCTCTTAGAATAAAGGATAAGTTAGAGAAGTATAGTGCTATTGATAGTTTAGAAGAGGAATTAATTGATAAATATAAAGTAGAGAATGAGGATAATATGAAACCTGAAGAGTTAAAAGAGTTGTTAACTAAGGTTGCTTTGATTTTTCATAGTACGGAATATGATTTGTTTAGGAATATTGTAGTTAAGGAAAAGACTAGAGCTGATGGTAGGAGGATGGATGAGATTAGGCCTTTATCTACGGATATTGATTTACTTCCTAGATGTCATGGTAGTGCTTTGTTTACTAGGGGGCAAACGCAGAGTTTAGCTACTGTTACTTTGGGAGCTTTAGGGGAACATCAGATATTGGATGGTCTTGGTATTGAGGATGCTAAGAGGTTTATGCTTCATTATAATTTTCCACCTTTCTCAGTGGGAGAAACGGGTAGATATGGTGCTCCTGGTAGAAGAGAGATTGGTCATGGGGCTTTAGGTGAGAGAGCTTTATCTTATGTTATTCCTAGTGAGGAGGAGTTTCCTTATACTATAAGAGTTGTTAGTGAGATATTAGAGAGTAATGGTTCTAGTAGTCAGGCTACTATTTGTGCTGGTACTATGGCTCTTATGGCTGCGGGTGTTCCTATTAAGAAGCCAGTTGCGGGTATTGCTATGGGGCTTATTACTCATGATGATGAGTATACGATACTTACGGATATTCAGGGTATGGAAGATCATCTTGGAGATATGGATTTTAAGGTAGCGGGTACTAGAGATGGTATTACGGCTTTACAAATGGATATTAAGATTGATGGTATTAATAGGGATATTTTGAAAGAGGCTTTAGCTCAGGCTAAGAGAGCTAGATTTGAAATATTGGATGTTATTGAAAAACAAATTGATAGTCCAAGAAGTGATGTGTCTAAGTATGCTCCTAAGACTGAGGTGTTTATGATTAATCCTGATAAGATTAAGGATGTAATTGGTCGTGGGGGAGAGATGATTACTAAGATTATTTTAGAGTGTAGTAATGTTAATACGGTTAATGATATTAATGCTGTTAAAGTTGATTTAGAGGATGATGGTAGGGTTATTATTTATCATACTGATAGGGATATTATTAATAAGACTGCTGATAGGATTAAGGATATTGCTAGAGAAGTAGAGATTGGTAAAACATATACTGGTAAGGTTATATCTGTTCAAGATTTTGGTGTTTTTGTTGAATTATGGCCGGGATGTGAGGGACTTATTCATGTATCTCAACTTGATACTAAGAGGGTTGATAAACCTAGTGATTTGTTTAGTGTTGGTGATGAGATTACTTCTATTGCTACTGGTTATGATAAGAAAGGGAAACTTAATTTATCTAGAAAAGATTTGCTTAAGAAATAATTAATATTAGGAGGTATATGAATGACTACTACTAATGATCAAAGTTTATTGAAGATTGTTTTTGATACTAAGAATGAATTTGCTGATTATAGGGGAAAGACTGATAAAAGAATTAGGGATCTTGATAGTATTATTATTGATAAGGATAATATGCTTAATGAAAAGATTAATGAGATTAAGGTTTTAGAAAGATATATTAGTGATTTAAAGAGAGAACATACTAAAGCTATTAATACTGTTCAGAAAGATATGGTATTATTAAGACAGGATAATTTGGAACTTAGAAGAATTATTAGATCTAAGGATGAGGAAATTAAATGTCTTAGAAGAAATAATAATAATTAATATTATTATTTTTTTTGGTATTATATTGCAGAAATATTTAAAATATGGTAATATTAGTATGGATAGATTAGTAGGAGGAATATATGGAAAAGAAGATATCTATAAAGACTTTATATTTAATTGGTGTTATTTCTATTGGTTTAGTTGGATTAGCTGTAGGATCTACTTATGCTATGTTTACTTCTAGTATAGAGATAAATAATCCTATTTCTATTAATACTAATTTAAGTAGTGAGAATGATATTATTGATACTTTTGATGTTGTTATTCCTGCTGGAGAACTTAAGGTTGTACCTCTTAATATTACTAATAGTAATAGTTATGTTCTTAATTATGCTTGTTTTTATATTACTGATAGTACTAATATTGAAGCTGGTATTTCGCATGATAATAGTGATAGTAATGTACCAGTAGGTACTATTAGTTCTAATACTACTAAGAAAGTATATACTCAGCTTAAAAATAATAGTAGTAGTCCTATTACTGTTACTGTAGGTGTAATATCTAGTTCTAATAGTATTATTAAGAGTGATAGTATGATTTTATTTGAAGATGTTAATATAGCTTCAGTTAATTTAGCTACTTATATTACTAATTTATATACTAATAGTACTAAGAGTACTACTACAGTTAATAGTATTACTTATAACTTAGCTAGTAGTGTAGGTTTAATGAATGATAGACTAGCTAGTTCTAGTACTAATATAGATAGTGGTAATATTAGATATTATGGATCTAATCCTAATAACTATATATATTTTAATTGTAGTGATTACTCTAATCAAACAAGTGATACTTGTGAGTTATGGAGAATAATAG
>CAYYXX010000020.1:0-17049 GCA_964475905.1 uncultured Clostridium sp. | reverse complement strand
CATTTTTATGGGAAATTGTCATATTATATTGACAATTTGTAGAAAAAAGCATATCATAGTAGACAATTTATTCTTGCGGTGGTGGTAATACCTATGCTATAATAAAATTGTAATATTATGATAGAAAGGGACATAATATTTACATAGGATAAATAAAGGAGGCCTAGAGAAGTGGAATTAATGAAAAAATTTCCAAAAGTTTTTTTTACAATATCTAGTCCAATAGCTAAGCCAACTAACAATCCTGATGATAAAATAATTCCTATAAAATGGAATGAAGCAAAAGAAAAATAAAAGAATAAAGAAGAACCTATGCTATGATATAAAGTATAGAATAATATATAGTATTTTCTTGCATAATATTAATAAGGTGAGATATGTGAAAAAATATTGTAAGAATAAGGAAGGTGATTTAATTATGATGTCTGATTTAGTTATTGGTTGGGGGAATGAAATTATTCAAGATGAATATAAAAAAGACAAAACAAAAAAAACAAATTCTTTGTTTTCTTACTTTGACTTTTGGATGTTACAAAGAAAATTAAAGAAATTGGATTATAGAGATACAATAAGCAGAGATAAAGAGGTTATGAATGGAAAAATTGTTTTTAAGGGGACTAGAATTCCCGTTAAAGTCGTCTATGATTTCTTTGTTGAAAAATGTAATAGCAAAACTTTTGATTCAAATACTTTTATATCTGAAGTAAAAGAAGAATATCCATCATTGAAAGATAAAAAAGATAAAATAGTAATTAAAGGTTTAATGTATTATATCGGAAATAAGCCAATATTTACTCTTTTTAAATAGGAGATAATTGTGAAGTTTTTGCTTGATGAAAACATAGCCTTTTCATTAAAAAAAGTATTAAAAGAAAATGGATATGATGTTGAACATATAAATGATAGAAAAAAAGGAATAAAAGATAAAGAAGTATTTGAATATGCTTAAAAAACCAAAAGATGTATAATAACTTATGATAATGATTTTAATGAATATAAGGTACTGAAACATTATGGAATAATTAAAATAGAACAAATTTCAAATAAATATCAAGAAAAATTGTTGGAGATTGTAAAACAACAAAAATTAGAGGGCTTTGAGGACATATTTATACATATAACCAAGAATAGAGTATATAAAATAACAAAAGTATTTTCTAAAAAAAATAAATTCAAACAATTTAGAAAAGTGCCTTTAGAGATATTGGTATAAAAACTAGCAATTGCTAGTTTTTTCTATTCCAAATAATTTCTCCTAAATACCTTAATAAACTCTAGAACCAATAATTTGATTGATAACAGAGGTGATATGATGTTAGCATATAATTTTATTTCATCAATAGTAATCATCACATTCTTGATTTTAGTAGTAATACTATTTACAATAATAAATTGCAATTACTTTGAGAATTAAAAAAAAGTATATATTTTTTTCATAAAAAATGCTATAATTATACTGGAAAAAGGTGAAAAAATGAAAGATATAAAAGTAGTATTTATGGGTACTCCCTCATTCGCAGTACCAACATTAGAATATTTAATAAAAAATACCAATGTAGTAATGGTAGTATCACAACCAGATAGAGAAAAAGACAGAAAAGGAAATATAATATATTCTCCATGTAAAAAAATAGCTCTAGATAATAATATTCCAGTATTTCAACCATTAAGAATAAAAGATGAATATAAAGAAATATTAAATACCAAACCAGATATCATTGTAACAGTAGCATACGGTCAAATAATACCTAGTATAATATTAAATTATCCAAAGTACGGTTGTATTAATATTCATGGTTCGCTTTTACCAAAATTAAGAGGAGGAGCTCCTATTCATCATGCTATCATAAATGGCGATAAAAAAGTAGGAGTAACCATTATGTATATGGATGAAAAAATGGATTCAGGAGATATAATCAGTAAAAGAAGTATAAATATAGACGAAGATGATACTTTAGATGAAATATATCCTAAATTATCATATCTAGGAAGAGACCTATTTATAGATACACTTCCCAGTATAATAGAGGGTACCAATAAAAGGATAAAACAAAACGAAGAAGAAGTAACATACGGATACAATATAACTAAAGAAGAAGAAAAAATATCATTTAATGATAGTATAACAAATATACATAACAAAATAAGAGGACTATCTAGCATTCCGGGAGCTTATGCTATCATAAATAATAAAAGAATGAAAATATATAAATCAATAAAAACAAATACCATATCCAAAGAAAAACCGGGTACTATTATTAATATAAATACTGACGGTATATATGTAGCTACTAAAGATTATGTTATCAAACTAATAGACATAAAATTAGAAGGAAAGAAAAGAAGTAATATAAAAGATTTCATAAATGGAATAAAAAAAGAAGATTATATTGGTGAGGTATTTTCATGAAAAAAGAAAAAAAATTAAAATTAAAAGAAAGATTAAAAGATAAAAAAGAAAGAGCTAAACTAGAACTTATACTATATGGAATCTTTTTTCTAGTTATTATTCTATTTGCTCGTATTTCAAATATTATGAGTACTCCATCAGATATAAATAGTGATAATAATTATAATAGTAGTTTTATTAGTGAAATAATAGATAATTATGAATATAATATAGATATAAATATAGATAATAATAACTATAAATATTACGGTAAAAGACTAGGACATAATAAAACAATAACTAAAGTAACAAATGATACTACAGAATATTATTATCAAACAAATGATAAATATTATATACTAGATACAAGAAGTGATAAATTAATTCTAGCTAGTCAAAACAATATTTATTCATATATAGACTATCGCTATTTAGATATTGAAACTATAAAAGAATATTTAAAACTAAGTACTAAAAATGGTAATACCTATAATATAAAAGTATCAGATATAGTATTAAATAGTAATAATCAAAATAATATAACAATAACTCTAAATGAAACAAATAAAGAAATAAATATAGATTATACTAATTTATTTAAAATAGATAATGATACTTTACAAAAAGCTGAAGTAATAATTAAATATAATAACATAAATAAAATAAATTCCTTAGAAGAATAAACAAATATAAAAAAGTATATATTTTAATATAAATATATCTTTTTTTAAGTTAATTTGATATAATGTATTTGGAGATGAGAAAGATGAGAGTAATAATATCAGCGGGGGGTACAGGAGGACATATATATCCAGCCCTAGCAATAATAAATAAAATAAAAGAAATAGAACCAGATAGTGAAATACTATATATAGGAACTACTGATAGAATGGAAAAAGATCTAATACCAAGTTTAGGCTATAAATATGAAGCCTTAGAAGTAAAAGGCTTAAAAAGAAAACTAACATTAGATAATATAAAGACAATAACATGTTTCATAAATGCTATAAAAAAAGCTAAAACAATCATCAAAGAATTTGATCCAGATATCGTAATAGGCTGTGGTGGATATGTAACAGCACCAGTTATATATTCAGCTAAAAAACTAGGTAAAAAAACCTTTATACATGAACAAAATAGTGTAGTAGGACTTGCTAATAAGTTCTTAGCTAGATATACTGATAAAATAGGTGTATCATTTGAAAGCACGATCAAAGATTTTCCTAAAGATAAAGCCGTACTAACAGGAAACCCATGTAGTGAAAAAGCTCTTTCCATAAAGAAAAAAACCAAAGAAGAACTAGGAATAGACAAAAACAAAAAACTAGTACTCATTGTAATGGGATCTCTTGGAAGTACAAGTATTAATGATAAAATATTTAGCTTTGTCGATAAATTTAGAGGTAAAAACTATAGTGTTATAATTGTTACAGGAAATAGCTACTATGATAAAGTAAAAAATAGAAGATTACCAGATAATGTAAAAATAATGCCATTTATCTATGAAATGCCATCAGTAATGAAAATAACTGATTTAATGGTTACAAGAGCAGGAGCCTCTACAATAAGTGAAATAACAGCCCTAGAAGTACCATCTATATTTATACCAAGTCCTTATGTAGTAAATAATCATCAATATAAAAATGCCAAAGACTTAACAGATAAAGAAGCTGGAATTATGTTAGAAGAAAAAGACATGACAGATAAAAGCCTAATAGAATTAATAGATCAAACAATAAATGATAAAGAAAAAATAAAACAAATAAAAACTAATCTAAAAGAAATAGGTATAAAAGATAGTAGTACAAGAATATATAATATTTTAAAGGAATTGATAATAAATGATAGAAAATTTTATTAAAGATTATGAATATTACAAGAATATAAATTTAAAAAAATATAACACATATAAATTAGAATGTTTTGCAGATTACCTAATATATCCAAATACAATAGAAGAATTAATAGAATTACTAAGATATCTAAATAACAATAAAATAAAATATATCATCCTAGGAGGAGGATCTAATATAATACTAGCAAGACCAAATTATGATGTAGTAATAAAATTAGATAAATTAAACAAAATAGAAATAAAAGAAGATCTAGTCGTGGCTCAAGCAGGAGTATCCCTAATAAAATTAGCAAATACCTGTATGAATAATAATTTAGATGGACTTTCATGGGCAGGAGGAATACCAGGGTTAGTCGGAGCCTCTACCGCTATGAATGCCGGAGCATATAACGAAGATATGTCCTGTATTGTTCAAGAAGTAAAAGTAATAACTCCAACTTTAGAAATAAAAACCCTAAGTAATAAAATGCTAGATTATACCTATCGAGATTCATTTCTAAAGAAAAATAAAGACTACATATGTATAGAAACAACATTTAAAATGCAACATAAAAATAAAGAAGAAATACAAAAAATAATGCAAGAAAGAAAACAAAGAAGAATATCAACCCAACCAGTAAATATGCCTAGTGCAGGATCAGTATTTAGAAATCCAAACGGATACTCCGCTGGCTACTTAATCGAAGAAGCAGGCTTAAAAGGATATAACTTCAAAGGTGCCCAAGTAAGTGAAAAACACGCTAATTTTATTATTAATACCGGTACTGCTACTTACGAAGATATCATAATGTTAATAGATTATATAAAAGAAAGAATAAAAATACTTTATAATATAGACTTAATACTAGAGCAAGAAATAATAAGGTGATATTCTATGAATAAAAAGGTAAAAAAAAGAAAATTAAAACTAAAAAGAATTATAATTACTATATTAATAATATCTATCATAATATTATCATTCCTATATTTAAAAACACTCCCTATCAAAAACATTTATATAATAGGAAATAATATCTTATCAGATAAAGAAATAATAAATATAAGTAATATAACTAATTATCCATCATTTATAGAAACTACTAGTAATAAAATAGAAAATAAATTACTAAAAAATAGTTATATCAAAGAAGTAAAAGTAAAAAAGAAAATATGGGGAAAAGTATACATATATATAACAGAAAACAAAATATTAGCCCTATATAATAATAAACTCCTACTAGAAGACTCTTCATACATAGAAAACAACTATAACATAACTACAGCTCCTATTATAACTAATGATATATCAAATATTGAAGATAAATTCATAAAAAAATTCTCTTTACTAAATAATGATATATTATTAAAAATATCTGAAATTACTTATGCTCCTAATGAAGTAGATAATGAAAGATTTATCTTAAAAATGAATGATGGTAATATGGTATATATAACCTTAACTAAAATAACTAAATTAAATAAATATAATAGTATATATTCTAAACTAGAAGGTAAAAAAGGAATTATATACTTAGATTCTGGTGATTATGTAGAAGTAAAAGAATAATAAAGTTATTCTTTTTTATCTATAATAATATAATAATTACAAATATTAGTATATTTATTAATTACCTTTTCTAGATCATTACCATTATGTATTCCCCATAAAAATATTTTTTTCTCTTTAAATTTACTTAAAAATAAATTACAAGTAAATCTATAATTAACTACTAATAAATTATATCTATTATTTCTAGGAAACAAAGTAATAATTCCCTTATTATTATAATTAATATATTTAATAATTCTTCTATCAAAAGATATTAAATATATCTTTTTATTATATCTATTAAGTAATTTAATTAATATATCCCCAAATAATTTATAATTATTATTAGTTTTAATATCAATTACAAATAACTTATTAGAATTAATATCTAATACTCTATCTAAAGTAGTAAGATATTTATATTTAATAATCTCACTATATAACATATTCTCTATATAATTATTATTAATAAAAGTATCATGAGATAACACTATAATATTATCTTTAGTTAATCTAATATCAAATTCCACCCCATAAGCATCTTTATCCAATAAAGCCCTTTTAATACCTATATAAGAATTTTCATAAATACACTTACTAGAAATCCCTCTATGAATAATATATTTCATAATTAATTTTATGAAATATATTGAAAAAAAATTAATTCTATGATAATATTTAAACATAGGAGGATAAGAAAATGGAGAGAAGTAAAACTTTAAAACTATTAATATTAATGATAGGAGTATTCTTTATAGGATTAAGTGGAGTAAAGGCTGATTATACTATAAATTTTAGTGGAGATAATGCAATTCAAATAACAGAAAGCAGGGTAGGAGTAACAACATTGCTAAATCCCCTTTTGCACACATATTACAGAGAAACAACAGATGGACAGATTGTATATTGTTATGATGCTAACATGCCATACAAAACTTCTACCACAACATATAGTAATTGTAGTACAGTAACATCAAATACAAAAGAATTAGCCTATATATTTAGATATGGTTATGGTGGAAGTAATAGCTATAGTGAAGGGAATTATTTAGAATCTTATTTTATTACCCAACTTGCCGCTTGGAAGTTTGCTAATCCATATACCCTTATGAATGGATTTCAATGGTATACGACTGATAACACCTTAACTGGAATATATTGTGATAATGACAATAATTGTGATAGTAATGAAATCACGGAGAAAGTTGCTGAGCTAGTTAATGCTGCTATGAGTTATAGTGGTAGCGATGGAAACGGTAGTGTTGGGTTAACCGCTAGTAATAATAATAAAAATATGACACTAACTAGTGATAATAATTATTATATATCTAGTCCAATTAGTTTATCAGGTACTAATTTAAGTAGTAATATAACTTTATCAGTATCAGGAGTAACAGGTGCTTTTGTTACTACAAATCAAAATGCTACATCAGGTTCATCAAACTTTACAAAAGGAAATACTGTATATGTAAAAGTACCAGCAAGTAGTGTAAATAGTAACTTTAGTGTAACATTATCTGCTAATGCTACTACAAATGAAGCTGATGGTACTATTACAAGATGTTCATACAGCAGTTCGTACCAATCAATTATGGGATATACTAAAGGAAATTCAAAATCTGTAAGTGCTAGTTTATCCTTAACAGGAACTGCTAAGGTATCTAAAGAAGTAAAAATAAAAAAGGTAGACTCTGTAACAGGACAAGTAGTATCAGGAGCTAAATTATTAATAAGTGGTGGTAATAATTATTCTAAAACAATTACTACAGGAACTTCTGCAGAAACTATTACTTTAGATCCGGGTACATATACAGTAAAAGAGACTGAAGCACCAAAAGGATATATAAAAAGTACAGAAGAAATAAAATTTACTATAGATAGTAATGGAAAGATGACAGTAGGAACAACAGAAACAGATACTATTACTATGAAAAATACTCCAATTACTGTAAAAATATCTAAAACAGATTCAGTAACAGGACAAGAACTAGAAGGAGCAACTTTAGTAGTAAAAAGTGGTGATAATACCATAAAAACAATTGAAACTACAGGAAGTATAGAAACAATTAACATACCAGCAGGTACTTATACATTAAAAGAAACAAAAGCTCCATCTGGATATATACTAAGTACAGAAGAAATAACTTTTGTAGTAGAGGCAGATGGAAAAATAAAAATAGATGGTAAAGAAGTAACGACCATAGTAATGAAAAATACTGCTAATAGTATTATGATATCTAAAACAGATTCAGTAACTGGAAAAGGAGTAAAAGGAGCAATCCTAGTAATAAAGCAAAATGGTAATGTTGTAAAAGAAATAGAAACAGATATAAATCCAACACCTATTTCATTAAAACCAGGAGAATATACAATAGAAGAAACTGAAGCACCATCTGGATATATAAAAAATACAGAAGTAATAAAATTTACTATTACAGATGATAATAAAATAGAAATTGGTGGAAAAGAAACAAACTATGTAGAAATGAAAAATGATCCAATGCTAGTATATATATCAAAGAAAAGCATTAATGGAAAAACAGAATTACCAGGAGCAACTCTAATTATAACAGATAAAGATGGAAAATTAGTAAAAGATTTAGATGGAAAAAGTCTTACATGGACTACTACTACTGAGCAAATGAGATTCCGTTTAGCTCCGGGTACATATTACTTATATGAAACAAAAGCTCCAAAAGGATATGAACTTTCAGATAAAAAATTAGAATTTACTGTAGATGAAAATGGCCAAGTAAAAATGAATAAAAAGGATGTAGACAAAAATATTATAGTTTATACTAATACTCCAGAAGCAACACCAGTACAAACAGGAAGCTTATTAATATATATAATTATTATTGGTCTAATTTCAGTAGGAGTAATTACTTACTATGTCATAAGACATGATAAATTAAAAATATAAATATTAACTTAAGGACATTCCTTAAGTTTTTAAATCATGATTATTTACTTTTAATTTATTTTATGTTATTATATTAGACATAACAGATAGGAGTTGTAAAAATGAAGTATTTTATAGGTTATTTTAGAAAGTGTGATATCTTAACTATGATTGGAACTACTATATCTTTACTAGGAATATATATGGCTATTAATAACAATATAAATATATCCGTATTATGTCTTATGATAAGTGGAATATGTGATTCATTTGATGGCGTTTTAGCTAGAAGTAAATCCTATAGTAGAGAAATGCAAGAATATGGCGTAGAATTAGATTCTTTGTCTGATGCTATTTGTTTTGGACTTTTACCATCAATCATAACGATAATTATATCTAATTCATTAATATGCCTTATATTTTGTACTTTCTATATGCTATCAGGTATTATAAGACTTGCTTACTTTAATATGCTCCATAATACAAATAAAGCCCAAAAAGGAATCTATATAGGAATGCCTATAACAGTAATAGCTATAGTATATCCCATAACATATATAATAATAAAATTAATTAACTATGAACTATTAAAATATAGTATGCCAATAATACTATTAGTAATGGGAATATTAGAAATATCTAAAATAAATGTAAAAAAGCCCAATATAACAAAAATAATTAAATAGAAATAATATTTTGATTACAATATTAACAAAAATGTGCTATAATGACACTAGGAAGGTTGTGATAATATGAGTATTGCTGAAAATGCTAGTAGAGAGACAAAACTTCTTTTAGATATTTTAACGCATCAAATTAAAATATGTGAAACAAAAGAAAAAGCTCTTCTATTAAATAGAATTCCTATATTATCATTAAAAGAAATAGAAGAGGAATTAGACATATTAGAAGAAGAAAAAAGAAGTATTTATCTAAAAATAGAAGAAATAATAAAAAATGAGGATTGATTATTCAAAAATGTTGTATAAAAATAAAAAATATGATAAAATATCATATGTAAAAAGGAGAGAATATGGAAGAAATAATTATAAATACTGAAGAAAAAATGATACATACAATAGAATCATTAGAAAACAAATTTACAAATGTAAGAGCAGGAAGAGCTAATCCAAGTATGCTAGATAAAATTACTGTTGAATATTACGGAGTACCAACTCCCTTAAAATCATTAGCTAATATATCCGTTCCTGAAGCAAGACAATTATCAATAAAACCTTTTGATAAATCTACTCTAGGAGCTATAGAAAAAGCTATATTTGAAGCAAATTTAGGAGTAACACCAAATAACAATGGGGAAGTAGTATTTATTGTAATACCACCACTTACCGAAGATAGAAGACGCGAATTAGTAAAGCAAGTAAAATCATTAGCGGAAGAAGCTAAAATAGCCCTTAGAAATATTAGGCAAGATGCAAATAAAGCCTTAAGTAATTCATGTCAATCTGAAGATGAAGAAAAAAATAAAAATGAAGAAGTACAAGAATTAATAAATAAATACAATAAAATTATAGATGAAAAATTAAAAGAAAAAGAAAAAGATTTAATGACAATATAATAACATATAGGGGGATGTTATGAAAGAAGTATTTATGCCAACAATGGATGAATTATATGAAATGCAAGATACAGGAGCAGATATACAGTTATATCTATATGCTAAAGCAATAGAAGCCCTATGTATTGAATATAATAATTATCCCAAAAAAGGTAGTATATTAAAAAATGAATTTAAGTATATTAAAGAAGATGAAATAATAGCTCATGCAATATGTAAAATGTATCCAAATGAAATTGTACATTCTAAAATAGCTCAGTATGATAGAAATTTAGCCTTAAGCTTAATTACTGAACAAAAAAGTCAAAAAATATATAATTTAGACTATTTAAGTAATTTTAGTCAATGTGTTACAGGAAATCTAGATACTTTAGTTATAAATATATTAGCTCAAGAATTAAAAAATAATCCTGAATACCGCTTTGAATATAAGAAAAGTAAATTACTAGATGATGTTTTTATGGGTAAAATGGAAGTAAATAAAGGCTATATCTGCAATTTATATCTATCAGAAATAGAACCATACTATGCTCTACTAGCAGGTGATAAAAAGAATATCCCAGATAGAGTAATTAATTACATAAATAGATATGGTTTTGAATATACTAATGAAAATACAGAAAAGAAAGATATATTAACTAATCAAACTACTGAAGTAAAAAGATTATTTAGATGTATAAATAGAAAATAAAACAATAATAAGGAAGTAGTAATATTAAAGAAGTTTTATAGAGAGTTAGGGATGGTGGAAGCCTAATAAAATATTTAATATGAATTCACCCTTTAGTTTTATCCAATAATCGGGTTAAAGATTTAAGAGAGTATAACATAGTTATAAAAAAAGGTGGTACCGCGGATTTTATTCGTCCTTTTGGTATCATCTTTTTAATATTAATAAGAGGTAAAAATGAATTATAAAATAGATTACTTATTAAGATATGTATCTAATGAAACATATCAAAAAATATTAAAAAAGAATAATTATATACTAAAACTTGTAAATGACAACTATATAGATACCGACTTAAATATAAAATATTTAATAAAATATGGAGTAAAGAATATAGATAAAATAGTATATGATTCATTAGAAGAATTAACAATTAATCATAATGATTATATAAAAAAAATAAAAGATTATGAAAAAAAATTAACTAAAGAAGAAGTAATAATACTTCTAGAAAATAATTAGGAGGAAATTATGTTAGAAAGATTAGAAGAAATAAAAAAAGAAGGACAAAATAAAGTACATAGTACCAATACCACTAAAGAGCTAGAAGAAGTAAGAAGAGAACTATTAGGTAAAAAAAGTCCACTTACTGAGGTATTAAAGACAATAAGCACTTTAGATGTAGAAACAAAGAAAAAAGTAGGTATGACCGCTAATGAAATAAAAAAGTATTTTGAAGAAGAAATAAATAAAAGAGAAGAAGAAATAATAAATAATACAAGTGTATCAAAAGAACCAATAGATATAACATTACCGGGGAAAAAAATAAAAAGTGAGGGAAGATTACATCCCATAACTCAAATGTGTTATGATCTAAATGATGCCTTTTTATCATTAGGCTTTGAAGTATATAGTGAAAATGATATAAGTAGTGAAAAATTTGCTTTTGATAATCTAAATTTTCCCAAAGATCATCCAGCTAGACAATCAATGGACACATATTGGATAGAGGGTACAGAAGATAAAAGTGCCGAAGAAAGATTATGTCTAAGACCACACTTAACCGGAGGATCAGTCCGCTATCTCCTAAAACACGGAGCTCCAGCTCGTTTCGTATATCCGGGAAGAGTATACAGAAATGAAACAACTGATGCAAGACATGAAAGAGCATTCTTCCAATATGAAGCCTTAATAGTAGATAAAGATTTATCATTCTCATCAGGAAAAGTAATGATAGAAACAATACTAGAAAAAGTATTTGGAAAAAAAGTAAATGTTCGTATGCGTGAGGGTTTCTTTCCCTTTACTGAACCAGGATATGAAATAGACATGGAATGCCTAGTATGTAAAGGAAAAGGCTGTAAAGTATGTAATCACAACGGCTGGATAGAAGTAATGCCGGGAGGAGTAATACATCCAAATGTATTAAAATCCGCTAATCTAGATCCAGAAGTATGGACAGGCTTTTATATAAATATAGGACTAGATAGATTAGTAATGATGCGTTATGCTATTGATGATGTAAGATTATTTCACAGTGGCGATTTAAGATTTTTAAGAGAATTTAAGTAGGAGGTAAAAATGAGAGTTTCATTAAATTGGGTAAAAAAATATGTAGATTTACCAGAAAATATAACCAATAAACAATTATCATATGATTTAACCATGAGAACAGTAGAAGTAGAATCAATTACTGATACCGCTTCCAAATTTCATGATATAGTAGTAGGAGAAATAAAAGAAGTAAAAGATCATCCCAACGCCGATACCCTAAAAATATGTATCGTGGACATTGGTGAAGAAGAAAACAAACAAATAGTATGTGGAGGATCAAACCTCTATGTCGGAGAAAAAGTAGTTATCTCCAAACCCGGATCAGAAGTATACTGGCATGGCGAGGGACAACTAGTAAAAATAAAAGAAACAAAAATGAGAGGAGAAACCTCTTATGGAATGATCTGCGGTGCTACAGAAGTATATCTAGAAAGCTATTTCCCACCAAAAGATGAAAAAGAAATAGTAGATTTATCAAATATAGACTGCAATCCGGGCGATCCAATAGTAGACATCATTGGCATGAATGACACCATATTAGAAATAGATAATAAATCATTAACCAATAGACCAGACTTATGGGGACATTACGGAATAGCTAGAGAATTATCTACCATTTACAAAGTACCACTAAAAGAAATACAAATAAATAAAATAGATAAAAATATTAAAAAGTACAATATAGAAATAGAAGATACTCAAAAATGTCCTAGATATACTGCTGTAGAAATAGAAAATGTCTATGTAAAATCCTCACCAATATGGCTTCAAACAGCCCTAATAAATGGAGGAATGAGACCAATAAATGCCATTGTCGATATAACCAATTATGTTATGCTAGCAGTCGGTCAACCAATGCACGCCTTTGACAGAAGTCATGTTGAAGGAGAAAAAATAGTCGTAAGAAATGCTAAAGAAAAAGAAGAATTACTACTATTAGATGGAAATAGCATAAAATTAACTAAAGAAGATTTAGTAATATGTGATATCAAAGAACCAATGTGTCTAGCAGGAATCAAAGGCGGAATAAAAGATTCAATTTTACCAGATACAACAAGTATAGTCCTAGAAACAGCTAATTTCAGTGCTAGTACCATAAGAAATACAGGTAAAAGATTTGATGAAAAGACAGATGCTTCAATAAGATATGAAAAAAATATAGATACTCAAAGAGTAGAACAAGGTCTATCATTAGCCCTAGAACTATTCAAAGAAATATATCCCGATTCCAAAGTAGTAGCTTATGGAGATAATTATCCAAATCCAACGCAAAATGAAAAAATAGAAGTATCAAAAGAGTTCTTAGACACAAGACTTGGAAAAGTATTAGAACAAGAAGAAATTACTGATATCTTAACAAGATTAGGATATAAAGTAGAATATAAAGATAATATTTATAAAGTAATAGTACCAACATGGAGAAGTACAGGAGATGTATCAATAAAAGATGATGTAATGGGAGATATAGCTAGATTAATAGGCTATGAAAACTTTGAAGCAAAACCATTACCAGTAAACTATACATCATGTGTTAACCAACCCAAAGTAACACTAGAAAGAAAAATAAGAGAATACTTAGCATATAGATGTGGATTTAACGAAATATTTACCTATCCATGGATAGATGAAAAATATATCAAAGCCGCTAAAATAAATATAGATAAATGTATTAAATTAGCCACCCCTCCATCACCAGAACTTAGTATATTAAGAAGTTCTCTAGTACCGGGATTATTAGAAACAGTATCTAAAAACTTAAGATACTTTGATACCTTTAAAATATTTGAAATGACTGAAGTATTTGAAAAAGGAATATATCATGAATCAACAGAAGAAGAAGTATTACCAATACATAAAAAAATCTTAGCAGGAGCAGTAGTAGGAAAAGATCCTAAAGAAATATATTTTGAATTAAAAGGAGTACTAGAAGAAATATCATCATATAATCATATGGAAAATATTGAATTTAGACAAACAAACAAACCATCATGGGCTGATATTAATGTATATCAAAATATATATTATAAAGAAGAAGAAATAGGATCACTATCTTTAGTATCAGTACAAACAATGAATGAAGCAAATATAAAAAGAACAAATATAGCTATATTTGAATTAGACTTTGATAAACTAGTTCCATATAATTCAAGAACAAATGAATACAAAAAATTACCATTATTCCCACTAGTAGAAAAAGATTTATCCCTACTAGTAGATATCAATACTACTTGGAAACAAATAGAAGAAATAGTAAGACCAATGGTAAAAGAACTAATATTTATTGAAGAATATAAAACAGACAAATTACCAAAAGATAAAAAGTCAATAACGCTAAGAATAAAAATAGGTAATAATGATAGTACTATGACTAATGAGCAAATAACAAGTAAAGTAGGGGGAATCCTAAAAGTATTAGGAAAAAAATTAAATATAACCCTACGAGAAGAATAAATATCTACAAACAAAGAGCTTACCCAAGCTCTTTTAATAATAAATAAAACTAAGTATATTACTTAGAGTAACCCCCTAAAAATCTACTATTTAATCACTTTCTAATTATCAAGCAGTTAACAAAGTTAATTATATGATTCAAAATGTTAATTAAATGAGCAAAATAGTAGTATTTTTGTTAAAAATATGTTATCCTAGAAAATGATGCGATTGAATTAGTTATGGAAGGGGAGATGTTTATGTATGAAGCTTTTTTAAAAAAAAAGAGAACCATAATACAACTGGTTAAAAAATGTAATAATTTAATGAATAAGCCAATAATATTGGAATTATTAAATAATAGAAGTCTAGATTCACACATTAATAAATTAAAGGAGGAAAGAATAGATATAATTTATCCTACTATTGTAGAGAAGAAATATTTAACAAGCTATGAACAATATATTTATATATTAGATATTTTCATTGATTATATGTTAAAACTATTTAATAGTATAGAATTAGTAAGAAAAGTATTACCAACACTTCTAAAGATAGATAATGATATATGGTTTAATAAAGAATATTATTATGTAAGTTTTAATTCAAATAAATATATTAAGGAATTTGATAAGATTATTGTTAATAATTTTTATAATAATTGCTTGAGATTAAAAGACGAGTTTAGTAATTTTTTTGTTCTAGTAGACATTGATATTAATAAGTGTAATATTAATAATTATGATGATTGTAATAAGCTTCTTAATTTAATAGAAGAGTTATATTTTATAAATAGAAATAGATATAGTGTTATTTCATTATTTGAAATAATCAATGATGATAATCATAACTTTCTTTCAGCTCAATATGATAGACTATTTTATCATTATGATAAGAATATTACTTTTATTAGAGAATATCGTAAATTTAAAGAAAATAATAATTTTATAATTGAATAATATTATATAACATAAAAGAATCTTATTTTAAAGGTTCTTTTATTGATAATAAGCTAATTATTTGATACAATAATTATAGGTGAAGACTATATGACATTATTAGAACTATATGAATTAAAATTACTTAAATATAATAAAACTAAGGTAAGAGATAACCCCAGTAAGCTACTAGCTATGCTATTGTTATCAGAAATGGATAAATATGAACCATTAGATATTTCACAAGGAAAGTTCTATAATACATATAAAAAAGACATTGATAGACAAATATCTAAAGTAGAAAAAGATTTTAATTTTACTTATGAAGATATTATTTCATATATAGAAAAATTAACAATATATAATGATTATGTAAAGCAAAGTATTTGGTATGTTTTTGCTGATGGATTTAGAGTATTACATTGGGCATTACTATATAGGAAAGAAAAAACACCTGAAGAAATATATTGTGAATATTTTAGTGATAATGAACTTAGCTATTATTCTAATTTAGATAAAAGAGATAGTTACTTAAATAAAGATTGTATAAAACCAGCAGTAGAAGAACGCCTATATATGCTTAAAGAATTAAAAAATAGAAGTTGTATGAATTGTAGTAATGAAAACTGTAGTTTTTTATATAGTAAAGAAAAATTTATATATGGAAATAAATGTATTGGATGGTATAACAGTAGTCTAATTGGCATTAGTAGGATTTTAAAAAAGAATTAGCACTAAATTAAGAGCGGGCTAAAATAAGTATTAGCTTAGTGGTACTCAAAAAGTATAGTGAATTACTTGAAAAAAAATTACTCCCCAAATGAGAGTAAAAATAGAAAAATCAAATAAAAAAAAGCCTTATTCTATAAGGCTTTAGTATTTAAAGTGGTGCCTCGTTGGAGATTCGAACTCCAGACCCTTTGATTAAAAGTCAAATGCTCTACCGACTGAGCTAACGAAGCATAAATATTGGTTGCCCCGGCTAGATTCGAACTAACGAATGCCACAGTCAAAGTGTGGTGCCTTACCGCTTGGCTACGGGGCAATCTATAACCAAACAAAAAAAGTGGTGGAGGGACATGGATTTGAACCATGGAACCCGAAGGAACAGATTTACAGTCTGCCGCGTTTGACCACTTCGCTATCCCTCCAAAAAATGGTGCCGAAAACAGGAATTGAACCCGTAACCTACTGATTACAAGTCAGT
>CAYYXX010000019.1:0-17077 GCA_964475905.1 uncultured Clostridium sp. | reverse complement strand
GTGTTATTACTATTATTATTTATTTCTTCTTTATTATTAGTAGTGTTATTACTATTATTATTTATTTTATCAGTACATACATTATTAGGAGTATAAGTTGAATAGTCAGATAGCATTAATGACTTAGCTTTGTTTTTAAAATAGCTTACTGTATTACTTGATAGTTTATTTCCAAAAACATCTTTACTACTTAGTGTACTTCCTTCATAACCAAAATATATACTTCCTATGTTTGTCCATACTTTTCCATATTTATTTACTATTTCTGGTTCTGCCTGAAGATACATATTACTTGGTAAGTTATATTTTCCTGTTAGTACTAATTCAGATATATATAATAGTTCTCCTTGTTTTTCACTACTTACTAGGGTTGTATATGGGGTATCTTTATAGTTTTTATAATTTCCATATACACTATCTAGGTTATATATTTTTTCATACCAGTTTGATCCTTTTTTCCTACTAGCATTATTTAATGCTACACTTGCGACATTTAGTCTTCGAAAGAAGTTTTCTTCTTTACTTGGAAGTGTATCTGCTCCTGATTCTCTGTATACTATTTTAGCTATTTGAGTAGCGGAATCTTTTGTACAGGTATCTGCTTTTACTTGATTTATATTAAATAATAGTAGAATAATTAGTATTATTGTTTTCTTTTTCATATTCTTCCTCACTACTTGTTTATTCTATCATATCTGTATTTAAAAATCAATATATAGTTTTGGCTTATGTATGATAGATATTTTGATATTTTATTTTTAGACCTTAGGCTAAAAATAACACTGTGAGATTTTAGCTCACAGTGAATATAATAATATTTATTTAATTAATTTTTCTTTCTTTAGAATATAGTATTTACAATCTACTGCACAATCATTTTCTAAGTATTTATTTATATTTTTATAATTATTTATTTCTTTAGCTTTTTTATTTTTATTATCATAGAATCCTTTTAATCTTAATTTTCCATAAGCTATATCTCCTACTAAATAATCATAATCTACAAAGAAATCAGTATAGTGATTTATAAAATCTTCTTCTTCAAAAGCATTTTTATGATCTTTTATTAATCTATATTTTTTATTTTGTACTTCTACTATTTTCATTTTTTCTCCTTATTCATAATCTTTAGCAAAAGCTGCTGCTATTTGTTTATATTTATCTAGACTTGAAGCAGAGTTCCAAGTAATAAATCCTCCTGTTAAACCGGCATCATATAAGGCTTTTACTTGATCTTCTATTTTACTTGCTCCATATACTACAGTTGGATTCCAGTATGGTGTATCATAGGCTGTTATCCAAGTTCTAGCAACTGCTGGTGTTGGTATTTCTGTTTGTCTAGTACTAGCGGATTTGGCCCAATTGTTTACTGTTTGATAAGCATTTGTCCATGTATCTACATTTCTTCCGAAATGATCGGTGTATGGCATAGAACTTATTACATCTACAATATTTGAAATAGCGGGCCAGTATTGTCCATATGCTGTTACATATTCAGAAGAACATTCTCCAAAGACATCTACTGATAGGTATACTCCCTCTTTATGTATTTGATCAGTGGCATAAAATAGAAAGTTTTGGACTGCTTCGGCTTTTTCTTCATCATAGGTATTTTTGAAGTCAGCTTTGGCTACTGATAAGTTATAAGCGTTTTCTGGGAATCTTACATAATCGAATTGTATTTCATTGAAACCCATTTCTTTTACAGCTTCTTTGGCTAATTCTACATTATAATACCAAACATTCCTACTATAAGCTGATGGCCACCCTACTCCGTTTATACAGTCTTCTGGATGATCTTTGGCATAATGGGTATCATTGAATACTACTATTCTACCTACAGCATATATTCCTGCTTCTTTTATTTTATTAATGGCACTTTTATATTCTTCGTTATCGTTTATAGCGGTTTTATATGCGGTAGGAGATATTTCTTTAGCTACTTCTGAGGTATATGCTAAAGCTCCATCTTTGATATCTACTACTATGGTATTTACATTATTTTCTTTAGCTATTTTTAGATAACTATCTATACCTCCTATTACTCCGGCATTTAAGTACATGGCTTTGGCATTTTTCATTAGTTTATTATCGGTAAATTCTACTTTTTCATATGGATAGTAGTCTAATGTTGAGGCTTTTCCTCCGTATAGTTCTCTACTTTTATATTTTCTATCTTTATGAGTATCATATACATTATTTTCATTATATACTGCTTTAGCACTTTCTTCATCATTTGTTAAATATTTGGCATATACCCATCCTTCTATATCACCATTTTTTATTTTATACATATTTACGCTTCCGTCTTCTAGTAATTTATCATAGTCTTCTATTTCTATTTTGTTTCCTTTTTTTATAAATGATGATATTTTTGAATCTGTTTCATTTTGATATACTGTTATACTTGTTCTTACATATTTTTCTTTTTCTAGTACAACATCTTTTAAATTTTCTTTTAATTGACCACTGTCAACATAATATATTTTTTTGTTATAATCTATCTTAGTATATTTTTTTTCTTCTTTTTCTATTTTGTTTTCATAGGCTGTTACTTTTGTTCCTCTTAATAATTCTTCATTTTCTTGTAAGTTATCTTCTTCATCTAATGTATATATTTTTACTGTATTATTATTTGAGGCTAAATACATAGTGCTTTTATTTACTATTATTTTGGTTTCTTTAGTTAATAGTAGTATTCCTCCTATTAACAGTAGAGGTATTAATACTGCTACTAATACTCTTATTTTTTTTATTTTCCTTTTTCTTCTTTTCTCCATCTTCTACTTCTTTTATAGATTATTTTAAATCTATTCTCCTTTCTTTATATATCTAGTTATAGTATACCACATATTAGGATTTTTTTTCTACTTTTTTTGTAATAAAAAAACTCTAGTATTGGTATTAGAGTTTTTATATATTTAACTATTTATATATAGAAATACATATATTAGGATTTTACCTAAGTTATAGTTTATTTCTTTGGTATATCCTGATGTTTTTTCATATATACAGGCTAATTTATCTATAGCTCCTACTACTAGACTTTCTTTGTATTTGGGTAATCTTTTTAGACTTACTGGAAACATATGACTTTCAATGATATTTATTTCTTTTGGGGATAATTGGAAATGTTTTTGGGCATTTTTAGCCGCTATTAAGGGATGGTTTACTAGTAGTTTATTTAGATTTTTTTTATTATATTTGTTTAGAAAGAAGTCATGTAGTAGACCTGCTCTTGCGGATGCTATATAATCTAAATTTAGTATTTTGCTTACTTTATATGAGTAATATGATACTCTTTTTGAGTGTTCTAATCTGTTTATTTTATGATGGGGATATGCTTCTATTTTTTTGAATTCTCTATTATTTATGATATCTTTTATTATTTCGTTATATTCATAATTATTTATATCTATTTTCATATTGCACCTCTATCACAACAAAAAGAAGCTAGTGCTTCTTACTTGTCTAACATATTTAAGAGATTTATTTTAAACATATCTCTTTCTGTATGAGTTTTGGATACCATTACTCCTTTATATGTATTTAATTCTTTTTGATGACCCTCTAGTAAGATATCATCTGGTGTTAAGGTATCTAACATTATTAGTCTTTGATTTTCATATACAGTATAATGTAATTTTATATCACCATGAACTTTAGCAAACATTCTATCTGTTGGTAATTTTAATTCGTATTTGATAATTTTATCTTTGGTATTTTTAGATACTACTACTCCTTTAAAATTACCATCTCTAAAAGCTGGGTAAAAGTCAAATACTAATTTTTTATATGCTAACATATTATATTTTTTTACAGCACGCTCTTTTTTTCTGAAATCATTTTCATTTAAGTATTCCATTACAAAACTATTTTTCATATAACTACTCATCCCCTGATCAAAAAGATAGTAGTATCTACCTCTTTTTGATATGTTATCCGCTTTTTTAGCGAAATGTATTAAGATTATACCATATTTTATAGTGGTTGTCAAACTATTTTTTTAAGGAGATATTAGCAGGTTTTGGCGTTTTTTTATTATAGTTTTTCTATTTTTTCTTTTACATTTGATAGTAGTTTAGTTACACTGGTGCTGTCTGGTGCTCCTCCTTGGGCGAATGATTTATTTCCGCCACCATTTCCTGATGATCTTACTGCTAGATCTTTTACTATACTTCCGCAGTCTACTCGGTTTGAATTACTTTTGGCTATATAGTTTACGGATGAATCTTTATTAATATTTGCTAGTAGGATAAAGTTATTGCTTATTTGATTACTTAGATTACCCACTATTTGTTTTAGGGTATTTATGTCATAGCCGTTTGTAATACTTATGATTGTTGTAATACCGTTTATATCTTCTTTGATATCTAAAAAGCTGGATAAATCGCTTATGGCTTTTTCATTTTTCTTAGTATGGAAATCTTTTTCTAATCTTTTTAGTTCTTCTCTTAATCTTGCTAATTCATTTTTATTAATAATTATATCTTTATAACTATATGGACTACTATTGTCTATTTGAAAATTGAAATCTAATTCTATATCTAATTCTTTAGCTTCTTTGATTATCTTCTTTGATTTATCTAAAAGCTTGATCATTTCTTCATTATATTTAGATATTTCTTCTTTTAGTACATGAGTAATATTGGTATCAGTAGAGGCTGTTACTCTGTAGGTATCTGCTCCTTTATTTTCTACTGAAGCAATAGCAAATCTTATAATATTTTTACTGTTATCTATATGAGTTCCTGCACATAATTCTATTGATGGTCCTATTGTTACTACTCTTACTATATCTCCATATTTATCTGAGAATAGTGCCATAGCTCCTTTTTTCATAGCTTCTTTGATTGGTAAGTATTCTATTTTGGTTTCATAGGCTGCTGCTATTTTTTCATTTACCATATTTTCTATTTTTATAATTAATTCATCTGATAGTTTTCCTTGATAGTTAAAATCAAATCTTAACATATTTTCATCTACTTTACTTCCTCTTTGATGAACATTATTTCCTAATAATTCTTGTAGTGATTTTTGTAGAAGATGAACAGATGAATGGTTTTGCATAATAGCTAATCTTTTTTCTTTTAGTACATGAGTAAGAATTTTATCTCCTGTATTTATTTTGCCTTCTAGAACTTTTACATATAATAGGTGTTGTCCGTTTGGAGCTTTTATTACATCTAATACTTCTAGTTTACAGTTGTCATTTTTTAAGTATCCTGAGTCCGCTACTTGTCCTCCACTTTCTGCATAAAAGGGGTTTTCTTTTAAGAAGATATAGCAGTCTTCTTCTGATGAAGTTACAAATTCATTATCTTTTATGATATCTAATACTTCAGTTTCTAGTCCTAGTTTTTCATAGCCTACAAAGGTACTTTCTTTTTTATAATTGATAAGTAGATCATTTTGCATGTTCATACTACTTTCTACTTTTCTGTTTTTTCTTGCTAATTCTTTTTGGACTTTCATATAGTTATTGAAGCCTTCTATATCTACGGTAAAATTCTTTTCTTGGGCTACTTCTTTGGTTAATTCTATTGGATATCCATAGGTATCATATAGTTTGAAAGCATCTTCTCCACTTATAATTTTATTGTTATTAGTAAATAATTCTTCTAATCTTTTTTCTCCTGATAAAAGAGTTTTTTGGAATAGTTCTTCTTCTTTTTTGATTAATTCTTTTACTTTGACTTTATTTCCTAGTAATTCTGGATAGATATCTTGATAATTTTCTACTACTACATCTACAATATTAGAAAGAAAAGCTTTGTTTATATTTAGTTTTCTTCCCATTCTTGATGCTCGGCGTAATAGTCTTCTTAATACATAGCCTCTTCCTATATTTTCAAATGTTGCTCCATCTGATAGAGCAAAGGTTATTGTTCTTATATGATCCGCTATTACTTTGAATTCCATTTGTCCCATATATGGTATTTGACTTATTTCTTCTATTTGCTTCATAATTGGCATGAAAAGATCGGTTTCATAGTTTGTTTCTGTCTCTTGCATTATACATGCTACTCTTTCTACACCCATTCCTGTATCTATATTTTTGCTTGGTAATTCTGGATATTCTTCTCTTTTTAATCCTTCTGTAGCATTGAACTGACTAAGTACATTATTCCATATTTCTATATAACGATCATTTTCTATTTCTTCTTGTAATAGTTTGATTCCTTTTTTATCTTTATCATATTTTTCTCCTCGGTCATAGAAGATTTCAGTATCTGGTCCTGATGGTCCCGGCCCTATTTCCCAAAAGTTGCTATCTAATTTTATTATATGGGATGGTTTTATTCCTAGTGATAGCCATTTATTGTATGATTCTGTATCATTAGTGTATACGGTTACATATAGTTTGTTTTTATCCATACCGAAGTATTTGGGACTTGTTAGTAATTCTAATGCCCATGTTAAGGCTTCATCTCTAAAATAGTCTCCTATACTGAAGTTTCCTAGCATTTGAAAAAAGGTATGGTGTCTAGCTGTTTTTCCTACTTCTTCTATATCTCCTGTTCTGATACATTTTTGACAGCTTACTAGTCTTTTATTTTTGGGTACTACACTTCCGTCAAAGTATTTTTTTAGGGGTGTTACTCCGGCATTTATCCATAATACGGTAGGATCATTCATTGGTATTAATGGAGAAGATTCTACTTCGGTGTGTCCTCTTTCACAAAAGAAGTCTAAATACATTCTTATTATTTCTTTTCCTGTTAATTTTTTCATTGTCTTGTCTCCTTATATATTTTATATATTTCTTTTTCTAATTCTTCTAGGGTATCGTTTGTTACATAATAATCTATATCTTTATAGTTATCCATAGCAGTTTCAGTTATATGTGTTTGTTCTTTACTATTTAGGTTGGTTTCAAAGTTTATTCTATTTACTTTGATTACTACTACATTTTTAAATTTTTCTCTAATACTTTCTATTTCTCTAGGCAATCTAATATCTGGTACTAATATGGCATCATAGAAGTAGGAATATATTTCTATATCATCTATTTGTCTTTCTATTAGCATTTCTTTTTTATTTAGTTTATTTCTAATTATTTCTGTTCCTAGTTCTTGAAGTAATTTTCTTGGTTTTTCTTCTTCACTTCCATCCCAAGTAGTCATTTCCATGGCATAGAATTTTATATATTTTCCTGCTCGTGAATATATTACTTTTTTATTGTCTTCTTCATAGAATTTTTTTAGAAATCCTGCTATTGTATCTTTTCCATGTCTGGCCTTTCCACATATTAAGTATATCTTGGGATTTTTGTTTGTTATATCCATAGTTTACCTCCTAAATATTTCTTTTTTATTATATCAAATTATGGGTAATAAGTAAATATTTTTGCTTTACATATCAAAAATATTATTTGTAACTATCTTTTTTATCTTGATAATTTTTGATATAGAAGTTATAATTTATTTAGAGGTGAATATGAGTGAATAAAGGGAATAGAAATGGGAAATTAATATTGGTAGTGGGGATTATTGCTATTGTTATTGTTTCGGTATGTGCTTTTAATAAGGAACTTATTGTACATAAGTATTATGAGTATACTTTGGATCGGAAGTATTCATCTCAAAGTGTTAATGAATATTATTTGGAAGATAATTTTAATTATGTTAATAATTATGTTGGTATGGGTATTCATAATAGACAGGAACTTATTGATTTTATTTATTATGCTCTTAATAGTGGGGTGTCTTCTACTGAGAGGTTTATTGATATTGATTATTTAGAGTATAATAGTGATATTAATTATTTAACTTTAAATGATGGTGAGGAATTTAAAAAGACTATTTCTCTTTTGAATAATTTTGTTCATCCTTTTAATAGTTCTAATAATATTAAGTTTTCTTATGGGGGGATTTATAAGATTGGTATTACGGTTAATAAGGCTTATTCTGATAATGATATTAAGGATATTAATAGTGTTGTTGATCGGGTTATTAAGGAGAAGATTAATAATAGTATGCCTACTTTAGAGAAGATTAAGGTTGTTCATGATTATATTATTGATAATACGGAGTATGATAAACTTAAGTATGAGAATAAGAATGATTCTACTTATAAATCTAATACGGCTTATGGAGTTTTAATAGAGGGTTATGGTACTTGTAATGGGTATGCTGATGCTATGGCTATTTTCTTAAATAAGCTTAATATTATTAATTATAAGATTAGTAATGATGAGCATATTTGGAATGTTGTTTATGTTGATGGTAAGTGGAAACATTTAGATCTTACTTGGGATGATCCTATTAGTGATACTAATATTAATCGTGATACTTATTTTTTGATTAGTACGGAAGACCTTGAGAAACTTAATGATGGTACGCATAATTTTGATAGTTCTATTTATATGGATGTTTAAAAGACTTTTATAGTCTTTTTTTAATGATTATTATAAAGGTTAAGGCTCCTAGTAAGGCACATGTCATGTCTGAGATGGTATCATATAGTCCTATATCTATATAACCTTTGTATTGGTCTGTAAGGGATATGTTATTTAGACTGGCTTCTTCTACTGATATGGTATATGGTGTATTATTGTTTGATAGATATGTTGAGGTTATTTCGGTTATTATGGTATCTTTTTGCATATCTGTTTTTAGTACTCTATCGGTGGTAAATTCGAATATTTCCCAGAGGCTTTCACACATCATACTAAATGATAGGATAAAGATAATTATTAGTTTTTTATTTATTTTAGTGTTTTTTATTATATAATAGCCTATATAGGAAATTACAAAGGAACTATAGGTATGGATTATGATATCGAAATACCATACTTTGTTGTAGAAGTGATATATTTCTCCTAGTACTTCTGCGGTTAATATGAATATGTATATTAGTAGTTTTAAGTGATTGGGTATTTTTGTTTTCTTTTGTAGAATATTTGTTATGGATATAAGTGTTATGGATATTAGAGATGCAAAAATAGTGGTTGTATTCCATTTAATTATTCCTATAATTAAATAGATTAAAACCACTACTGGTACTAACTGTAATATTTTTTTCATATACTCACCTATTTAAGTATATGTTTATTTTTTTTCGATATCATTTATTTTTTTATAACTACTAAAGTCTTTTCCTAATAGATAGAAGCTATCTTTGTATATTACTTTATCTAAAGTTACATCTATAGTCATATAGTCATTTTTTACATAAACGTTTTCTTTACCTAGTTCTATTACTTCATATTGATCTTTTTCTCTATCATAGTATTCTAGCATATTGGTATAGGAACAATTTATGTAGGACATTGGACTTAGATTTATTTCTTTGTCTCCTAGTGATATGGTAGTGTTATCTATAAAGAAATATAAGTCTCTTCCATCATATAGGAACATATGGTCAAATGTTTTATCTAATCTTTTTAATCTTAAGTATACTAAGTCATTTTTTATATATAGTTCTGATAAGGCATCTACTTGATATATTTGACTTTTTAATGGGAAATATATAGTCATTTCTTTAGGAAATATTACTTGGGTATTTTCTTTATCATCTATATATATGGGAGTACTATCTAAACTTGGAGTAAATTCTTTGGGTTCAAAATTTAATACTACATTTTTTCTGTTTCTAGCTATTTTAGCAGTATACTGCATTTTATTTTCTGAAAAGTATTGATAGACATTTACTTCTTTATATTCTGCATAGCGGTTATTTTTATATTCTCTGATATAGAGGATGACCGCTACTGAGATTACTATTACTAAGAATATGGGAATTAATATGTTATATTTTTTTTTAATTATTTCTATCATTTTATTCCTCCTAATATATGAATTTATCGCTTGCTTTGATGTCTTGTATTATTCTGCTATTGGATTTGATATCGGTTAGTAATAGTTCTACATAATCTCCTGATAAGACATCTATAGATATGCTTCCTGTAGTATTTCCGCTTAGGGTTATATCACTACTAGTAGATAGTTCGTTATTGATATATACTTTTAGGGTAGCAGAATCTATGTTATAACTGTTATCTGTAGTTATTAGGTATCTTATATTACCGTTTGCTATATTGGTAACTTTTAGGTTTACTTTGGGTTTTTTAGTTGTTACACTAAAGCTATCGAAAGTATCATTTTTTATGTTATTTTCTTCATCTAAGTATGAATACTTGAATACTAGATTATATTTGGTATTAGGAAATAGATTATTTATTTCATATTTTGTTTCTTTACTACTTAGATGAATAGTATCTACTTTATTAGTTTTATCTTCACTTACTTCCATATATACTGATGTATATTCTTGTTTAGGATCATAGATTACATAGTCTATGATTATTTTTTCTGCTGTACTATTAGCGGATATAATTGATGTTCTTTTGGTAGCTTTCTTTACTTCTTCTATTAAAATGTTACTTTGATTATCTTTAGATGTATCGGTATCGTCTGCTTGATTATTTCCTCCTGTGCTACCTGTAGTATTTCCTGCTGATTGTCCGCTATTTATGTTAGTTACGCCATCTGATACTCCTGTTTGTGGAGTATTTTCGTCTGGGATTAATTCTTCTTTAGTATAGGTGTTTGATGAACCTATTATCTTCTTTAGATCTATTTTATTACTTCCGTAAGTTAGTATTTCATTTTGGATATCAAATGTATAGTTTGATGTTACTACTATTGTATTTCCGAAAGATTTTAAGCTTACTTTATGATTTGTTAGAGTTGCATTTCCTACTTTATCTAGATCTACTAATAGGAAATCACTTGTTGATAGGAGGCCGTCTGTTGATTTTATTTCTTTATCTATTACTAGATATTTTCTGTCTGCTAGTTTATAAAACTTGGTTAAGGCAGAACTTTTTATAATGGTTTCTCCATCAGTTATATTGATATCATCTCCCATACCTATTTCGTAATATTTTCCGTATAGGATTATTTGTCCTGACTCTTCGTTATAACTAATAGCGGTTTCTCCTAATAGAGTACTTTTATCGTTATATGTTAGATAATAGTCATTATTCCATTTTCTTTTGATAATACCATCACTTTCTAATTTTACAATGGTTTTATCTTTATCAAAGACTATATATCCATTACTTACAGTATATTCTGAATTATCATGGGATAAGAATAGTTTTATAATTAGAGAAAACATGATAATAATTATTAGGGAAATTCCTATTATTATTCCTATATTTCTCTTATTTTTTATATCATATTTTCTCATGTTATCTACGACCTTTCTTTCTTTTATTCCATTTTAAATGAGTAATCAAATACGGTTTCATCTCCTAGTTTTAGGACGCTTATTTGTCCTTCTTCATCTAAATAGTAGTAAGTTATATTTATTTTATTATTGGTTCCTAGTTCTTTACCATCTGGTATATTTATAGTAAGATATGGGAAGCCATCACTATCTAGAGTAAAGACAATATCTTGATCACTAGAAGAAGTTTTTCCGAATGTTCCTGAAGTTACTGTTTCTTTTCCTTGTACATTTATACTGTATTCTATACCTTTGATATAGTTTGTGATATTAGAAGCTCCTGCAAAGGTTAATAATACTTTATTTTTTGTTATAGCCGTTGGTGTTACTGAACCTAGGGAGAATCCTAAATCACTTTTAGTAAACTGACTTTTTCTAGCATATACAAACCCAGTCTTTTTTTCTTCACTTAATGATACATTATTACGGTAAGTATTAGCGGAAGCATATATTACATACTCAGTATTGGCTTTTAGGTTTTCAAATGATACTTCTATTACTTGTCCATTATTGGTATTACTTAATACGCTACATGCTTGACCGTTTTTGAATTTACAAGTATTGTTTTTAATATCTACTTCTACTATACAATCATTTGTATTTGAGCAGGCATTTTTATATGATGAATTTTGTAATTCTATTGTATATTTTCCATCTTCTATAACTCTATGAGTATCTTTTACGGTTATTTTATATTTGATACTATGGCTATAAGTACTTCCATCTTTATTTATTATTGCTTCTTGATTATTTACGGTTATTAATGGATTTACTAATTCTGGTACATCTATATAAATAGAGCTTGCTACTTGTTTTATTTTATCATTATATAGTTCTAATTTTTTATTTAGATCTGTTGTTACAGCATAGATCTTTAATGTATAGTATTCTGGACCAAATACGAATTCTTTTCCTGATATATCTTCTGATTCTTTAGCGGATATATTATTACCTTTTATATTGAAATCAGTATTTTTTATTGTCTTTGTGTATTTTAATTCTTCATTTATATCATATATTTCATATAAAATATCAAAATTTATATTAGTTTTTAATCCTACTGTTATATTTAGTTTTCTACTACTATAGGTTGTTTCTCCTATTTGGTGAGATACAGTAACATTTAATTCTTTTAATACTTCATTTTTACTTAGGGTTTTAAAACTATTTTTATATTCTACATATCCTGCTTTATTATAATCGAATAGTGGTGTTTTTTCTTTTGTTCCGTTCTTATTCATATCAGCAGATATTTTATAGATATATTTTGTATCGGGATCTAGACCATTTATTACTACTTCACTTAAGCTTTCATAGTCTGTTTTTATTTCTTTTATATGTTCTTCGGTTACTTCACATTCTTCATTATCTTCTTCACATACTGTTTCTTTATATATATCTACATAGAATATGTATTTACCGTCTGTTTTTATGAAATCACTATTTAGAGTTTCTTCATCTACTGATAGATTTATACCGAATACTCCTCCATTGATTAGTGGTGTTACTTTAGAACTTACTTTTGGAGTGATACTGGTAAATTTGAAGTCATTATTATCTGATGTTAGTGATACGGTATCTAATACTTTTAGGTTTATATACTTAATCTTTGTTTCATATATTCCACTTTGAACTGGGAAGAAATTATCTGTTGTGTTTGTTATTGTTCCAAATGGTACAAAGGTATTTTTATCTATGTCGATCATATTATTGGTAGTTATTTTCCAAGTGTTATTATTTTTAGTGATATTACTAGATAGAATACCTATTGGTTTTGGACTGTTTTCAAATACTACATTGGTACCATTACTTTTTATGTATAGATATTTTCCCGGTACTGTATTACTATTATCTTGATATAAGAAACCTATTGTCTCAGCATTTTGTGAGTCCGCTAGTGAAAGATTTGTAAAGTAATTACTTATCTTTGATTTTTGACTAAAGCCTATATATCCTGTATCATAAAAGGCTGTTAAGTTTACTTTGATATTTTTTCCTTTGAATGATGAGATATCAGCATAGTCTACTATAAAACATTTTTGTTCATTACAGCTCTCTATATCACTTTGACTGAAGTCTGTATATACTTTTTCATATTTTTGATCTCCTGCGGTTAAGGTTAAGTGATATGCTGATACTCTATTTAAGAAATCACTTTCATTTACTATAATTTTTAATCTATTATCAAAGTTTCCGTATTCTAGTTTATAACTTAAGTTAGCACTTTTACCATCATGATAACCATCAAAATAGAATTTGTTTAGGGTATTTTTTATGGCCTCACTATCTTTTAAGGGACTACTGTTATAACTTATTGTATAGATATCTTCACTCTTTAGATTACTGAATGTTATATCATTCCAGTTGCCATCTATATTTAGTGGTGAGGTGTATTCTGTTTCTTCATTAATACTATAGTATAATAAGTAGTTATTAGTGTCTGGATCTTTTACTAGAGTATTATCTATATCAGTTACTAAGTATTTATATGTTATACTGTCTTTGGTACTTGTATCAATATACATTTTAAATTTTGGCTTTTCTTTATTAGCATTATACATTTTACTAGCAGGTAGATTTGATGGGTATTTATTGTCGGCTTTGCCATCATTATCTGTATCTATATTTATTACATAACTGAATTTATATGAATTTCCTCTTCGCATATCTTTATCTACTACTTCATTAGAAGTTCCATTTCCTAAGAAGAAGTATACTACATTGTTATCTGTACCTATAGTTGGTAAGGTTTTTGTATCTATTACTGTGCCTTTTTTGTTATAGACTTTAAATTCTACTGATCTGATTGGATTGTCTACTGTTTTTAAGACACTGTTTATTTTATCTTTATCGTAGACAGCGGTTACTTTATATCCTCTTATAGTATCATCATCTAATTCTTTATCATAGGATACTTCATATTCTCCTGATTTAGTCATGATATTGGTTATTTCTTCTACTAAGATTTCTGGAGTACTTACTTCATCTTCTAGTAAAAGAATTGATGGTGTTTTATATACATAGGTGTTATCTAGAATGGTGAATTGGTTTTTATGTGCTTCATCATAAGCGTCCGCTACTTCTATGGTGTATTCTTTTAGTAGTTTACCTCCGGATAGTTCTCTTAGTTTATCTAAGGATTCTATACCAAACATAGTTGATGTTAAAGTAAATTCTTTATTATAGTATAATTCTTTGATATTTCCCTCAGTAGTAAAGGTTCCTATTGGTTCAGGTATTATACTATTTTTGATATTTCCATTATATAGATTGAAAGTAATGGAATTTATTTTATCTACTGATTTATCTTCTGGATCAGTACTTATTAATTCTGTACTTACAGAAATTGGATTTTCAAATGTATAGTTATTAGTTTTCCAATTTTGCATTTTTAGGGCTTTTGTTCCTTTGGTGCTTGCTACGAAATTACCTATATACATTCCCTCTTGAAGTCCCTCTCCATTTTGCATATCTATGTCGGCATATACTTCAAAGGTATATACTTTATCTTCTAATAGACCTCCTAGTTTTAGGTTATAGGTCATGGTATTTGGATCAAAGGTAACATTATTTATATCTTTCTTAACTTTGTCTGGTCCATAATATTTTATTTTGAAATTATTTGCTTTATCAAAGCAAGTTCTTCCAGTATTAGGTACTGTACATCCCTCATCATTTATTGTTACTGTTCCTACTATTGTATTGAATGTTGTTTCTTCTTCATTTAGTTCAAATGAAATTGTTGGTTTTCCTAGTACTTGGAAGTAATTACTGAAAGCTGTTTCTATTTGATTATATTTATAATTATCATAGTATTCTACTACTACTTTGAAACGGTAATCTATATTACTTAAGATATTGTTTTCTCCTAGTTTTAGTTTTTGATCTTTTAGTTTATCGCTAGTAAATGAGTGTACTGGATCTCCTTTAATTCCCTCTTCTGTTATATCTTCAGCTTTATATATTTCATAGATGTATTTAGTTATACTATTGTCTATATCTTCTGGTTTATCCATTAGTAGTGTAAAGTCTTTGCCATCATCACTTACTTTTACGGATATTTCGCCTAATTTTGGTCTTTCTTTTAGGGTTATATCACTTGTTTTAATTGTATATACACTTGCATAGTTTAAATTATTTAGTATTACTGAATCTACTACTACATTGTATGTTGTATTATTAGTTAATCCCTCAAATACTACAATATTATCTTTAGTATTATTGATTGTTTGTGTATCTCCTACTTGTGTTTCTCCATCATATAGGCTTATTTTTAATGATTTTACATCACTTGAAGAGAAATCTATTGAGTATGATAAAGTATTTGTGGTTACATATTCTCTTATTAAACTTATATCTAAGCTTTCTGTTTTAAATATTTTTTTGAAATATTGAATACCTGTGGTATTGTTTTCTTCACTTATTGTCATTACATAGTTTGAGTCTGATGGTAATGAGCTGATGCTTACATTTTGAATATCACTAGTATTTACTAATGTTTTTTGATATACGGTTTTTCCAGTATCGGTATTTACTAAAGTAAGTATTAAATTTCCTTTTATAAAGTCTGCTGTATCAATAATTTGAAAGCTTGCTTCAATACTATCTATGGTAGTTTTTCCAGATATTAGATCTATTGATACTTCTTTTTTTACTACTGATGTTGGTTCTTTAGTAGTGCTATCTTCGCCTCCTGTTTGATTATCTCCTGCGTTATCTGTTGATGGGGCATTTCCTGACTGATCAGTTCCTGTATTACCTCCTGGCGTAGTAGCTTCTCCACTTTGATTTTCTTTATTTTCATCATCTTTTTTTACTTTATTATCACTAGGTGTTATATCTATATTTTCATTTCCATCTATAGTCATTTCATTTAGGGATAATTTATTATTATTTTCTAAATATACATTTTTTTCTCCTAAGTCTATTTTTATTTTTTCTCCTATATAGATAGTACTTCCATCACTTACTGTTTGGTAACTTCCTTCTTGGTTTTCTATTTTTACTACTCCGTCTTCTACAAATAGTATTTCAAAGTAATCTCCACTTATGGCTTCATTGCTTCCGGCTAATTTTACTTTTATATCTTTTCCTACTACTATATATTTGTTATCGGTAATTTTTCCTAAGAAGTTTCCGAATATTAGAGTTTTATCAGCATTTTCTATATAATAGCCTCCATTATTGTACTTTATGATTGATTTATCAGTAATATTGTAATATGGTATTAAGGAAGTATTTATATTATCTAAATCTAGTATAACTCCTTTTTTCATAAATGATAGTGAATTATCTAAGTAATGAATAAAGTTATTTTTATCTGTACTTACTTCATTATTATCAGTATCTTTGAAGACATATTCGTTAAATACATTTTCTTTATATACTGTGTTATCTTTAAAATATATTTTATCACTTTTGGTTGTACTACTACTGATAATATAACCAGCACTATAAAATTCCTTACTATTTTCTCTAGTAAGAAATATTACTCCTACGGTTAATATTATTAAGGTTACAATACTTATACTTAAAATTATCCAAAAACTTTTTCCACCTATTTTTTTCATTTTTATCACCAATACCTATCTTAATAAATTATATCAAACTGCCCTATAAAAGTCAATTTATGACTATATAGTCTACTCTAATCATATTAATTTTATCATATGTAAGTGGTATTGTAAATATTTCTAATGGAAAAAAATTAACTTTTTTTAATTTAGATGTTTACAAATAAAAAAAAATATAATATAATATTAAATGTATTTGATTGATGTCTCCTTAGCTCAGTTGGTAGAGCAACTGACTCTTAATCAGTGGGTCTAGGGTTCGAATC
>CAYYXX010000018.1:0-17096 GCA_964475905.1 uncultured Clostridium sp. | reverse complement strand
GTCAATACATTATAAAAATATATTTTATTTTTCTTGTAAACCCTTATTTTATAAGCTTTTACAAAGTTTTTACACTACAAACATTTGTTTATTTTTTTACATTTTTTAATTATTTTATTGATAATTATCTTTATTTATTATATAATGTATATGGAAAGAGATTTTATCCATAATAAAAATGGGTAACACCTATTGTCAAAGGTGTTCTCTCCATATTGTTTATGGAGCACTTCCTTGGAGTGCTCCGGTTTTCTCTATTTTTTATGATTATGATTGTCTATTTAGACAATCATAATTACATTGACAAAGATAATCATAAATGATACAATCTCTTTAGAATTAATTAGGAGGTTGCTATGCAAAGTATAAAAATAAATGATAAATATGAAGAAATAATCAAATATTCAAAATTTATTTCTCTAATATATAGAGTCTACAGTAAAGAAGAAGTAAATAATTATCTAAACAAAATAAAAAAAGAATACCCATCTGCTACACATTACTGTTATGCCTATGTAATAGACAATGAAATAAAATCATCAGATGATGGAGAACCATCTAAAACAGCAGGTATCCCTATTCTAAATCAAATAATAAATAATAACTTAAATTATACTCTCATAGTAGTAGTAAGATATTTTAAAGGTGTAAAATTAGGTGTTGGTCTTCTAACAAGAAGTTATGCAAAAGTAGCAAGAAATGTCATCAAAAAAGAAAACATTATAACCCTAATAAAAGCCTACGACATAAATATAATCTTTGATTATACAAATACCAAAAACATTGAAGCTATAATAAAAGATAATCATATTATAAATAAAGAATATAAAGATAACATTACTTATAATGCACTAGTAGACAAAGATACATTAAATAAATTATCAAACTATAATATAACAATAAACAAAGAAACATACATTGAAAAAGAATAGCCCCGCTATTCTTTTAATATCTACCAAAACCAACTTTATTAAATACATCATAAACTTTTTCTTTAGCAATCTCTAAAGTAATATTCTTACCATTATCAAGTATCTCATTCAATCTATCACTATTAATAATCTCATTATATTTATTTTGAATATCCATAAGACTAGCAACAACAACATCTGCTACTTCCCTCTTAAAATTACCATAATTATAATCCTTAAAATACTCTTCAGTTTCCTTTATAGATATTCCTTTCAAAGAAGAATAAATAGTAAGTAAATTAGAAATACCAGGTTTATTAGAAAGATCATAATAAACACTATTATCACTATCAGTTACCGCAGACATAATCTTTTTTCTAATAGTCTTTTCATCATCTAATAAATAAATTACACCTTTCCCAGTAACATCACTTTTACTCATCTTTTTAGTAGGATCAGATAAATCCATAATCTTAGCTCCAACTTCAGGTATTAAAGGTTCAGGAACCTTAAAAGTATCACCATACATTTTATTAAACCTAAGAGCAATATCACGAGCAAGTTCCACATGCTGTTTTTGATCAATACCAACAGGAACATAATCAGCATCATACAAAAGAATATCAGAAGCCATAAGAATCGGATAAGTAAACAACCCAACAGAAACATTCTCTTGCTTTTTAGACTTATCCTTAAACTGTGTCATTCTAGAAGCCTCTCCAATATAAGTATTACATTCCAATACCCAAGATAAATTAGCATGATATAAATTTTCAGACTGAATATAAATAGTATTCTTATCAGGATCCAACCCACAAGCAATATATAAAGCTACATTCTTAAGTATTCTCTCCTTAAGTAACTTAGGATCTTGCTTTACAGTAATAGCGTGCATATCAGGAACAAACATAAAAGAATCATACTCCTCTTGATACTTTACCATTTGACTAATACTTCCAATCAAACTACCTATTGTCAAATCACCACTAGGTTGAAGACCTGTTAATATTCTTTTCATAAATACACCATCTTTCTATAATAATATTCCATCAACACAACAATTGTACCAAATTTCCAGCAAAAAGTCATCTAAATATTATCAAAATATCAAAAAAATAACAAAAAATATATATAATAATACACATAATCAAATAATATAAATTAATAACTAATTAAAATTACCCAACTACTCAAAATAATTAATCTCAAAATAATTGTAAAATACTTTACAAATAGTATTAAAAGAGCACAACTTAAAATTGTCAAATCATTTACACAAATATATATTTTTGATATACTAATAATGCGAGGTGTACAATGGATAAAATTTACTTTTATTTTATATTATTCTTAATATACTCCTTTATAGGTTGGATTATGGAAATAGGAATTACCTACTATTACAATAAAAAAATAATAGATCGTGGTTTTCTCCTTGGCCCATACTGTCCCATATATGGTTACGCAAGTATAATTATGCTCTTTTATTTAACATATTACAAAGATAATCCATTAACTGTATTCCTATTAGCAGTAATAGTATGTACATTTACAGAGTACCTAATTAGCTATATCATGGAAAAACTATTCAAAGCCAGATGGTGGGACTACAGTAATAGAAAAGGAAACATCAACGGAAGAGTATGCTTAACAAACGCTTTCTTCTTTGGAGTATTAGGAACATTATTAGTATATTATATAAACCCTTTCTTTGAAAAAATATTATCAAATATTAAACCAAATACCCTAAATATAATAAGCCTAATATTAATGATACTATTTACTATAGATTTCATAATATCAATATATGCCACCTTTAAATTAAAAGACAATATCAATAAAATAACTAAAGATAACACCGAAGAATTTAAAAACAAAATAAAAGAGAAAATAGAAAATACCCTACTAAATAAAAGAATATTTAAAGCATATCCAAAATATAAAGCTAATATATTAAAAAAGATAGAAGAATATAAAGAAAAGATAGAAGACCACTAGTTCTTCTATCTTTTAATATTTCTTACTCTCAAAATAATTTATATACTAGATTAAACTTCACTATTAAATCTAAAATAAACTATTAATTTTTACCAAACTACCCTCTAATCCTACTCATAAGTAAATTATATAATCTTCTAAATAAATTTCTAGCATCATTACTAATAACACATAACACTAAAGAAATAATAATAGACACTATTACAAAGAATACCCCAAGTCCCAATACCGTAAGAATAAAACTGCTTGAATTAGTAAAGAAATAAAATTCAAAATTCTTAAGTACCACTGCAGACAAAACAAATAATAATATAGAAATAATATAATACTTAAGTATCCTAAATACTCCTACATCTTTCATTATCTTTTTAGATATCAATTTAGATTTCAAAACAATATTAACCAAAAAAGCCACCGAAGTACCCACTAATATACCATTAATACCATACCTACCAATCAATAACAAAGATAATACCAAATTAGTTAAAGCACAAGTAAAAATATGCACCTTATTATCCTTAAATAAACCATCAGCATTAATAAGAGCCACTAAAGGCAAATACAAAATATTCAGAAAAGAAGTAGAAGTAAATAAAACAACAGTCAAATACTCCAATATATAATTATCTTTACCAACCCATACAGTTACAAATCCCCTTATACCAACCATAAAAGTAAGACACATAGCAAAAGCAATTAAAATAAACATCATCATATACTCTCTAAATAAATCATATACCCTACTATCCTCACGCTTAGCAAAAACATTACCAAAAGAATAAACACTAGCAAGTTCCACTCGCGAAGCAATTTCAGTTAAAAATCTCAATATATAATTATATGTAGTATATATACTAACCATTATAGGCCCACTAACTCCCATTAAAAGAAGAGCATCAATATTATTAAGTACCAAATAACCAAGTTGTGTCCAAGCCAAATCCTTAGTCATTTTAACCATAGAAGTATCTTTTCTAGCAATCTCATGTAATTCAGGATACTTCCTCTTAACCACTATTCTATTTATTATCTCCTCTAATATTTTCATAAAAAGAATAACAATAGCAATTGCTACTAAACTACCAAAATAAATAGTAACAATAACAATTAAAATATCACATAATAATTTAACACCATTAAATATAAGTGAATAAACATACTTCTCTTGACTAGCACTAAGAACAGCCATATAAGTCTGCCCCCTACCAAAGTAAGAAATCAAATAAGAAGTAGAAATAATAAAGAAACATACCAAAACAGAAAGCTCATATCCAGATTCAAATCTATAAAAGAAATGTAATCCAAGAGTAACCAAAAAGATAATACCCAGTATAATAAAACCAATTATCTTAAATACTTTCCTAGCACCTCCATATATAGCATTAACATCATCCCTATTCTTCTTAGCAATAGGTTTATATAAACTATATATTACCGCATCAGAAAAACCAGCCTGAGCCAAAAAAACATACGAAATAATCTGATTAATAGTTTGATAGTAGCCATTACCAACATCACCAATATAATTAATAAGTACATCCATCTTAATAATACCTACTACCCCTATCAAAAAGTATGGTAATATATCACATAACATATTTAAAAATATTTTCTTAGTACGCATTTTACACTCCCTCTATATTTTTAACTACCTATATCATAACATAAAAAATTATTAATATAAATAGTTTTTTATAACAAATCCCATTTTTTTATTGACAAACTAACTCAAAAAGTTTAATATAGAAAACATATTTATCGCTTCAAGCATAAATAAATTCAGGGAGGTTTAAAAAATGAAAAAAATAATTTTACCTATCATTACATTCATGATAACTTTTTTTTGTGCATTCATTAACATCAATACCATATATGCTCAAAATATTTCAGAAATTAATGATACACTAGCAGCACTAAAAGAAGCTACAAAGATAGATAATAAAACAGGAGAATACGAAATAAATATCAAATTACCCGGATATGAAAATGAAAAAATATCTGGTTATAATATCATTATAGTTATGGACGGTTCTTACAGTACAGATAACACTTGGCAAAAAATGAGAGCATCAGTTATCAGTATGGTAAACAATGTATTACCAGAAAACGATCCAGAAATGAATTTCAATAAAGTAGCCCTAATATCATTTGGAGTAGACTATCATATCAATATACCATTAACAAATGATAAAAAAGTATTTGAAAATATCTTCCCAACCGAAAGAGGAGGATACCTATTAAGACCCGGTAGAAGTGCTACCAATACTGAAGTAGGCCTAAAAGGAGCAAGAGAATACATAGAAAGTCTTTCTAAAACAGCATTAGCAAAAGATAAAGAACATACCTATGTAATATACCTAACTGATGGCGGAGTAAATCTTACTGAAGCCCCATTCAATTACTATAACTACTTAATAAACAATAGTAGAAACTATCAAATATCTAGAAGTATTCTAGTAGAAACACTAGTAAAACTTGATGAAAGCGATGAAACAGTTACCTATGATGAAATACTATCTTCAATGATAAACGAATTAAAAGAAAAATATCAAGATAAAGAAAACAATATTATCACAGTAAGAAATATCTTCGATAAATACGGTACTAATAGTGAAACAATTACAAATTTCTTAAATGAAAAAATAAAAGACTTCTTTGTATCATCAGGTTATAATATAGAAAAAGAATACCCAGCCGGAGAATTTGAAAGAATGTTTGTTAACAAACAATATATTACAGGCAATAACTCCCTAAGAGCAGACTTATTAGATATTATTTATCTAGCCTTAGATGCCTGCAAAGAAAGAGGAAATAACGGAATATCAAGAACTATAGCAGAAGGAAATAGATTAAAAGAATATGCAACCATTTATACAATAGGCTATAATGCCAATAGTGAAAATGCTAAAAATATTCTAGATCCAACTTATGGTAATAACACCAAAGAAAACCACTATAGCTCATCTTACTCATATGCCAATGAAAACAACATTAACGAAAAACTAAATAGTTTAATCAAAGATATAACCAAAATAAACTATAAAAACATAAAAATCATTGACTATACCAGTAAATGGGTTACCCCACTAGATAGCAATAATGATGGTATATTTGATGAAAAAGATATTACTGTTACCAATAACGGTATATTAACCAATAATATAACAGTAAAAGTAGAAAAATTAACCAAAGAAGAAATAGAACTACTAAATGATCCAGAACTTATAAATAATACAAATAATGATATCTATAGAATCACTTGGACAATAAACAATTATCTTCGTTCTTGGGATAATTATAAATTAACCTATAAAGTCAAAGTAGATACTATGGAAAAAGATTTCATAAGTGAAAAACAATATCCCGCTAACGGAAACATTGATTTAACTTATACTATAATAGAAATAGATAACAATAATGAAGAAACAATTATCAAAGAAAAAGCTCAAGGAGAAATAATTAGAAATGATCTAGTAAGTCAAAAAGAAAATATAATAATAATAACCAAAACAGACAAACAAGGAAATCTACTTCCATCAGCAGACTTTGATATAACAAGTACAAATGGAACTAATCAAATAAATAAAGAATATTCCATAGATGGAATAAATTATACCAAAGATAACAAAGAAAACAACGCAACACATTTCCGTTTCACAGGATTATATGACTATGAATATACTATATCTGAAACAAAAGTACCAGAAAACTATAACACTGCTAAAGATATAACATTTGATTTTAATAATAAAGAAGGAATAATAAAAAATATAACTATAATCAATAATAAAGACAGTAAAGTAATAATCCATTATGTTGTAAAAATAAATAATGAATATATACCACTTACAAAAATAGCCTATGACAGTAACGGAAATCTACTTCCTAATTTTAAAAATGTAAACATAAAAGACATAACTCTAGTAGGAGAAATAGGAGAAAAATTCCAAACAAAATATGATGAAATAGAACTACTATCCCTAGAAGGACTATATAGTGGTAATCTCCTAACTAATAAAGACAGCAGTAAACTTACATACAATATCATTGAAGATCAATTTACTGAAAATACCAAAGAATACACTTATGTATATAGTTTAAATATAGGTACTGGTAATATCTTACCACCTCAAACAGGATATGAACTACCACTAAATCATCTATCCATATTACTAATTAGCCTATTTACTATACTTATTACCAAAAAAATATATATTAAAAAATAGAAGCCTCTTCTATTTTTTACCCATCCCTATTAACATACATAACCAAAGCCGAAAAACAAAACACCTGCTCTTCCCCATAAACACTACAAGAACTAGAAAACTTAATATCAATAACATCAATCCCATTATCACTAATAAAACTATTAAGAGAAGACTCTAAATCACTTTCATGTTCCTCATCAAATACCTTAACTTTCATAATCATATCACCAAAAAAAGTATATAACACCTACTATATACTTTTTTGTCATTTTTTATCCCCTTTTCACATCATAATAAACTTTATTCTCCATACCATCATCATCAATATATTCAACATACAATTTATACTTAACCCCTCTTACATCATCAGTAGTCTGAATCTTCCCACTTAATTCAATCTTATCATCACTATCCTTAAGTAAAGTAAGCGTATCATCTAAAATACCTACTGAGGGAAAAGCCTCATCCATTAAATAATCATGTATAAGTAAAGCCTTAACATTATACATATTAACCAAAGGCTTATTAATAATAACACTATAATTAGTAACTTCTTCTCCATCTTTCTTAACATTAAAATAAACATTAAAATCAAGCTTTTCCTCAGAAAAAGAATCATGTTTAACTAATTCATCCTTATATTCCAAATAAGCAATCTTATCCTCCTCATTACTAGTACAAGCCGTCAAAAATATAATAGGAATAAACAATATAATCAACTTTCTCATTTAATTCTCTCACCTATCCTAATTAACCTATTATATTTAGATAACCTTTCACTTCTAGACATAGAACCCGTTTTAATCTGTCCCAAATTAAGACCAACAGCAAAATCAGCAATATAATTATCCTCAGTTTCCCCACTTCTATGAGATATAATAGTCTTATAATTATTTCTCCTAGCAAGATTAATAGTATCTAAAGTCTCACTAACAGTACCAATTTGATTAAGCTTAATCAAAATAGCATTAGCAATCCCCAAATCTATTCCTTTCTGTAATAAACTCTTATTAGTTACAAAAAGATCATCTCCTACTAACTGAATATCAGAAAGTGAACTAGTAAGCAACTTCCATCCCTCATAATCCTCTTCAGCCATACCATCCTCAATAGAAATAATAGAATACTTATTAACTAAATCTTTATAATAAGAAACAAGCATTTCCCTAGTATACTTCTTATTTTCCAATAAATATATACCATCCTCATAAAACTCTGAAGCTGCTACATCAAGAGCAATAAAAATATCCTTACCCAAAACATAACCACTTCTTACTATCGCCTCACTAATAAGTTCTAAAGCACTAGTAGCACTATCAATATTAGGAGCAAAACCTCCCTCATCACCTACACCACATAATAAACCTTTTTCTTTTAAAATACTCTTCAAAGCATTAAATACTTCAGCCCCCATTTGCAAATTATCAAGATAATTATCCCTACTAGGAACAATCATAAACTCTTGAAAATCAAGATTATTATTAGCATGAGCACCACCATTTAAAATATTCATCATACATCTAGGCATACTATACTCATTACCCAAATACTCATATAATTCCAAGCCCTTATATTTACTAGCAGCTCGCAAATTAGCTAAAGACACTCCTAATATAGCATTAGCTCCAAGATTACTCTTATTATCCGTATTATCAAGATCAATCATCAATTTATCAATAAGCCTCTGATCTAAACAATCCTTACCAACTAGTAAAGGCTTAATAACCTCATTAACATTATTAACCGCCTTAATAACACCCTTACCATTAAATCTCTTCATATCATTATCTCTAAGTTCTAAAGCCTCATTAATCCCAGTAGAAGCACCACTAGGCACAGAAGCCATAGCTTTTATCCCAGACTCTAATAACACTTCTACCTCAACAGTAGGAGTACCTCTAGAGTCTAATATCTCTCTTGCATATATATCTTTTATCTTACTCATAGTTATCCTCCTCTCTAATTATAAAATATAATAAAAAAAAAAGCAACTCCTTAACCAACAAAATACTCTCTAATAAAGAGAGTATTATTTACAAGTCATACCACGAGAAGTTAAACTATTCCTAAAAGTATTAAGATCACTACTAATACCAAAAGTACTAATATTATTATCCGTAAGACGCGATAAATCATAAGTATAAGTAACCTTATAAGCATTATCATCATTAACATTAACTTCAGAAGTAAAACCATCAATATCCCTATAAGTACCAAACCTACTATTATGTCTAGTCCTAATATCAGCCAAATCAATTATACCATCTACTACTTCATCTACAACATCATCAAGACCCTTACCAATAACACCAGATATAACACCATCAGTATTAGTATTATCATCATTAGTAGTACCATCAGTACCAGTATTAACACCATCAGTATTACTACTCTTATAATCATAAGTAAGCGTTATCTTCTTAATATCATTATCCTTATAATCAATAACATACTTAGTACTAGAAGTCATACCAAAAGCCGTATTATCCGTAGTACATACAAGCATATCATTAGTACCACAACCAGATAAAATAGCAATAATAGCTATCACAATAAAAAATTTCTTCATAATATAAATACTCCTTTCCAGTAGTAGTATAACCAATATAACAAAAAAAATAGCCCAAATTAGCTATTTTTCAAACAAACAAGAAAAGACTTAAGTATCTTCTTCTCTCTTCTATATAACCTCTGATCACCATAATCCTCACAATAAACAAAAGTATAAATAAGAGTATCAAGATATTCAATATATTTATCTTTAACAATATCCTTAACAATAACATCCTTAATTCTTTTATAAAAAACTTCCCACTCATCAAACATAATCTTCTTAGTATTTAAAACATCACACATATTATCAAAATATTCAATAAGTTCATCATCACTAGCTTCCCATTTATCCATCATAACACCAATTAAAATTCACAATTACCCGGTGTTCTAGGATAAGGAATAACATCCCTAATATTATCAACCCCAGTTAAATAAATAAGTAATCTCTCAAATCCCATACCAAAACCACTATGATAACAACCACCAAAGCGTCTCAAATTCAAATACCATTCCATACCATCAGAAGACATCCCCATCTCTTCCATTCTCTTAACCAAAACAGACAAATCATCTTCTCTCTGACTACCACCCATAAGCTCACCAGCACCAGGAACCTCAAGATCAACAGCCGCTACAGTCTCATTATCATCATTCAATTTCATATAAAAAGCCTTAATATCCTTTGGCCAATTCTTAATAAATACTGGCCCATCAAAATACTCAGTAATATACTTCTCATGTTCTTTATAAATATCCTCACCATACTCAGGCTCAAATTCCCATTTAACCGGAGCCTCCTTAAGTATTTTAATAACATCCTTATGATCAATTCGAACAAAATTACTATCAACAAGTTTAGTAAGTTTCTCTATAAGACCTTTCTCAACATACTTATTAAAAAACTCCATCTCATTAGAACAATTATCCAAAACATACTTAACAACATATTTAAGCATATCCTCCATAATATCCATATCCATATTCAAATCACAAAAAGCAATTTCAGGCTCAATCATCCAAAACTCCGAAGCATGCGTCTTCGTATTAGAATTCTCAGCTCTAAAAGTAGGTCCAAAAGTATAAATCTTCTTATAAGCCATAGCAAAAGTCTCACCCTCTAATTGACCAGATACCGTAAGAGAAGCCATCTTCCCAAAAAAATCTTTACTATAATCTACTTTACCAGTATCCGCAACCCTATTCAAATCCAAAGTAGTAACCTGAAACATTTCTCCTGCTCCCTCACAATCAGAAGAAGTAATAAGAGGTGCATGAAAATAAACATATCCCCTATCCTGAAAATACTTATGAATAGCATAAGCCGTAACACTACGAACCCTAAATACCGCATTAAACAAATTAGTTCTAGGTCGCAAATAAGCAATCTCCCTTAAAAACTCCCTTGTAGGTCGAACCTTAGCTTGAAGCGGATAATCCAAAGAACAATCACCCTCAAGCACAAAAGAATCCAAAACAAGTTCAAACTCCTGTCCCTCTTTAGGAGAACTAATAACCTTACCAGTAACTGTAATAGCACTACCAAGTTTCAACTTAGTAACCTCTTCAAAAGAAGCATTACTATCATCATAAACAACCTGCAATCCCTTAAAATAAGTACCATCAAATAAATCAATAAACCCAAAATGAGCTTGACGCCTATGACTCTTAACCCAACCACTTATAGTAATAACCTTATCAATATAACTATCCTTATATAAATCTCTTATATCTAACATAATAAACCTTCTTTCATCATTTTAACTTTTTATTAATAATACTAGCAGCTCTTCTACCATCCTTAATTATTCTATTATACAATGCCGGAAAATGTTTTAGTTCAATAATAAAATTAACATCATCATAAGAAATAGAACCAACATAAGCATCATTATCCTCATCCCAAACAGGAATCTCTCTTCCCAATAAATAATCAGTCGTCGTCTCTAAAGCATCCGCTAATAAAATAAGTTTCTCCAAATTAGGAATTCTCGTACCATTTTCATATCCACACACTGATACCTTAGTAACACCAATTAAAACACCTAAATCCTGTTGTGATAACCCTCTTTTTATTCTCAGTTCTTTAACCCTATTACCAATCATTATAATATCCTTCCTTACAATTAGTTATCTCCTTGTTAATATTATTTTATAACAATTTATTATAAATGTCTACATTTTTTAAAACAATTTTTCAAACTATATAACAAAAAATATATATTCACACAAAAAGAAGTCAAACATATTTTGACTTCTCTATTATTCCCCATTATTAGAAGAATTATCCTTAGTATCATTCTTTTTATTATTAGGATTAGAAGTTAAAAATGTAACCTTTTCCGCTACTATTTCCGTCTTCTTTCTCTTAATCCCATCAGGAGACTCAATAATCCTAGTCTGTACTCTTCCCTTAACACCAATCATATCTCCAGTACCACAATATTCACTAGTAGACTCTGCAACTGAAGACCAAAGCGTACAATCCAAAAAATCCGTATCATACTCTCCATTAACATTCTTATAGTTCCTAGGAACCGCTAATGTCAAAGTAGCATATTTCTTACCATTTTCCGTAACTCTTGTCTCTGGCACTCTAGCTATCCTACCAACTAAAACAATTTGATTAACCATAATTCCCTCCTTTCCCAATCACTATATCAAAAAAGAAAGAACTAAAGCAAATTATCAAAAAAACTTTTTACCATATGACACACCAACAAAAAAAACTTTTTAAAACAACAAAAAATGCTTTTCTAAGAAAAACATCCCCCAAAAGCATTTTTTACTAAACTTAATCATTTTACACAAATTTTACACTTTTTCCTTAATTTCTTTCACAATAGCGGTCGCAATACTCTTAGCAATACTCTCTTTCTCATTCAAAAGAATATCAACATCCCCACTATTAGAAATATAACCAATCTCAAGTAAATAAGCCTCATTACCCATATTACTATTAAAATAAGGATTAACCCCTACCTTATCAGGATTACTATCATCAACATAAGCCCCAGTCATAAAACCACCCGTTTCCCTAATCATATATAAATAATTAGATCTCGAAGTAACATTATAAGCCTTATAACCTTTCTTTTCATAACCATCAAGACTAGATCTAATCTCACTTTCAGTAAAATTATGCGTATAAACCCCATCATAAACCTTATAAAGCCTATTAGAAGAAACACCCAAACTAGTATTACTAACAATATTATCCACAATATCATTAGCCAAATCATAATTAATACCACTAGGAGTATATATTTCAATTCCTCTTACCCTAGTAGAAGCATTCTTATTAATATGAATAGAAAAAGTATACTTACTCTTAACCTCATTAGGAATAACCGCTCTACCATTCTTATTATACTCATCCATCACACTATTACTATCAATATCCCCCTCATCATGAGTAAGCATTACAGTAATCCCATTATCCTCCAAATAACTCTTAATCATCTTACTAATATCCATAGTAAAATCAGTTTCCTTATAATCACCATAACTTCCCCCACCATCCATACCACCATGTCCGGGATCTATAGTAACATCATAATTCTTCACATCACTTTTCTTAACATTAAAAGCAAGCGTATTATACTCATTATTAGAATCAATATAAATAACATTATTAAACTTAGATAAAGTATCATACTCTATCTCCTTATACTCAGTATCATTCCTAATACTATAATACTTAACAATCTTCTCATCACTATCATCTTCACCACTATAAACAGCTTTCAAAAACAAATAATACTTACCAACCTCTAAATCATCAATATAAAGTCCCTCATTAATAAGTTCAGAAATATAATAACTAACCTTACCACCATCACTAGAAGACACAATATCAATATCCCTATCTTCCCCATTATATAAAGTAAGATATAACTTCTCATAATCCTTATTCTCAATATCAATATCCCCTTTTATATTAAAATGATTACCATATATAAAATACTCATTAATACTACCAACTTCTTCTTCTAAAACAATTTTAGGCACCTTATTAATATAATTAACATACACAAAGTACCCACCACAACCAAGTAAAACAATAATAAACAAAAACAAAAAAAATTTTTTCATATCTAATCTCCTATATTTATAGCAAGCAATCTATTAAGTTCAACAGCATATTCCATTGGAAGTTCATCCCTAAAAGCCGAAATAAAGCCCATAACAATGAGTTCTTTAGCCTTATCTTCACTAAGACCCCTACTCATCAAATAAAATAACTTATCCTCACTAATTTTAGATACCGTAGCCTCATGTTCCATAAAAGAACTGCTATTATTAACAATATTCGTAGGAATAGTATCACTCTTAGACATATCATCAAGAATCAAAGTATCACACTTAACCGAAGCCTTTGACGAAGTAGCATTCTTACCAATCTTAACCATACCACGATAAGTAGCATTACCACCATTTGAAGCAATAGACTTAGAAACAATATTACTCTTCGTATTACGCCCTAAATGAATCATCTTAGCCCCAGAATCCTGCACCTGCCCACTAGAAGCCGAAGCCACAGTAATACAACTACCCCTAGAATTATCCCCTTTCAAAATACAACAAGGATACTTCATATTAACCTTAGAACCAATATTCCCATCAATCCATTCCATAAGTCCACCATCATCAACAATAGCCCTCTTAGTAACTAAATTATAAACATCACTAGACCAATTCTGTATAGTACTATACTTACATACACTATTCTTACCAACAAAGATCTCAACAACCGCAGCATGAAGAGAATCCTCCGTATAAACAGGAGCAGTACACCCCTCAATATAATGAAGACTACTATTATCATCAACAATAATAAGTGTCCTCTCAAACTGTCCCATACTCCTACTATTAATCCTAAAATAACTCTGAAGAGGTCTATCAAGTACCGTATCAGGAGGAACATAAATAAAAGTACCACCACTCCATACAGCACCATTCAAAGCCGTAAACTTATTCTCATTATACTTAACCAAAGTATTAAAATACTTCTTAAACAACTCAGGATACATCTTCAAAGCACTATCCGTATCCATAAAAATAACATTCTTCTTCTTAAGTTCCTCATTCATATTATGATAAATAACTTCACTATCATATTGAGCCCCCATACCATCAAAATATTTCTTCTCCGCAGAAATAACCCCCAAATCATCAAAAACATTACGAACATCACAAGAAATATTATTCCAATTATCCGTCAAATTATTCTCTCTTCTCTTATAATAAGTAATACTATCATAATCAATATCAATCTTAGGCCCAAAACTAGGATTATCGCACTTATCAAAAGCCTCCAACGACTTAATCCTAAAATCAAACATCCACCTAGGTTCATCCTTAATCCTAGATATCTCACCTACCACATCTTTAGTTAATTTCATATGTATCACCTTGCATTTTTATTATATAAAATAAAACCCAATAAGTAAAGAAAAAACTATCTATTTACAACAAAATAGACAGTTTTCCATCAACTCCCACTATTAAAACCATTCATATAATACTCAGGAATTTTACCCTGAATAACTTTCATAGCAATAGGTATACTAGCAGTAATAGTAATCTCTTCGCTAACAATAGGAAGAATAACCCTAGTATCAACCTTAACATCAATCATAAGCTTAATAAGAGCATTATTAATACCATAAGAAGTAACATCCGTAGAAAACCCCGTAACAACATCTCCTATCAAAGATAAACGAACAGGAATTTTAGGCCCAAGATTACTCAAAAACCCAGAACCAGATCCCACCCCCATAGGAATATAAGTAATAATCCCCTTATCCAATAAATCCATATCATAATCCTCTAAACTATTAATAGGAAGCTCAAGCATATCAACCTTTCCCTCTTCAATAGCCCTAAGATTAAGCTCAATCAAACTAGTAACAGTACTAAGTATCTTAGAAGAATTCCTACTATTAAAATCAATTAAAACAATTTCCCCCTTATCATTATAAACAATATCAAATATATCATCACTCCACGAAGTACTCATCTGCTTAGTAATAGCCCTATTAATAACCAAAATAACCAGTTTCCTACTTTCAGACTCCGCTATTGAAACAAAAGTATCCTTAGATCTCCTAGAATAATAATCAATAAACAAAACAACAAATAAAACAAGAAATATAAAAATAATAATAACAATATTAATAACTTTCTTCTTCCTCTTTTTCCTCTTAATTAACATTCTCATACTAAATCATATGAAATAACTCTACCTAAAAGAAATAAAACCACCACTAATACTCATAGTATTATAACCAAAAGCATTAAGCCTCCTACTAATCTCCAAACTCTGTCTCCCCTCTTCACAATAAAGATAATATCTATTATTCTTATTCAAATAATGAGAATAATTATTAAGCAAATTATAATAAGGTATATTAATAGCCCCCTTAACATGAGAAATACTATATGAATAATTATCCCTAATATCAATAATAATAGGATTACTAATCTTCTTCAAATCATAAATAGAAATCGTATCCATATTTACACCTCACTATAATATATCCAAAATAAAAATAATTGAAAAGTCAAAGAGTACAAATAATTAAAAAAACAAAGATCAAAATCTCTGTTTCTATATAACTAAACTACCAACTTAAAAGGATCATCACCACTACCACTATTTCCACTTTCTATAGCTAAATCTGCATTTAGATAAAGGACTGGCACAGTTGCCCATGAATTGGCTGTAAGTGAGCCACGGCTGACACCACCATCCGAATTAATATACCATGCCCAGTATCCCATCCCCGGGTCTGGAGTTAATAACCAGCTTTCACTTAAAAATATATTTTTCATCCAATTATTTTTTTTACATACTTCTTGGCTATAATTAGTCAGTGTATAATCATTTCCACTAGTATCTTTACATAAACCCAAATCAACAGCATATCCGTAATCTGATGGGTACGCTAAGGCCACTTTTCCCGCCCATGATGTACTATACCCTGTACTAGATACGCTTCCTGTTGTTCTCTCTTTATAATACATATCATCTACATATACTGAATCAGTACTGTGTCCTAATAATGTCCATGTAGTCTCTGATATTAAATTTCTTGTTTCATCATTTTTTAATCCCGTAGAAGTAAAATTACAAGCTATAGTGGCCATTTTATTTCCAGAGTAACAAGCACCACTTCCACTATTATAATAAAGACTTCCTCCAGTCCCTGTATAGTTTGGATTTAATAATTTCATAATTGTTGCACTTGTCCAATTATTAGTTCCCGATATTCCAGCATTATCCCACGAGTAATTACCTATTGGACTACCCCTCATTATCTTTACTTTATTATCAAATACCCCTATTATTCTCCATACTTCACAATTACTAGTATTTTGATTAGAATAATCACTACAGTTAAAATAGATATAGTTATTAGGA
>CAYYXX010000017.1:5711-19182 GCA_964475905.1 uncultured Clostridium sp. | reverse complement strand
ACTGTCCGTAGATAAGTTTCAATTAACGGTAACGTAAACTTGGCAAAAATGGACCCTCGCGGCGACGGGGCCGCGGGTGTCCCGGTAAGGCGAAGCCTTGTCGTCATGAAACTATCGTGTACGGTAGAAAGAAAAAATAGTCATGGTGGAGTCTAAATATGGAGTCGGAATGGGCGAGATCCCGCGTTAAGCGGGAAAATTAATATTGATTTTTAAAGGGAGGATCAATATGACATAAGTATATATAATAATGGTATTAACATCTAATGATGTTTAATATAGGGTAATTTCTTTTAGAAAACCGTACCCCGAATTCGGGCAACTCCAACAATGTGTGGAATGTCAATTCGGACGGCAATGCCAATTATCAGACTTGTCCGATAATGCGACCAACAACAATGCGAACAATGCTTAGGCGGTGGCCCCAGCCGACCTTGTCAAGAGTAGTGTGTAAATTTTTTAAATTTTTTTAAATTTTCAAAGAACAATTACTGATATTTTATTTAAAATAAGATGTCAGTTTTTATATATTAAGATATTGAGTAAATCTTTCTCCAAATATTTCAGATAGCTGTATTTGTATTTTATTCCAATTTGGAATAGGTTTATTCCATTTTTGTTCTAGTTCTTCAATTCTTAAATATAATAATTTATATACCGATTCTACTGTTGCAAATGCACCTTTACCATTAGTTACCTTTCTTAATGCAGAATTTACTGATTCTATTGCGTTTGATGTGTATATTGCTTTCCTTATTTCATAAGGTAGTTCAAATAATGGTTCTAAAAATTGCATATCTGTTTCTACTTTTTCAATTACTTTTGGCAAATTTTTAAAATTTTCTTTAAAATTTTCTAACTCTAATTGAGCAATTTCAAGACTAGTAGATGTATAAATTTTTTTAAATCCTTGAATTACTGTATTAGCTTGTTTTTTAGGACAAATTTTATAAAGATTTCTTGTTAAATGTACAACACATCTTTGTGCCGTTGTATGTGGAAATACAGTTTCTAAAGAGCCTTTAAATCCTGCTATTCCATCACTTGTGCAATATAGTATATCTTCTCCACCACGCTTTTTTAAATCTTCAAATACTGTTGTCCAAAATGAGGCTGATTCAGTCTTATCACACCAAATTCCTAAAACATCCTTTTTCCCTTTTTCATTTACTCCAATAATTACATAAAACGCTTTCTTTTCACTTTTTATATCTTCCTTGATTGGAATATATATACAATCAGCATAAACAAAAGCATAAAAACGATTCAAAGGCCTTGATAGCCAATTATCAACAACTTTATTAATAGTATTAACAAAATTATTAATTTGATCTTTTGAAATATTAATTCCATAAATTTTCATAAGCATATCAGTTATATCTCTATAACTCATCCCTTTTGCACATAGTGAAAGTATTATCTCTTTAAATTGACCTAATCTATTTTCTTCTTTAGGTATAATTATTGGATTAAAATTACCATTTCTATCCCTTGGGGTTTTAATATTAATAGTTCCAAACTTAGTTTGAACACTTTTGCTTTTGCAAAATCCATTCCTACTATTATCACTATCTTTTTTATGTTCGTATCTTCCGTAATTAAGTAAATTGTCAAGTTCTGCATTTAACATTTCTTGATATAATGGTTGAATTAAATCATATAAAAAGTTTTCAACATCTGCATTAGATTTTATTTCTCCATTATGAACCATATCTTTAGCTTTTTCAATTATTTTTTTTCTTACTTCTTCTTCCATCTTTGTTACTCCTTATATAAAATCTATCTCTGGATATAAAAGCATTAAATCATTTAAAATAAGTGTCCACTGTCTTTTGTTAAATGATATAAATCCAAAAAATTTATCCATGTCTTCTAATTTATCATATATTTCATTTATATCAGTAATAAAACAACTATTACTATCAAAAGATAATCTAATTTTATCATAAATATTATTATTTGCAACTGGTTTAAATAATAAACTTCTTATATTTTGACTATATTTATAGCAAGATTCTAAATTACATAAATATTTGTCAATTAGTTTTTTATGAATAGCATTATTATAAGATAATTTAAATTCTTCAAAAGCACTTTTAAAATCATTAAGTGTAGGTTGAGTATATAATGAATGTATTCTACTTATAACTTTTTTTGATGATTTTTCTGATGTATATTTATTAAATTTTGATGCAATAAATAAAAGTGAATCTACAAATGAGACCATAGGAAATGCCATTTTAACAGTCCTTTTAAGATTATTATTATCATCTACAGTAATAAATAATATTGTTTGTAATCCTCTAGCCTTTAAATTTTCAAATATATCTAACCAGTATCTATTATTTAATGGTCTATCTTGATATATGCCTATAAGCTGTCTTATTCCTTTCTTATTAATACCTACTAAAGTATAAATATCAATATTTTCTATATAATCTCCCTTTTTAATGTTTATATCATTTTTAATTGTATACATTACTAGATACATATTATCTAGTTTTTTCTTAGTATAATCTGCTAATTTTAATTTTTGCATAATCTTTTCCTCCTACTGTTATATTTTTATTAAAAAATATGATATGTAAATTTAATAATTTACACACCATATTATACACCCTCTTTATACTTTTGGTTATAAGTAAATAGTTAAAAAAGTATTTACTTTATAGGTTTATTATGGTATGATTATTTATATTTGAAGGAGGTAATACTGTGAGAGAAATACTTAGTATAGTAATAGAATATATTATTTCTTATGCTTTAGTGTTTTTTCTCTATTATCTTCTTTTTATTAGAAAAAAGACTAAATATAATAAGAAGAGAGTTCCTGTAGAACTCTATTATTTAGTTAATTTATATAAACTGAGAGAGAAAGATATTAATTATAAGAGGTTTATTTATTTAACTGGTATAGTTAATTCTTTTATCATTGTTACTACATATATTGTTTTATTTAGATTAGTAGATGGTTGGTTTTGGAGATTTATATGTGGTATTGTTATTATTGTACTATTAATAATTATTTGTTATGGTATTATTGGTAGGTATTATCAAAAGAAGCAAAATATAGAGAGAAGGTAAATTATGTATAATTTTAAGAAAGTTGAAAAGAAATGGCAAGAGTATTGGGATAATAATGAGAGCTTTAAAGCTATTAATAATAGTAGTAAGCCTCCTTATTATATATTGGTAGAGTTTCCATATCCGTCTGGTAGCGGGCTTCATGTTGGTCATGTAAGAAGCTATACTGCTCAAGATGCTTTAGCTAGAATGAAGAGAAGAGAGGGATATAATGTTCTATATCCAATGGGATGGGATGCTTTTGGTGCACCAGCAGAGCAGTATGCTATTACTAATCATATTCATCCTAAGGATGCTGTTAAAGAGAATATTAAGACTTTTAAAGGACAAATGAAAAAACTTGGTTTTTCATTTGATTGGAGTAGGGAGTTTTCTACTACTGATCCTGATTATTATAAATGGACACAGTGGCAATTCTTACAATTTTATAAACATGGTATGGCCTATAAAGCTACGACATCTGTTAATTGGTGTCCTAATTGTAAAACGGTTTTATCCAATGAAGATGCTGCTGGTGGTGTATGTGAAAGATGTGGAGAGACTGTTGTCCAAAAAGAAAAAGCACAGTGGATGCTTAGAATGAGTGATTATGCTGAAGACTTACTAAATGGTCTTGATGATACTAATTTTAAAGAAAGAGTTAAATTAGGTCAAATTAATTGGATTGGTAAATCTAATGGTGTTGAACTAGATGTTAATATTGTTGGTGGTGGTAAGTTTAGTGTTTTTACTACTTGTATTGAAACAGTATATGGTATTACTTTCTTTGTAATAGCTCCAGATGGTAAATTAATTAAAGAGTTAATGCCTAGAGTAGAGAATAAGACTGAAGTAGAAGCCTATATTAAAGAAACTTCTAAGAAATCAGGTATGGAAAGAACTGAACTAAATAAAGGTAAAACAGGTGTTGAAATTAAAGGTATTAAAGCTATTAATCCTGTTAATGGTAAAGAAGTACCTATTTTCCTAGGAGACTTTGTATTAGGAGATTATGGAACAGGAGCCGTAATGGCAGTACCATCTCATGATGAAAGAGACTATGAGTATGCTAAAGAACATAATCTTGAAATGATTGAAGTAATATCAGGAGGAGACACTTCTGTTAAAGCTTTTGAGAAACATGATTATTTAGGTAAAGGCTGTACTCTTATTAATTCTGAAGAGTTTACAGGTATGACAGTAGAAGAAGCTAAAGTAGCTATTACTAATAAACTTGAAAAAGAAAATATTGCTAGAAGAGTAAATAACTATAAGATGAGAGATTGGATCTTCTCTAGACAAAGATTCTGGGGTGAGCCTATTCCTATGATTTATTGTAAGAAGTGTGGTTGGGTACCAATGGATGAAAAAGATCTTCCTCTTCTTCTTCCTGATGTAGCAGAATATGAACCTACTGATACTGGGGAATCTCCTCTTGCTAAGATAGATAGTTTTGTAAATACAACTTGTCCTAAGTGTGGAGCTCCAGCTAAAAGAGAAACTGATACTATGCCAAATTGGGCAGGTTCTTCTTGGTATTTCTTAAGATTTATGGATCCCCATAATGATAAAGAATTTGCTAGTATGGAAGCTATGAAATACTGGAATAGAGTAGACTGGTATAATGGAGGAATGGAACATACTGCTAGACATTTATTATATGCTAGATTTTGGGTTCAAATGTTATATAACTTTGATCTAGTTCCTAAAAAAGAAATGATCTGGACTAGAGTAAGTCATGGTATGGTACTAGGAGATAATAACGAAAAGATGAGTAAGAGTAAAGGTAATGTTATTAATCCAGATGATATTGTTAATGATTATGGAGCAGATACTCTTAGAGTATATGAAATGTTTATGGGAGATTATGAGCAAGATGCTCCATGGAGTACTGATTCCCTAAGAGGTTGTAAAAGATTTATTGATAGAGTAATTAGACTAAAAGATAAAGTAACTGATAGTGATAATTATTCTACTGATCTAGAAGTAATTATTAATAAGAGTATTAAGAAAGTAAGTTATGATTTAACTCATATGGCTTATAATACTGCTGTTAGTACTTTAATGATCTTAGTAAATACTTATGATGAAAGAAAATCTATTACTAAAGGTGATTATAAAGTATTATTAGATCTATTAAATCCAATAGCCCCTCATATTACTGAAGAGTTAAATGAAAGTTTAGGATATAATCCTCTATGTGATAGTAGGTGGCCATTATATGATGAAGATAAAACAATTGATAATGAAATTGATATTGCTGTTCAAGTAAATGGTAAAGTAAGAGATACAATAAAAATTAAGAAAGATTCTTCTAAAGAAGAATTAGAAACTATCGCTATGAATAGTCCTATTATTAAAAAGTGGCTTGATGGAAAAGAAATAGTTAAGGTAGTAGCGGTACCTAATAGAATTGTTAATATTGTTATAAAATAATAGTATAAAAAGATCTTAAGAAACAAAATCTAAGATCTTTTTATTTACTTATAAGATAGCCAATAATCTTTTACTAGAATTATCATAAATTAATCATAAATAATTATCTAAATAAGTCGAATTACTTTACAAAAAAAGTAATTATTGGTATACTTATAATGAAAATAAGGAGAAAAATATGATAGATACTCTTACTATTGATGTTACTAATGTTAAGAAAATATTAAATTGTTGTCCATACTATGATGATATTATTAATAGTGATATTTTATATGAAGATGAAATATCAGTAGATATAATAGACTGGTATAGAGATTTAATTTTCTCTTGTAATGGAGATAATGAAGAAGATATAAAGAAAGTAAGAGATATAGATAGATGTATGTATTTATATGTTAATGATAATAAGTATCGAAAAGGCTTAAATAAAATAATTAATTTATCATTATCTGATGATAATATAATAAAATTAATATTAAAATATACTTGTAATTATGAAGAACATGAAATATTATATATTACTAGTACTAAGTGGTTATAGAAGACTTATATAGATTATATATTTTATCATAATCCATGATATTAAATATATCTTCTAGATAGTCTTTTCTTTTATTATAATGTTTTAAGTAGTAGGAGTGTTCCCATACATCTATAGTCATAATAGGTGTAAAACCATAGTAGTATGGTGTATCCTGATTAGAAGTATTAATTATTCTTAAATTATTATTCTTATCCATTACTAAGAAAGTATAACCACTTCCCTTTACTTCCATAGCCATATCAATAAATTCTTTTTTAAAGTTATCAAAAGAAGTAAAATATTTATTTATTATATCTAAGAAATCTTTAGGAATTTCCCTCTTTTTATCAGTAAGTTCATAAAAGTATAAACTATGATTAAGATATCCTCCTAGATTATATAGTATTTCATCTCTATCCTCTAGTGGTAACACATCAATATTTTTAGCCAGTTCCGTAGGAGAAATATCATATTTATAATTATGTTTATTAAGATATTTATTTAAGTTATCAGTATAACCTTTATAGTGGGCATTATAATGTAGATCTAAAGTCTTATTATCTATATAAGGATTTAGACTATCATAATCAAGATTAATTCTTTTATATTCCATAATATCACCAATATTATTATATTAATTATAGTACTATATATGATATCCATCCCATAATTTACCATAATTATTTGATAATTAACCCAATATATTATAATACAATGGAAACATGAAAGGAAGTGATATATGAATAAATAGAAAAAATATTAATTATATGTTATACTATATTTAGGAAGTGATATTATTATGTACAATATAGCTTTAGTAGAAGATGAAAAAGATCTAAATAATCTTATAAAGACTTATCTAGAAAAAGAAGATTATAATGTTACTAGTTATTATAATGGTAGTAGTGCTATTGAAAATATTAATAAAGATTATCATCTATGGATTCTTGATATAATGTTAGCAGATGATGTAAGTGGTTATGATATCATAAAGAAAATAAGAGAGACTAATAGAGATATTCCTGTAATATTTACATCTGCTAGAGATAAAGATCTAGATAAGATAATTGGTTTAGAATTAGGAAGTGATGATTATATTACTAAACCATATTCTCCTAAAGAGCTAGTTCTTAGAGTAGATAATATAATCAGGAGAGTATATTCTAAGGATAAGCAAAAGATTACTTATAAAGATTATGTTATTGATTTAGAGAAGAGAGTGGCTTTTCTAGGTGATGAAGACTTATGTCTTACTACGCTAGAATTTGATCTGTTATATATGTTTGTTACGAATAAAGAAAAATCTTTCTCTCGAGATGATATTTTAAATAATATATGGGGAGAAAATTATTTTGGTACTGATAGGGTAGTAGATGACTTAATAAGAAGACTAAGAAAGAAAATGCCATCCTTAAATATTAATACAATATATGGATATGGATATAGATTATTATGAGAAAACGTACTCTTACCGAACAGTTTTTATTTATCTGTGTATCTATAATTGTAATAGTTATAATATCACTAGGAATAGTACTTCCTAAAACACTTCTTCCCGTATATGAAGAGAATTTATATAATTATTTGAATCAATCACTTAATTTACTTGAAAAGCCAGAAAATAATGGCGTAGATAGTGAAGTAGCTTATATCTATGTTGATAGTGGTAAAAATATATTTTTATCTAGTAATTTATTTGATGTAGTAAAGGTATCTAAAGTAAAAGATATTTTAAAAGATGTAAGTTTAGATAAAGGAAAGTTTATTAAAGGTAAAAGGGTATATTATTATTATACTAGTAAGACTGATAATATGACTAAAATTGCTATAACTACAGATAGTTATATTAATTCAATGAAGAGGGAAATACTAAAGATTATCCTTGTAGTAGTAGGTATTACTTTTATTATAATATCATTACTTGTACTTATATGGTCTAACAATTTAGTTAATAGAATTAAAAAGTTAAAGGACAAAGTAGATAACATAAATAATGATAATTATGATCATAAAATGGTTTATAATTATGATGATGAATTATATACCTTAGAGGTAGCTATTGAGAATATGAGAGTTTATTTGATGGAACAAGAAAAATATAAAAATCAAATGTATCAAAATATTTCTCATGATTTTAAAACTCCTATCACAGTTATGAAGTCCTATATTGAAGCTATGGAAGATGGTATAGAATCTAAAGAGAAGACTACTAAAGTATTAAAAGAGCAATTAAATAAATTAGAAGTTAAAGTTCACTCCTTACTATATCTTAACAAACTAAATTATTTAAAAGAAGAAAAAGAAAAATTTGGTGAAAGTTGTGATGTAAGTAAAGTAATACTTGCATCAACTGATAAATTCGGTCCTTCGCGAATGGATGTAGAATTTTCTTTAGAAATGGATAAGAAAAATACTATCTTTAGAGGTAGCTATGAAATGTGGGAAGCTATTATTGATAATATTCTTAATAATTTTATGAGATATGCTAAGTCTAAGATTAAAATTATTGTTAAGAATAATAAGATAATATTATATAATGATGGTCCTAATATAGATAAAGATGTCTTAAATAATATTTTTACTCCATATGAAAAAGGAGTAAGAGGTGTCTTTGGATTAGGATTATCTATAGTAAAGAAGACACTAGGTTTATTAAATTATAATATTGATATAATAAATGAAAAAAATGGTGTTAAATTTATAATCAGTTAAGAATCCTTATATGGATTCTTTTTATAACATATAAATAAAAAAATGCAAATAATTTTTTGCATTTTTTACTCTACTTCATTTAACATTGCTTTAGCAAAGTAAGCACTAACTTTATTAAATTCTTTTTCATCTTTTAATTTTGTATAGTACATATTACCCTCATCATCATAAGTAGTTTTTCTAAAACATATATCTGTATTATCTTCTATATTAGTAAAAAGAGTATATAAAGTACCATCTAGTACTAATTCTTTTACAATAGCATAATTAATATTATTTTCTAAAACAATAGTATCCATTATTTACCTCTACTTTCATTTACAACTTTTTGCATAACTTCATCTATAGTATTATTACGATAAGATTCTACTAGTTTATCTTGTGCATATTTATTAAATTCTATAGTACTAGGATTGCTATCTTTATCAACAAAACCATTAACTGTACAATATTGTTTAAATGATATATAATTATATGATCCATCATTGTAAGTAGAAGATGTAACTAATTTTTGAAATTCATCACTATAGGTATCTCCAGCATCTTTTAGAGCTTTACCATAGGTATATAATTCAACAGCGGATATATCATCATCACATAGTTTAGCATAATCTTCAGTACTATTATTAGGATTAATAGAAATATTACCATCTTGATCAAAAGTAACAAGATCAGTACTTGATAAATTATCATAGGCAACTTCTTTTACAATAGAAGTAGCTTTTTCTAAATCATTAGAGTATTCTACTTTTTGTATAACTTTAGGAGCAGTAATTCCTGCTGCTATAAGAAGACCCGCTAATACTAGAGGAGGTACTATACTTATTTTACCTTTCTTTTTATTAGAATAGCTAACACTACTATTACCAACAGAATCATTCATAGCTTTCTTCTTTTCAGAATTCTCTCTTAATATTCTTTCTAATTGTACATCATTATATTTATTTTCAAAACTTTCCATATCTATCCTCCATATGACAAATATACCGTATTTTTTTTATATAGTCAATAAAACTTTACATTTTTTACAATATGTATTTAATAAGAACTAGTAAAAACTATATTTACATTTTTAATGTTTTATGCTAAACTTAGAATGTAAGAAAATATAAATAAAGGTTATATTACATATGGAAGGAGAATATTATGGCAATAACAAATAGTAAAGGTAATAGGGTAGTTTCAGCAAATAAACCTAAAGCTACTGCAACTAATAAAACTACTACTAGTAGTAATAATAAAAATGTAACAAATAAGAGTAATTTGAATATTTCAAAGACAAATACAACTAATAAGACAAGCACAACTAATAAGACTAGTACAAGTAACAAGAATTATAATACAAATAGTAAAGGTAATAGGACAGTAACATCAGCAAATCCTAGTAATCCTGCGGTAAATAGGCCGTCTACTACTACAACTGTGGTAACTCCATCGTTTAAAGGTAATATTAATATTAATACTAATCTAGCAGGAATTGATTATTTAACTAAGAATAATGTAAGTTACTTAGAATATACTAGAACACAGGGTTCACAGGTTAATGGTAAATTTACTCCAAATGTGTTTGTACAGAATTTTGATTTATATAGTGATGCTATAAATAGAGGAAAAACAGTTACTAATGATAATAGTAATAAAAAATATTCAGCAATTGATATGCCATCAGGAGGTGGTATTCTAGGTGGATATACAGGACAACAAGTACGAGAGCAAGCAGGACTATCCAATAATAATTTAGCAAATAGCGGTGGTAATAGGACAGTAGCATCAGCAAATCCTAATAATCCAGCAGTAAATAGACCAACTACTTCTCAAAAAGTAGCACCTCCATCATCAGGAGGTGGTATCCTAGGCGGATATACAGGACAACAAGTACGAGAGCAAGCAGGACTAAGTACCAGTACAAAATCATCAAATGGACTTTTTAATAAGATGGGAAATACTATAAAGGGCTTAGCAGCTAAGATTTTTGGAACTAATGATAGTAGTACTAAGGCATCTCAGTTGAAAGGCACTTTAGATGAAAAGAAATTTAATGATGATTTATCAGCAGCTAAATTAGATCAAACAACATTAAAAAGTGAGCTAGAAAAATTAAGATCAGATAAGACAGTTAATTATAATCCTTATAAAGAAATAACTGGTAGAGAATCACTTACTGGTTATACAAAAGAAGATGTTGATAAATTAGCAGCTTTGATATTTAGAGAAGCAGGTGGTTCGTTTAATCATGGTAGTGATGAAGAGTGGTTTGCCTTTTTAAATAGTGGAGCAGTAGCTCTTAATAATGCTTATGATAAAGGAGAAGGAAGTAGCTTTAGTGATAGATTAACTAGTTTATCTAATAATGTATATCAAGGACTTAGTAGCTATGCTACTAGTGATTTTGATACAGTAACATATGGAGCATCAGATGCCGAAAAAGCTGATTTAAGAAAAGCAGCAGAACTTATATTATCAGGACAATATACACTTCCTAGCAATATGCACCTTCAAGCTAGCGAATCAATAGTTAATAATAATGGTACTTCTTGGGCTACTCATGAAGTTGATCATGATTTTGGCTATGGCAATATTCATATTGGCTATGATACAGGGGATTCAGTAGCAAGTACTGATATATATGGAAATAAGTCATTAGAAGACATAAACGCTTATAGAGAAAGAGCTCTAGAACTTAGAGAAGCTGCTAATAATCAAAATAATAATCAAATACCACCTAGTGATATTGTAAGTGTGTAGGAGGACATATGAAGAAAGATTTTATGGGTATTAATACTGAGCTTGCTGATAAAGTAAATGATTTAATCAAAGACAAAAAAAGTAAGCTAGTTAAAGAAACAAAAGAAGCCAATGCTTCTTTGAAAAGAGAAGTAAAAAAAACATTTAAAGATAATGAAGATCAGGAAAAGATGCTTACGTATATTGAAGAGATTAATAAAGCCCTTGAAGAATTATATGAATACTTAGATGGAAATAAATATTGTTTTACATCTAAACTAAATAAAATTATTAAGAGTTATATAGTATCTGATGAGAATGTAAGAGACTTTTATAGTGATAAAATAAATAGAAATAGCAATTAACCTTGCTGTTTCTATTTTAATATACTTAAAACTATATTTACATTTTTAATGTTTTATGCTAAACTTAAAATGTAAGAAAATATAAATAAAGGTTATATTATATACGGAAGGAGAATATTATGGCAATAACAAATAGTAAAGGTAATAGGTTAGCTTCAGCAAATAAACCTAAAGCTACTGCAATTAATAAAATTACTACTAGTAGTAATAATAAAAATGTAACAAATAAGAGTAATTTGAATATTACAAAGACAAATACAAGTAATAAGAATTATACTACAAATAATAATAGTAGTAGAGCAAAAACATCAGCAAATCCTAGTAATCCTGCGGTAAATAGGCCATCTACTACAACTGTGGTAACCCCAACATTTAAAGGAAATGCTAATGTTAATACTAATCTAGCAGGAATTGATTATTTAACTAAGAATAATGTAAGTTTTTTAGAGTATACAAGGTTAACTGGTAAAGAAGTTAATGGTAAATTTATCCCTAATGTATTAGTATATGATTTTGATTTACCTAGTGATGCTAAAAATAGAGGTAAAACGGTTACTAATGATAGTGGCAATAAAAAATATTCAGCAGTTGATAAGCCATCAGGAGGAGGTATCCTAGGAGGATATACAGGACAACAAGTACGAGAACAAGCAGGACTAAGTACTAGTACGAAATCATCAAAAGGGACTTTTGGTAAACTTGGAACTGTTGCGAAAGGATTAGCCACTAATAAGTTTAAAACTAATAACACTAGTGTTGCTAAAGATAAATTACAAAAAACTACTAAAAATAACCAAGATAAATTACAAAAAGCCACTTTAGATGAAATAAGAATTACTGATAATTTTGCAAAGAAAGGTAGTACAACAGTATCAGACAATAATAATATAGTTTCTTTTGTAAAATCTGTTTCTGATAATACTTCAACTTGTAATAAATATGGAGTTGAATATTATGTAGTAGAAGATACCGTAGGAAATTACTTAAGTGTTGGTCCTGGTATAGTATTAAAGTATAATAGTGAATATTTTAAAAAATATGGAATAGATATAAATAGTCTAGAAAAAGGATCAACAGTATCAGTAAATACTATAAATAAAATTACTGAAGATATACTAGCAGATAAAAAAGCATATGTACAAAATATATTAGATAAAAATAATATTACAGATCTTACACCAAATCAAATAGATGCCTTAACTTCTCGTGCATATAGTGTTGGTAATATAAGTGATTTTCCTAGTATGTATAAAAAGTATGGTAATACTGAAGAACTATATAAAAACTATTTAAGTACAGTAAATGGAAAAGGAACAATATATGAAGAAAAATTAACGGGAAGAAGAAATGCTGAAATAGAACTATTTAAAAATGGTTATACCACTGATAAAGAATTAGTAGGAGTAAGAGATCCAATGGCAGACTACTATGATAAATTAAAAGCAGATAATATAGATATTTCAGATATAACAGATAGTGCTACTAAGAAATATTCAGCAGTTGATATGCCATCAGGAGGCACTTTCCTAGGAGGATATACAGGTCAGCAAGTCCTAAAGCAAGCAGGAATAACTTCCCAAAACACTAATAAAGAATATTCAGCAGTTGATATGCCATCAGGAGGCACTTTCCTAGGAGGATATACAGG
>CAYYXX010000017.1:0-5611 GCA_964475905.1 uncultured Clostridium sp. | reverse complement strand
TCAGCAAGTTCTAAAGCAAGCAGGAATAACTGTTAATACCACTGATAAAGCTGCCCTAGACAAAGCCACTTTAGATGAAAAAAAGTTTGAAGAATCATTTTCCAAGAATCCAATGACAGGATATCTAGATAAACTAAAACCAGATAAAATAGACACAACATATAATGCTAATGCTGCCCTAGCTAAAGCCAACTTAGATGAAAAGAAATTTAATGAAAACTTTTCATTAGCAGAATCATCTCAGACTACATTAAAGGAAGATTCAGAAATTAAAGTACCTACTAATTATACTTCATATAAAGATATAACAGGTAGAGAATCTCTTATTAATTATACAAGTAAAGATGTGGATAAAATGGCCTCTGTGATATTTAGAGAAGCTGGCGGTAATTTTATACATGGTAGTGATAAAGAATGGTTTGCCTTTTTAACTTGTGGTGCAGTAGTTCTTAATAATGCTTACGATAAAGGTTCAGGAAATAGTTTTAGTGATAAATTAACTAGTTTATCTAATCTTAGAGTATATGGTGGCCTTAAAAATTATATTAATAAAGATTTTGAAACAATGGCAAAGGCTAGTGGTGCCTCAGATGCTTTAATAGCAGATTTAAGAAAAGCCTCAGAAATTGTATTATCAGGACAATATACTCTTCCTAAAAATATGCACATTCAGGCAGAAAATGAAATAGCTACAAGTTGCGGAACTATTTGGACAGTTCTTGAAGTTGATTATAACTTTAATAGTGATAAAGGCAAAGACCCAAATATTTATATAGGTTATGATGGTCCCTGTGATGGTAATGGTGAAATAGTTTTAGAAAGTACTGATTTATATGATAATGAAGTATCATCATCAGTAAACAAATATATGGAGCAGGCATTAGCTTTTAAAGAAGTTGCCTCTAATAGCAATAAATAGAAGTAGCAATTAACTTTGCTATTTTTATTTTGCTATAACTATTACACTTAAAAATAAATAAAATTCATTATAGATATATTGAGAAATAAAGTAAAGTATGATAAAATTATATGTGTAATGGAGGAAATTATGGAAGAAATAACAATGAAAGATATAGTAAATATATGTAAACAATACGGATATATTTATCAAGGTTCAGAAATATATGGAGGCCTTGCTAATACATGGGATTACGGTCCCTTAGGAAGTGTGCTAAAAGATAATATCAAGTATACATGGAAAAAAAGATTCATACAAGAAAGAGATAATGCTTATCAAGTAGATGCTGCTATTCTAATGCACCCTAGAGTATGGGAAGCATCAGGCCATGTCCAATCATTTAGTGATCCATTAATAGATTGTAAAAATTGTAAAACAAGACATAGAGTAGATAATTTAATAAGTGATTACGATCCAAATATAAATGCTGATGCCATGACAGAAGAAGAAATGGTAGAATACATAAATGATAAGAAAGTACCATGTCCAAAGTGTGGTAAGAGTAATTTCACTTCTCTTAGAGAGTTCAATTTAATGTTTAAAACCAATAGGGGAGTAGTAGAAGAAAAACAAAATACCATATATTTAAGACCAGAGAATGCCCAAGGTGAATATGTTAATTACTTAAATGTTAAAAGAACTACTAGAAGTAATTTACCATTTTCAATAGGACAAATAGGCAAAGCCTTTAGAAATGAAATAACACCGGGTAATTTTACCTTTAGGACAATAGAATTTGAGCAAATGGAATATCAAACCTTTTGTACTCCGGGGGAAGATCATGAATTATATGAATATTTCAAAGAATATGCTAAAAAATATTTTATTGATCTAGGAATACCAGAAGATATGTTAAGATATCATCCCCATGAGAAATTAGCCCATTATGCTAAAGAAGCATGTGATATAGATTATAAATTTCCATTCGGTTTTGGCGAAATAAACGGTACTCATAACCGTACTGATTTTGATCTTTCTAGGCACCAAGAATATAGTGGTGAAAAAATGGAATTCATTGATCCAGAAACAAATAAAAGATTCATTCCCTATATAATAGAATCCACTGTAGGAGCAGATCGACTAGTATTAGCCCTACTATTTAACGCATATAAAAAAGAAGTCTTAGAAAACAATGATATTAGAGAATATATGTCTTTTATTCCTGCTATTGCCCCATATAAAGTAGCAGTACTACCTCTAGTAAAGAAATACCATAGTAGTAGAGCTATAGAAATATACAATAATTTAAGAAAACATTTTACAGCAGATTATGATGACAGTGGTAGTATAGGAAAAAGATATAGAAGAGAAGATATGATGGGTACACCATGGTGTATTACAATAGATGATGATACCATAAATAATAATACCGTTACTATTAGAAATAGAGATACCATGGAACAAATAGTCTTAAAAGTAGATGAAATTATTAATTATGTTAAAGAGAGAATAGAATTTTAATTCTCTTTTTAAATACCATAGATTTTTATAAAAAAATCTGATACAATATATAAGTAGGATGTGAATAGTATGTATTTAAAAGAAATAAAAGCATATGGTTTTAAATCATTTGCAGATAAAACAAGTGTAGAATTTGGTAAAAATATCAACGGAATAGTAGGTCCCAACGGATCAGGAAAATCCAATATAGTAGATGCCGTAAGATGGGTACTAGGAGAACAATCCATGAAAAGCCTAAGAGGAGATAATTCCTTAGATGTAATATTCTCAGGTAGTGAAAGCAGATCCCCCCTAAACAGTGCTTCTGTTTCATTAATATTTGATAATACAGATAGAACTCTTCCTATTGATTTCAATGAAGTATCAATAAAAAGAATGGCCTTTAGAACAGGAGAAAATGAATACTACATAAATAATGAAAGAGTAAGATTAAAAGATATTACAGAACTACTTACTGATAGTGGAACCGCTAAAGAAAGCTTTAACATAATAAGTCAAGGTAAAATAGATGAAATCTTATCTAATAAACCAGAAGATCGAAGAATAATATTTGAAGAAGCATCAGGAGTACTTAAATATAAAAGAAGAAAAGAAGAAGCTATAAGAAAACTAGATAAGACTAATATAAATCTTACTAGATTAAATGATATTATTTTAGAATTAAATACTAATATTATCCCCTTAGAAGAAGCTAGTAATAAAGCTACTAAATATATAGAATATAAAGATAGACTATCTAATATAGAAGTAGCAGTAATGGCTAAAGAAATAAAAGACTTAAACTTTGAATACCAAGAAAGTAAAAAGAAAGTAGTAGAATTAGAAAATGAAATAACTAAAGTAACTACCAGTAGTAGTACTTATGATATTGATATATTAAAATATAAAGATAAATTAAAAGAAGTAAGAGAAAATATAAATAATAGTCAATTATCATTAATAGAACTAACTAAAGAAGAAGAAAAGATTACCGCAGATATTAGACTATTAGAAGAAAGAAATAAATATAAGAATGAATCATCTAAGATAAGTAATAATATTATTTCTTTGAAAGAAGAAATAATTAATATTAAGAATATATTAAATAATAATAATAATGATATCCTAGTATTAGAAAATAAAATAAATAATATTAATAATAATATTAATACATATAAAGATAAAATAGATACTCTATTAACCAAAAAGAATGATATAAATAATCATATAATAAAAAATAATAGAGATATAGAAAGTAATAAATATAAAATAGAATATTTAGAAAATAATATCAATAATAATTTATCAATACCAAAACAAATAAAAAGTATATTAGATAATCCAAAGTTTACAGGAGTCCATAATATAATATCATCATTAATTGAAGTAGAAGCCCAATATAGTACCGCTATTAACACAGCACTAGCTTCATCTTCATCATATTTAGTCGTAGATACCCCTAATATAGCTAAAGAATTAATCCAATATTTAAAAAACAATAATTTAGGTAGAGCAACATTTTATCCATTATCTACAATTAAAGGAAGATATATAGATGAAGATATTAAGAAAATAATAGAAAAAGAAGATGGTTATATTGATATAGCTTCTAACTTAGTAAAATATGATTCAAAATATAATAATATTATAAATAATCTTCTAGGTAATATATTAATCGTAGATACTATAGAAACAGGAAATATCATTAGTAGTAGAATAAATAAAAAATATAAGATAGTTACTTTAGATGGACAAGTTATTAATGTTGGTGGTTCCTTAACTGGAGGTAGTACTATAAAAAATATCAATCCAATATCTATAAAGTATGAATTAGAAGAAATAGACAAAAGAAATAAAAATATAATAAATAATAATAAAGAATTATTAAAAGAGATAGATAATATAGATAAAGATATTAATAATTATAATACAGTATTATATAAATATAAAGAAGAAAGAGTAGAGTATTTTAGTAAGAAAGAAGTATTAAATAGTGATATTACACAGAATAATAATATATTATTAGCAAGAGAAAAAGAATTAAAAGATTTAACTAATATAACAAATAATGCTAGTTATGAAGATGAACTAATTAATTCATTATATAAAGTAAAAGAGAAGCTTACTGAAGTAAATAAGAATATCCAGTTATATAAAGAAGATGAAAATAGATATAATAATATAATAAATGAATTAGAAGAAGAAAAAACTAAAGCAAATAGCTTTGCTAATAAGAAAGATAAAGAATTAAATAATCTTAATATTTTAGTAAATAGAATAGATGTTAAATTAGATAATTTACTTAATAATTTAACTAATGAATATAATATGACTTATGAATTTGCTAGTGAGAATTATAAATTAGATATGGATATAGATACTGCTAAAGAAGAAGTATTAAGATTAAAAGATAATATAAATATATTAGGTAATGTTAATTTAGATGCACCTGATGAATATAATAAAGCTAAAGAAAGATTAGATTTTCTAAGTAGTCAGAAAGATGACTTAATAAAAGCAGAAGATACCTTATATAATATTATTAATGAGATGGATAATATTATGAAAGATAAGTTCTTAGATACATTTGAGAAAGTAAAAGTAGAATTTAAAAATGTCTATAGAGAATTATTTAGAGGAGGAAGAGCAGAATTATCCTTAACAGATCCTAATAATTTATTAGAAACAGGTATTGAAATAAAAGCAGAACCTCCCGGTAAGAAACTTCAAAGTATTAGTCTCCTATCAGGGGGAGAAAAGACATTTACTGCTATTTCTTTATTATTTGCTATACTAAATATTAGAACTGTACCATTCTGTTTATTTGATGAAGTAGAAGCTGCTCTAGATGATGCAAATGTAGAAGCTTTTGGTAAGTATTTAGATAAATATAGAGATAGTACGCAGTTTATTATTATTACTCATAAAAAGAAAACTATGGAATATGCTGATATATTATATGGAATTACTATGGAAGAATCTGGTGTTAGTAAGATTGTATCTGTAAAATTAGAAGATATTAAAAAAGATTAATAAATCCCATTGCTAAAAGAATATATTTATGATATTATTAGTATGTAAATAATTGAAAGGAGATGCCCTGTATGAATAGTTATAACGCGTTTAAAATAGTATGGAAAAAGGCGAACATTTGTACGGGGGGGGGTCTCGTATAAGCTTATAAATCAAGGGTTTACAAAGAATTTAATATAT
>CAYYXX010000016.1:0-19388 GCA_964475905.1 uncultured Clostridium sp. | reverse complement strand
TTTTTCTATTTTAAATACGAAATTAATGACTTTTCGTTAGAAATTTGGTACAATTATTATGGTGAGAATATGAATAAGGTATCTAATATATATTGTGTTAATGATTATTTGGATGTTAAGGATATACCTTGTGATGTTAAGTATATTAATATTTCTATTAATGGGGATAATAGGGATGTTACTAAGTATTTTTTGGATAATGGGAAGAATTATTATTATGCTGATTTAATGGATAATAAGAGGGGGTTTGTTTATGCTGATTATGATGTGTTTAAAAGGGGAGAAGATATTATTAATGGTATTATTAGTGGGATGCCTGATGGTTTAGATACTATTGGTAAAGCTAGGTATTTATATATTGCTTTAGGGAAACTGGTTGGTTATGATATTAATTTGTTATCTAATAAGAATGAAGTTGTTTCTTTAGATTGTATTAATAATTCTACTAATATTTGGGCTTGTTTATGTGATAGAAAGATTAATAATGTTTCTTTAGTTAAATTATTTGTTTATTTGTGTAGTAGAGTTAATATTAAGTGTGATATTGTTAATTCTAATGTTAATGGTAATTTAGCTAATAGGGTTTTTATAGATAGTGGTTTTATTATTGTTAATTTGTTTTTAGATTTAGGTAATATTAAGGGGGGATTTGTTACTGAGTATTTTGATAAGTATAATAGTGATAGTATTTTAGATAAGAAATGTTTATATATTAGTGATCGTTATACGGATTATTATTTAGATGAGTATTTTGGGAATATATCATATAATAAAGATTCTTTATTATATGATATACTGGGTATTACTTATAATATTTTGGATATTGGTAGTATTAGTTCTTATGAGCTCTTTTTGATATATAAGAAGATATTTGATAAGTATTTTAGTGATTATGATATTAGGGTTAATAATTTTTATTTGAATGGTGATGTTAAAAAGCATTTTATTATACTTAGTTATAATGATTGTTATTATAGTTATAATTATACTAAGAATTGTTTTGTTATACTTGGGTATGATTATTTGATAGATAAGCTTAAGAATAATGTTATTGGTTTATATTTAGATGAGGATTTTAATGTTATGAAAGAGAGGTTTGCTTTATGATAGTGGTTATTTTGTTTTTAGTTTGTATGCTTGCTTTATTGTCTATTATGGAGGTTTCTTTTACTAGCTTGAATATTATTCGTATTAAGAGGCTTGCGGATTCTGGTAATAGGGCCGCTAAATGTGTATATAGGTTGTATTCTAAGTATTCAGAGTCTCTTACGACTATTTTGATTATTAATTGTGTATGTAGTGTTTTAGTTAGTTCTCTTACTACTTATTATTTTTCTGATTTATATGGGGATAAGTATATTCCTATTATTACGGTTATTCTTACTATTGTTATTTTAGTATTTACGGAGATTACTCCTAAAATTATTGGTAGGGAATATGCTGAGGATTTTGCTTTAGGTTTATGTTATGTACTTAAGAGTATGGTTAGTTTGCTTCTTCCTGTTACTAAGATTATTGGTAAGTTTGAGAAGAAGGTTAAGAATAATCATAGGGTTACTGCTACTAAGGATGAATTGGTTGAAATTGTTAAAACGATAAAGGAAGAGGGAGTTATTGAAGAGAAAGAGAGTATTTTTATTCAAAAGGCTGTGCTTCTTAAGAAACTTAAGGTTAGTAATGTTATGGTTGATAGGGAAGATGTTTCTTTTTTATATGATACTGATTCTTCTGAGAAAGTTAAGAATTGTATATTTAGAGATAAGCATGATAGGATTCCTATTATTAATAGGGAATGTAAGGTAATGGGTATTTTGTATGAGGTTGATTTATTAGATGAGATTCTTAATAATCGTTCTATTGCTATTAAGAGAAATATGAAAGAACCTGTTACGGTTAGTAAGAATACTAATTTAGCTTCTTGTCTTGAAATATTAGAGAGTACTAGAGCTCATATTGCTATTGTTACTGATAGGGAGAATAATTTTCTTGGTATTATTACTATGGAGGATATTATTACTGAACTTATGAAGTCATAGACTTCTTTTTCTTTTTATGTTATACTTGTTTTGTGATGTGTATGATAGTTAAAATTGATAAGTTATCTCATGATTTTAGGGGTATTGGAAAGATTGATAATAAGATTGTTTTTGTTGATAGGGCTTTACCTTGTGAGGTTGTTGATATTAGTGTTACTTATGAAAAGAAGAAGTTTTATAATGGTATTATTAATAGTGTTATTAAGAGTAATAGTAGTAGAGTAGATTGTATTTGTCCTTATTATGGTATTTGTGGTGGTTGTAGTACTTCACATATTAGGTTTGATAAGGCTTTGGAGTTTAAGAGAGATATTGTTATTGATATTATGAAGAGGTATGCTAATTTGGATATTAGTAGTAGTATTATTTCTGATTATAATGAATATGGTTATCGTAATAAGATTAGTTTTAGGGTGTTTAATGGTAGGCTTGCTTTGAATAAAGAGGGTAGTAGTGATCTTATTAATGTTGATAGGTGTTATTTGGTTAATGATAGTATTAGTAGGGTTATGGATATTCTTAATGGTATTTCTTTGTTTGGTTTGGATGAGGTTGTTATTAGGGGTAATAAGGATATTATGGTGATTCTTTATGGGGATATTGCTAGTGATATTATTATTGATAGACTTAGGGATAGTGTTAGTAGTATAGTTCTTAATGATAAAGTAATATATGGTAATGATTATATTTTATTTGATATAGGTTATTTTAAGTATGCTGTATATCCTAAGTCTTTTTTTCAAGTTAATACTGGTATGATTAGTAAATTATATGATAAGGTACTTGAGTATGCTGGTACTGGGGATAGTTTACTTGATTTATATTGTGGTTCTGGGACAATTGGTATTTATTTATCTGGTAATTTTAATAGGGTAAGAGGTGTTGAAATTAATTATGATGCTATAGTAGGAGCTAATTTGAATAAGAAAATTAATGGTATTGATAATATTGTTTTTGAATGTATGAGTACTAGTGATATTGGTGATATAAATGAAGAAGTGGTAGTTGTTGATCCTCCTAGAAGTGGTCTTGATAAGAAAACTTTGAATGCTTTATTTAGTAGTGGGGCTAAGAGGATTGTTTATGTTTCTTGTAATCCTATTACTTTAGCTAGGGATATTAATTTGTTAAAAGATAGATATTTTTTGGATGATATTACTTTATTTGATATGTTTCCTAATACTAAGCATGTTGAGAGTGTATCGGTACTACAACTAAAATCTCTTGAAAAGTAAAAAATAGATAAGTATATGTGTATATTTTAATACTAAAAAATAATGAAAGGATTTGATAAAAATATGAACGAAAGTAATATATTATTATATGAAACTGATGAAGGAAAAATAAATGTAGATGTAATATTAAAAGATGAAACAATATGGCTAACTCAAAAGAGTATGTCAGAATTATTTGAATGTAGTACTGATAATATAGGATTACATTTAAAAAATATATTTGAAGAAGATGAACTTGATAAAAATTTAACTACCGAGAAAATCTCGGTAGTTCGAAAAGAAGGTAATCGTAATGTAAAAAGGTGCCTTGAATTTTATAATTTAGATGCGATTATTGCTGTAGGGTATAGAGTTAATTTAAAAAAAAGCAACTAAATTTAGAATATGGGCAACAAATATTTTGAAAGATTATATGATTAAAGGATTTGTAATAGATGTAGAAAAGATGAAAAATGGTCCTAAATTTGGTAAGGATTATTATGATGAATTATTGCAAACTATTAAAGAAATTAGACTAAGTGAAAGAAGACAATATCAAAAAATTACCGATGTATTTGAAGCAACAAGTATTGATTATAATAAAGATTCTGAAGAAGCTTATACTTTTTTTAAAATAGTTCAAAATAAGTTACACTTTGCCATTACTGGAAAAATGGCCGCTGAACTAATTTATGAAAGAGTAGATAGTGAAAAAAATCATATGGGTTTAACTAATTGGAAGAATAGTCCAGATGGTAAGATTATGAAATATGATATTAGTATTGCTAAAAATTATTTAAATGAAGATGAATTAAAAAAGTTAGAAAGATTAACAATTAGTTTCTTAGATTATGCTGAAGATATGGCTTTAGAACATCAAATAATGACAATGAATGATTGGATAAAAGAAACAGATGAATTATTAAAGTTTAGAAAGAAAAATATTTTGAATGATGCTGGTAAAATATTACATAAAAAAGCTATAGAAAAAGCTGAAAATGAGTATGAAAAATTTAGAATAAAACAAGATAGAGATTACATATCTAGTATGGATGAAATGTATAAAAAATATTTAGAAGAAACAAATAAATAGTAATTTGTAGAGGAGAATGAATATGTTAATGCAAGAGCCTACCAATGAAATGATAAAAGAGTGGCAAGACATTTATAATAAAAACAAAGATAATTTAAGGCCTAATAAAAAAAGATGGTTTAGAAATTATATTGATTATGAAAAAAGAAAAAGATGCTTTTAATTAAGTATGTAAAATTAACAAAATAATACACAATTTATTGATTTTTGTGTGTTGTTTTGTTATAATTGTATTAGGGTGATAAAATGTTATATTTTAGAAATGAATTAGATAAAAATAAATATTCTACATATCAACTTAATAAAGCTATTAAAAGTAAGGAATTATTTAAAGTAGATAATGGCTTATATTCGGATACTGAATTTGTTAATCCTTTAGAAATAATATGCAAAAAGTATCCTGATGCTATTTTTTCATCTGATAGTGCATATTACTATTATGATTTAACTGATGTTGTACCAGATTATTTTTATCTAGCAACAAAAAGAACTGATACGAGAATATCTGATAAAAACATAAAACAAATCTTTATACCTAATGATTTGTTTGAATTTGGTAAAACACAAATTGAAGTTGAAAATGTTAAAATTAATATCTATGATGAAGAAAGAATGTTAGTAGAATTAATCAGAAAAAAGAATTTAATTCCATTTGATTATTATAAGGAAATAATTATAAATTATAGAAAAAAAATTGATAAACTTGATATATATAAGATTCAAGAATATATTTCATATTATAAAAATGAATCATCATTATATGATACTTTGATGCGTGAGGTTTTTTAATGAATTTAGAAGAGTTGAGAAAGAAGTATCTTGAAATTGGTTTTTCACTTGCTAATGCCTCTGCAAAGAATTGTCAAGATATTTTTTTAAATAAAATATCTAAAAGTAAAATGAATAAAAATGTAACAATTAAGGGTGGAGTTGTAATGTACAGCATTTCTAATGATAAAAGACGTGCAACAAGAGATTTAGATTTAGATTTCATAAAATATTCACTTGCTGATGAATCAATAAAAGTGTTTATAGATACATTAAATTTAGTAAATGATGGTATTAAAGTTTATGTAGATGGAGATATACAGGAATTACATCATCAAGATTACAAAGGAAAAAGAGTTAATGTTATTCTAAAAGATGAAAATAATTTTAGTGTTTCTGCTAAATTGGATATAGGTGTTCACAAAAACTTTGATATAAAACAAGATGAATATTGTTTTGATTTGGATGCAATTAATGAAAGTGTAACACTCGTTATTAACTCAAAAGAACAAATAGTTTGTGAGAAATTAAAGTCATTATTAAAATTTGGTATAAGAACTACAAGATACAAAGATATATTTGACATTTATTATTTACTTAATAAAACGAATATTAATAAAGATGAATTACTAAATATAATAAATATATTAATAATTGAAGATACAGTAATGAGAGAAAATAATATTCACGATATAATTAAAAATTTAAATTATACTCTTAATAATAATGCTTTTAAACAACGCTTATCAGATGCAAGAAATAATTGGCTTGATATTGCTGCTGATGATGTAATTGATAATGTGCTTGATTATTTTAGACTTCTTGAAACTGTTCAAAATTGAGTAAATATGCCATTATGGATGAGTTTAAATTAAGATATACATAACACTAATACTACATAAAATACCCGAATCATACAAAACACAACATTTCTATTTTACATTAGAGTATAGTGATAGAAAAGCTATTAGAGATATAATTATTTATGATAATTTATTTGAAAATAAGTATAATGCTCTTAATAAAGAAGATTTTGAGTTTGCAATGAAAGAATATAAAGAATACTTGGGATTTGCAAAAAATAATGGAGCCAAAGTTTTAAATGGTATTTCAATAAATACTGATATATTAAAACAAAAATTACAAGAAGGTAATCTAGTTATACTAGCAGGTGAACTATCTGGCATTTATCATGCAGTATTATTAACAGGTTATGATGAAAAAGGATTTAGTGTATGTGATCCTTTATATAAAACCAAACAAACAAGAACTTTTGAAGAAATAGAATACAAGTATTGGCAAATGGTTTATTGCAGTAAATGATAAATATAAAAATTGGATTTCATTATTTAGAAGGTATAAAGAATTTAGAAATGATTTAGTTGAATATAGAGAAAGTAAATATTAGGTTATTGGAGATGATAAGTGGTGAAGAGGTATTTTAAATGGGGGGTTATTTTTGTTTGTTTAGTGGGAGTATTGTTTCTTACTTATATGGTAGTTATGGATAGAGAGATATTTATTGATAGTTATGTTTATGATTTTATGAGTAATGGGGTTATTAGTGATAGGAGAACTGGTTTTGTGAAGTTTATTACTAATTTGGCTTCTCCGATCTTTATTATTGTTTTAGCTATTTTACTTATTATTTTTATTAGGGATAAGCATATAAAATTAAATATTGTTATTAATTTAACTGGTATTACTATTATTAATAATGTTTTAAAGATGATAATAGCTAGGGATAGGCCGGATATTAATAGGCTTGTTTTTGAAGATGGTTATAGTTTTCCGTCTGGGCATTCTATTACTAGTGTGGTGTTTTATGGGTATTTGATATATTTGATATTTAAGTATGTTAAGCATAGGAAGATTAAGTTTTTTCTTATTTTGTTTTTATTGTTATTAATACCTTCTATTGGGATTAGTAGGATATATTTGGGGGTTCATTATACTAGTGATGTTTTATGTGGATTGTTATTGGGGATTGTTTATTTAATTGGATTTATTTCTATATTAGAGAGAAGTAAAGATAAGTAAAAAATTTATTTTTTTATTATTTTTTGCTGACAAAGTAGAAAAACTTTGATATAATTACTTAAGTCTTTTACTTTTATGAGAGGAGGATTTATTTTGAGTAAGATTAAGATGTTTTCATTGGGTGGTTTAGATGAAAATGGTAAAAATATGTTTGTTATTGAAATTGATAAGGGGATATTTATTTTTGAAGCTGGATTAAAATATGGAGATGAATTAGCTTTAGGTATTGATTATATTATACCTAATATTACTTATTTAAAGGAAAATAGAAAGAGGATTAGGGCAATATTTTTGACGCATGGTCATGATGAGAATGTGGGGGCTTTACCGGATATTGTTAAAGATTTGGGTAATCCTTATATATATGGTTCTAAGTATACTTTAGAGGTTGTTAAGAGGGATTTTGAGAATTCTAATATTAATTATAAGCATTTTAAAGAGATTAGGGCTAATATTCCTTTAGAGGTTGGTGGGGTTAAGTTCTTTCCGGTTAATTTATCTCATTCTACTCCTGATAACTTTGGATATGCTATTTATACTAAGGATGGTGTTATATTTTATACTGCTGATTTTGTTATTGATTCACTTATGAAAGGGGCTTATCAAACGGATATTGGGAAACTTGCGTATATTGGTAAGCAGAAAGTTTTATGTCTTCTTACGGAGTCTGTTTATGCTGGTAATTCGGGGTTTACTTCTCCTAGACATAGGATTTCTTCTTTGATTAGAGAGACTTTGAATAATAGTGATGGTAGGATTATTTTTAATGTATTAGATTCACATTTATATCGGATTCATGAGTTGTTTACTGAGGTAGAAAAGACTAATAGAAAGATTGTTATAATGGGTAAAAGACTTAAAAGGATAATTGATTTTGCTTCTAGTAATCATTATTTGAATTTTTCTCCTGATATTATTGGGGATTTATCTAATATTAATGATAAGAACGTTGTTATTTTGAATGCTAATGAAAAGGAAAAACCTTATTATAATATTTTAAGAATTGTTAATGGTTATGATAAATTTATTAAGCTTAAGGATAGTGATACGGTATTTTTGGCTATTCCTGTTTATGATAATAGGGAGAAGACTTTTTATAGTTTATTAGATGAGATTGCTAAGACTGGGGCTAATGTTGTTTATTTGTCTTCTAAAGATTATTTGTCGCATCATGCTTCTAATGAGGATTTGATGACTTTGATAAATTTGATGAATCCTAAGTATTATTTTCCTATTAGGGGGGAATATAAGAATCAGGTTATGAATGCTGAAGTAGCAGAGATGGTTGGTATTCCTAAAGATAATATTATTTTAAAAGAGAATGGGGATGTTGTTTCTTTTAAAAATGGTGTATTGGAAAATAAGTTTGAGAGGGTTGTTAATGGTTCTGTATTAATTGATGGTACGATTGGTGATGATATTGGGGAAGTTGTACTAAAGGATAGAGAGATGTTATCTGATAATGGTATTATGATTATTTCTGTTACTTTGAATAAGCGTAGTAAGAAGATTATGGCTGGTCCTGAGATTCTTACTAGGGGTTTTGTTTATGTTAAGGATTCTTATGAGCTTTTGAAAGAGATTAAGAAAGTAGCTGAAAAGATTGTACTGGATAATACTAAGGGAGTTAAGTATATTGAATATAATAAGATTAAGAATGGTATTAGGGATGAGTTGTCTAAATATTTGATTAATCAAACGGGTAATAAGCCTATGATTATTACGGTTATTCAAGAAATATAAATATTTTTTAAAAAAACTATTTCATTTTAGTTTTTTTTTTGTTATAATGAAGAGGAGGTAGGATATGAAAAGAAAGTTTTTACTAATTATAGTATTACTTTTATGTATTGGATGTACGAAGATAGATAATAATTATAATGATATTATTGATAGTGTTATTAAGAATAATAGTAACATTTATAATACTACTTCTTTAGGATATAAATATTATTTACCTATGGGGGTAAGTAGGATATATGATAAGGATTTTAATCAAAAGTTTAAGGTTAATGATACATATATTTATTTATATGTAGATATTGTCAGCTATTACTATAAGAATAGTATTAATATGGATGATAGTGGTGGATCTCAGGACTATTTTTATACGAGGATTGGTAGTAATGATGATGTAAGTGGATATGTTAAAATAGTTAAAGATGATGATAAGTACTTTATAAAGGTTGTTTATAATTATGCTAAGATAGAAGCTTATGTTAATGAATGGGATATTGATAATATTCTTTCTTATGCTATGATTATATTAGATAGTATTAGTTATAATGATAAATTAGTTGAGAGTATTATTCTTGATGAGCATTATTCTAGTGCATTTAAGGAATATAAAATTAAGAAGCCTGATAATACTGAGAGTAAGTTTTCGGAGTATTTAAGTGAATATGTTGGTGAAGAGGAAGTTCGTAATCCTAGTTTACCAGAATATTAAAAAAGGAGAGTCTATATATGGGATTTTTAGATAAAGTTAAGGATTTGTTTTCTGATGAAGAGGAAGTTGTTGAGACTAAAGAGGTTGATAATTTAGAGGAAGAGCATAAACTTCCTACTTTTATGAGGAAGAAGATTGAAGAAGAAGAGAAGAGAGTGTCAGAGATGAAACTTAAGGAAGAGTCTTTTAATAAAGAAGTTGTTAGTGATAGACAGGCTGTTAAGTCTAGAACTTCTAGTAATAATTTTTCTTTTCCTATAGAGATGGATGAGATTGATTATTTTGATACTTCTAAATATAATAGTAATCAGAATGTTTTAGTTCAGAAGAGAGAAGAAGAGAGGAAAGCTAATTTATATTCTAAGAAAGAGGAGGTTAAGCCTAAGAGGTTTAAGCCTACTCCGGTTATATCTCCAGTATATGGGATATTAGATAAGAATTATACTAAAGATGAGGTAAAGATACAGGATGAGAGTGCTTATGAGATTCAGAGGACTTCTAAAAAGGTTGATTTTGAGACTGTTCGGAATAAGGCTTTTGGTAGTTTGACTGATGATATAAGAAATAATTTATGTGAGAATTGTGAGTTATATCAGGAGGTTAAGATTACTAAGAATGCTGATAGGAAGAAAAATCTTGAGGATAATTTACTTGCTGATATGATGGAAGAGAGGCCTAGTAGTGAGAATGTTTCAATAGGAGATGCTGAGGATAATTATTTTGATTTTGGTGTGAGGTATGAGCAACCTAGGAGAGAAGAACCTGATATTGTTATTAATGCTAATAATGTTAATTTAGATGCTAGTGAAAGTGATATTAAGATTGTTAATCATAATGAGGGAGATGCTGGTGTAGAGAAGATTGAGGTTAAGGAGAAGATACCTAGTAAAAAGACTTCTGATGATTTAATTGATACTAAGGAGTTTGATAATCTTATTTCTAGTGAAGAGACTATTGATAGTATTTTAGATGATTATGATGATAAGAATAATGATATTTTTAATTTGATTGATTCTATGTATGATGAGGAGGATAAGTAATGACATTAGCGGAGGTTTTACCTGTTATTTTGTATATATTGGGTGCTGTTTTATTGGTAGTTTTGATTGTACTTTCTATTAAATTGATTATTACGGTGGATAAAATAGAAAAAGTTGTAGATAATATTACTGGTAAGGTTAAATCCTTAGATGGTTTATTTGAGGTTCTTTCGCTTGTTACTAATAAGATGACTTTTGTTACTGATAAATTTATTGATTTTATTGGGACAATTGTTGATAAAGTTTTTTTAAAAAGAAAGGAAGATAAGAATGAGTAAAAAAGGTTTAGGTAAGTTAATTCTTGGGGCTGGTTTGGGTGCTTCTCTTGCTTTGTTATTTGCTCCTAAAAAGGGTAGTGAGCTTAGAAGTGATATTAAGAAGAAGTTTGATGAGTTTATGAATAATGTAGATGATATGACAGTAGCGGATATTAAGGATGAATTTACTGAGAAAGTAGAGGATCTTAAGAGGGGTATTGAAGAGCTTGATAAGGAAACGGTTTTAAAGATTGCTAAAGAAAAGGGAGAGTTACTTAAGGAGAAAGCTAATGATCTTGTTTTGCTTTCTAAGGAAAAGGGGACTCCTATTCTTGAGGGGATTGCTAATGATCTAAAAGAAAAGACTATTTCTGTTGCTAAGAGTGTTATTGATAAATTAGAAGAAAAATAATCAGTATTGGTTATTTTTTTTAGAAAGGATGATTGTTATATGAAAGTACTTATTACTGGAGCTTCTTCTGGTATGGGAAGAGATATGGCTAAGTATTTATATTCGTATGGTTTTGAGCTTTATTTAGTTGCTAGAGATAAGAAAGAGATTAATAGTGTATTTAAGGGGTATAAGAATATTCATGCTTATGGTTATAATTTGATGTGTGAAGAAGAGTGTGTTAAGTTATATAAGCAGTTGAAAGATGAGAATATTGATATATTAATTAATAATGCTGGTTTTGGGGATGCTGGTAATTTTTCTGAGACTAGTTTAGATAAAGAGATGGATATGATTAATCTTAATATTAAGGCTTATCATATTTTGACTAAATTGTTTTTGAAAGATTTTGTAAAAAGGGATTATGGTAGAATTCTTAATGTGGCTTCTATGGCGGGATTTATGCCGGGGCCTTATATGGCTACTTATTATGCTACGAAGAATTATATTGTTTCTTTGTCTCTTGCTATATATGAGGAACTTAAAAGGGATAATTCTAAGGTTAAGATATCAGTATTTTGTCCTGGGCCTGTTAATACTAATTTTAATGAGGTAGCGGATGTTAAGTTTAATATTTCTTCTTTGAGTAGTGATTATGCTAGTAGAGTGGCTATTGATGGTATGTTTATGGATAAGTTACTTATTATTCCTAATAATATGAAATTTAATCATTTTCTTACTAAGGTTGTACCTGTTAAGGGGATTTTGTTTGTTAATTCTTTTATTCAAGAGAGAAGATATAAGGGTGTTAAGCATTAGTTTTACTAGTGCTTTTTTGGTTATTGGTATTGTAATATTTTCTTTATTTTTTTCATTATTTATAGTATAATGGGTAAGAGGTGTGCGAGATGAAGAAGATAGTTGTTTTAGGTGGAGGAACTGGGCTTTCTGTTTTACTTAAGGGTTTGAAGTTATTTCCTCTTGATATTACTGCTATTGTAACAGTAGCAGATGATGGTTCTTCTAGTGGAGAATTAAGAAGAGAGTTTGATATTTTTGCTGTTGGGGATATTAGGAATGTTTTAGTTTCTTTGTCTGAGGTTGAGCCTTTGATCGAGGATTTACTTCAATATCGTTTTGTTACGGATAATTCTCTTAATAATCATCCTATGGGGAATTTGCTTTTGACTGCTTTATATAATATTACGGGTAATTTAACTGAATCTTTGCGTTCTTTATCTAAAATTTTTAATATTAAGGGTACTATTCTTCCTTTTACTGAAGAGAATCCTGTTCTTATTGCTCATACTAAGGATGGTAAGGTTATAGAGGGGGAGTCTAATATTACTAAGGCTGGTAGAGAGATTCTTTATATTGAATATAAGGAGAAAGTAAGACCTACTACTGAGGTTATTACTGCTATTGGTGAGGCTGATTTGATTATATTTGGTATTGGTAGTTTATATACTAGTATTATTCCTAATTTATTAGCAGATGAGGTTCGGGAGGCTCTTATTAATTCTAATGCTAAGAAGATGTATGTTTGTAATATTATGAGTGAACATGGAGAGACTGATGGGTATAATGTATCTGATTGTATTAAGAAGATTAATTCTTATGTTATTGATGATATGATTGATGTGGTAGTGGTTAATAATAAGGTAGTTCCTAATGAGATAAAGGATAGGTATTTGCAGGAGAATGCTAGTCAGATTGAAATTGATTATGATGTTTTAAATGATATGGGTGTTGAGATTATTGAGGATGAGCTTTTACTTATTAATGATAATAAAGAGGTTCGTCATGATTCACATAGGACAGCTTTAGATATATTTAATTATATTGTTAAGGAGTTAAAATAATGAGTTTTACTTATGTTGTTAAGGATGAGGTATCTAAAACTCATACTACTAGAGTAGAGGATATTTCTTTATTGTCGGCGATTGTGCGAACTACTGGTAATATTTCTAATGGTATTGGTATTGTTATTGAGAATAATGCTGTGGCTAGGATGGTATTTAGGCTTTTTAAGGAGATATATGATGTTACTCCTTCTATTACTATTAGGAATAAGAAGATTGGAAAGGGTTATACTTTTATTTTGAATGTTAATAGTAGGGTTTGTGAAATATTAGAGGATTTATCTATTATTCAGAATAATAGTTATTTGGATGTTCCTAAAGAGTATTTGATTGATGATGATGAGCAGATAAGGGCTTATTTAAGGGGAGTGTTTTTGACTTCTGGTTCTGTTAATGATCCTAAGACTAGTAGGTATCATTTGGAATTTATTTTGGATACTAAGGGTTATGCTTATTTTGTTAATGATTTACTTAATATGTATGATCTTAATAGTAAGGTTATTAAGAGGGAGAAGAGTTATACGGTTTATATTAAAGAGGCTGAAAAGATTAGTGATTTTTTAAGGGTTATTAAGGCGTTTTCGGCGGTTATGTATTTTGAGGATATTAGGATATATAGGGATCATAAGAATATGACTAATAGGCTTAATAATTGTGAACAGGCTAATATGGATAAGGTTTTTTTAACTGCTAGTAGGCAGATTAAGGATATTGAGAAATTGTATGATCTTGATATGGTTGATTTACTTGATGATAAGCTTAGGGTTGTTATTGAGTATAGGATGAAGTATAAGGAGAGTTCTCTTAAGGAATTAGCAGAAATTATTTCTTTGGAAACGGGGATTGTTATTTCTAAATCTGGTCTTAATCATAGATTTAGAAAGATTAGAGAAATTGTTTCAAGTGTTTCTGATAAATTTTAGAAAAAAATAGAGAAAAGTTCTTGACAGGGATATTAATTTATTGTATAATTTAATTGTCTAATAGGAAATGATAGATAATATGAAAGCACTGTAAATATTTAATGACAATGTATTTGATATTTACCCGAGTATAGTTATATTTGGAAACAGGGTGCAATGTGAAATGGTAGATACTGTGAACACTTGTAGTATTTTGTGTTCCCCGAGTAGAAAAGAATTGTATTTGGAAATAGGGTATCGTGGTACCGTAAGTATTGTTTGATAAGATACTTACCCGAGTAAAATTGAATGTTATTTGGAAATATGGTACCTTTTATGGGTGTTAGGGTAGAGGCTCTAATTCTTATCTTACTATTAGATATACATATATGTATGAGAGAAGATACTCATTAGATAAGAGGCTATTTTAGGATTAACTGACATTTAATTTAGAGTAGTCATTCACTAAACTTGGAGATATGTTGTTGTCAGGCAATGTATCTTTTTTTTTATTTATATGGTATACTATTTCTTGGAAGAGGAAGTTGGTTGTATGAAAGAATTACTTAGTCCTGCTGGTAATATGAAGTGTTTTTTATTAGCGGTGCATTCGGGGGCTGATGCTATATATATTGGTGGTAAGTTGTTTGGAGCTAGAGCTTATGCTGGTAATTTTAGTGATGAGGAGTTAAAAGAGGCGGTAAGTTATGCTCATTTATATGGTGTTAAAGTTTATGTTACGGTTAATACTATTATTTATAATAGGGAAATTGATGAGTTTATTTCATATATTAGGTATTTATATTTACTAGGAGTAGATGCTCTTATTATGCAAGATATTGGTATGATTTCTTTGGTAAGAGAGAAGTTTCCTAATATTGATATTCATGCTTCTACGCAATGTCATAATCATAATAATGAGGGTATTAGATTGCTTAAAAAGCTTGGAGTTACTAGGGTGGTATTTGATAGGGAAATGTCTTTGGAAGATATTGAAAGTATTGATGTTGATATTGAGAAAGAGGTATTTATTCATGGAGCTTTATGTAATTCGTATTCGGGATGTTGTCTTTTTAGTAGTATGAATGGTGGTAGAAGTGGTAATCGTGGAGAGTGTACGCAGGTATGTAGACTTCCTTATAAGTTGATTAAGAATGGTAAGTATATTGATTGTAATAGGTATTTACTTAGTACTAGGGAATTAAATACTATAGATAATTTTGATAAGTTGATTAATTCTGGTATTGATTGTTTTAAGATTGAGGGTAGAATGAAGTCAGCTTCTTATGTGGGTTATGTAACTAGTATATATCGTATGTTAATGGATAATGTTAATTATAAAATTACTGGAAAAGAGATGGATAATTTGAAAGTATTATTTAATAGAGAGTTTACTAGTGGTTATTTATTTAAGGATAATGTTATGAATACTTGTACTTCTAATCATCAAGGTTTAGAGATAGGTAGTGTAATTGATGTAACACCTAGTAAGATTAAGATTAGACTTAGTAATACTTTGTATCAGGAAGATGGTATTAGGTTTAAAGATAGTAATATTGGTATGGTAGTTAATTTTATTTATAATGATAAGATGTTACTTGTTAATAGGGGTTGTAAGGGTGATATTATTTATCTTGATAATAAGGTTAATTTAAAGTGTAAGGATATTTTGGTTAAGACTTCTAGTAATTATTTGGATAATGAGATTTTATCTTATAAAGAAAAGAAGATTGGTATAGATATATTAGTTTGTTTAAGGGATAATTATTTAGATATATCTTTTAATGATGGTAAGAATGTTGTTATGGATAAAGTGGTGGTTGAGCCTCCTGTTAAAAGGGGAACTACTTCTAAGGAGATAGAGGAGAAGTTATCTAAACTTGGTAATACTTTGTTTACTATGAATAGTTTTTGTATTAATACGGATAGGGATATTTTTGTTAATATGAAAGATTTGAATAATGTGAGGAGAAAACTTGTAGATAGATTGATTTATCTTAGGACTAAAGTTAATAGGGATATTGTGATTAATGATGTAGTATTGGATTATGAAGAGGATAGTAATGGTAATTATGAGATAGCGGTACTTGCTAGAAATAAAGATCAAGTAGAGGCTTCTTTATATAAGAATGTTGATAGGATTTATGTAGATAGTGATTTATATAGTGAATATAAGGATAATGATAGGGTATATTTAAGATTACCTAGAGTAGTTAATGATTTTAATTATGATAGTAAGAATATTCTTGCTACTGAGTTTGGGGCTATTTATAAGTATGGTAATAGTGATGTTAATTTGGTTAGTGATTATTATCTTAATGTTGTTAATAATTATAGTATTAAGTTTCTTTTAGATAATAATGTTAAGAGGGTTACTTTATCTCCTGAGATTAATTATGATTATTTAGATGATTATATTAAGGATAAGGTAGAAATATTGGTATATGGTAAGGTAGAACTGATGGTTACTAAGTCTTGTCCTATTAAGGAGGGTGGGGCTTGTCCTTGTGGTAGTGATGATATTTATTATCTTGAAGATATTAATAAGAATAAATATAGAATATTACATAATAATTGTTTAACACATATTATGCACTATAAAAATATTGACTATTTAGATAAAATAGAGTATTATATTGGCATTGGAATTAAGTCTTTTAGATTAGAACTATTAGATGAGAGTTATGATGAGGTTATTAGGTTGATTGATAGAATTAATTTATGTTAGAATTATTTGGAGGAATAGGTTATGAAAAAAAATAGAATTGATGTTTATGGTAAATTGGAAGATAGTTATGTGCTAGATAAGGAAAAAGTTATAACTGGTTATGCTTCAGTTGATAAGCCTTGGGAGAAGTATTATACTAAAGAGGCTTTAACTGCGGAAATACCAAGTTTAACGGCTTATGAATATATGGTAAATCAAAATATTGATAATTTAAGTACTAAGGCTATTAGTTATTATGGTAAGAAGATAAGTTTTAAGGAATTTATTGATAAAATAGATGAGACTGCTAGAAGTCTATATAATTTGGGTATTTGTGAAAGTAATGTAGTTACTGTTATGTCAGTAGCAAATCCAGAAATTGAAATATTATTTTATGCTTTAAATAAATTGGGAGCAGTTATTAATTTAATTGATGTAAGAAGTGATTATAAACAAATTAAGAAGTATATTATGGAAGTTGAATCTGATACTATATTTGTTATGGATAATTTTTTACCTGAATTTGATAAGTGTATGAGTGATGAAGATATTGATATGTTAGTAGAAAGAGTAATTACTATAAGTCCATATAATTCTGTATTGTTTCCACTTAATATATTGGCTAATAAAAAAGCTAGAAAAGAAAATAGTGAATTATATACTAATATAGATAATATTAAGAAAAAAGATAAATATATGTCTTGGAATGATATGCTAAAAACTCCTAAATATAGATATCCTTTATATCCTAGATATAAAAAAGATATAGTAGCAGCTTTAGTTCATACTGGAGGTACTACTGGTGTTCCTAAGACTGTTAAACTTTCTAATGAGAACTTTAATGCTATGGCTATTCAATATAAATCATTAAATGCTAATTATAATAAAGGAGATACTTTCTTAAATGGTATAGTACCATTTGTGGCTTATGGTATTGTTGTTACTATTCATATGCCTATGTGTTTAGGTATGACAAATATAGTAGCACCAATACTATCTCCTAGAGAGTTTACTGATTTTATGATAAAGTATAAGCCTAATCATACAGCAACTGTTCCTACTTATGTTGAAGATCTTGTTAAAGATAGGAAAGCTAATTCAATGAATTGGAATTTTGTAAAACACATAGGGGTAGGTGGAGAATCATTTACTAAAACGCAAGAATTAGAAGTAATAAACTTTTTTAAGAATCATAATTCAAGTTGTACTATTGATAAAGGTTTTGGAATGACTGAACTTTCAGGAACTGCTGTTACTTGTATGGGTAATGTGAATAAACTTAATAGTTTAGGTATTCCACTGCCTCTTAATACTTATGGTATTTTTAAAAGAGGAACAGATGAAGAACTTAAATATGGAGAAGAAGGAGAAATATGTATTACTGGTTCTACAATAATGTTAGGATATTTGAATAATGAATTAGATGAAGAAAAAATTAAAAGAATTCATAGAGATGGAAAAGTGTGGATACATTCTGATGATGTTGGTTATATTGATGAAGATGGTTTTTTATATTATATAAATAGATATAAAAGAATGTTTACTCACGGTGGTTTTAAGTTATATCCTGCATATATTGAGGGTGTAATAATGGGACATCCTAATGTTGAAAAGTGTTGTGTAATATCTATTCCTAGTTTAGAATATGGATCTTCACCAGAGGCACATATTATTACTAAAAATAGAAGTGTTGAAGAACTAAAGAAATTAAAAGAAGAATTAATAGCATTATGTAAAGATAAACTTCCAGAATATTCACAACCAGAAGATTTTATTTTTGAAGAAGAGTTACCACTTACTTCGGTTGGTAAAGTTGATTATAAAAAAGTAGAGAAAGTAAGAAGAAAAATATTAGAGGAAAGTAAATAATTGTACTTTCTTTTCTTTATTGTTTATGCTATAATTTCTATAGAGTAAAGAGAGGTTTTATATATGAAAATTAATAGTACAATAATTTTAACTATAATAAGTTTATTTTATAGTCTTCTTTTAACGATTGCATATTTTTCTAAAGCAAGAATTAAAACAGCAGAGAATAAAGTTTATTCCAAAATAATTATAATAAACTTGTTTGGCATAATTTTAGAATTGATGTGTACTATATTTGCTGGATATGCAATGGAACATTTATTATTTTATACAATTCTTAATAAGATGTTTTTAATGTATTTGACTGTATGGTGTTCAGTTTTTAGTATATATATTTTTTTAATATCTTCAAAACTAGAAGATAAAAATGAAATAAAAAAATATATGAAAAAAGTAACTATATTTCATGTGTTAGTTGATATAGCTGCAGTAACTTTAATACTTTTATTACCATTAAATTTTAATATAAATGAATTTGGATATGTTATGTATTCTTATGGAGCTGCTGTTAATGTAGTGTTCTGTGGAAGTGTATTATATATTTTATTAATGCTTTATTGTTTGATTAGAAATTTTAAGAATGTAAAAAGTAAAAAATATTTGCCAATATATGTATTTTTGGTAATAGGCATTTTAGTTGGTATAATTCAAAAAATGTATCCTGAGATACTTGCATTTACCGCTATGGAAACTTTTATTACAGTGATTATGTACTTTACTATAGAGAATCCTGATAAGAAGTTACTTGAAGAGGTGCATA
>CAYYXX010000015.1:0-19594 GCA_964475905.1 uncultured Clostridium sp. | reverse complement strand
TGCGGGTATTATTCATTCTGATTTTGAAAGGGGTTTTATTAAGGCTGAGGTTATGTCTTATGATGATTTGATTACTGCTGGTTCTGAGGTTAAGGTTAAAGAGCTTGGTAGAGCTAGAATAGAGGGTAAGGATTATATTATGCAGGATGGGGATATTTGTCATTTTAGATTTAATGTTTAATAGAAAGGGATATATTTATGAAAGATAGAAATGTTATTAGTAAGGAGTATGTTTGGGATTTAGAGGTTATTTATAGTGATATTAATGCTTTTTATGATGATTATAATAAATGTAAGGAGTTAATTGATGATCTTAAGGGTTTTGAGAATACTATGATTAGTAATAGTGGGAATTTTTTGGCTACTATTAAGTTGTATTTTGATATTGATAGGATTATTTCTAAATTATCTGTTTATACTAGTTTGTCTTTTGATCTAGATACTTCTGATAATAGTAAGCAAGAACTTTGTGAGAAAGTATCTAATTTAAGAAGTGATTTTACTAGTGCTTGCTTTTTTGTTGTTCCTAGTATTTTGAAACTTGATATTGATGTTTTGAATAGTTTTTATGATGAGGTTCCTTCTCTTTTGAATTATAAGTTTTATATTGATGATGTTTATAGGTTTAAGGAGCATGCTTTGGATGATAATGAAGAGAAGTTATTATCTAGTATGAGTAGGGTTATTGGTAATTGTTATGATACTTATGAGCTTTTTAAGGATTGTGATATGTCTTTTAATGATGTAGTTGATAGTGATGGTAAGAGTTATGAGCTTTCTAATAGTAGTTATTCTTTATTTATTGATAGTGGTGATAGGACTCTTAGGAGAAATGCTTTTTTGGGGTTATATGATGAGTATAAAAAGTTTTCTAATACTTTTGCTAGTTTACTTGCTAATAATGTTAAGGAAGAGGCTGTTTTGGCTAAGATATATAAGTATGATAGTGCTATACTTATGAGTTTGTTTGCGGATGATGTTTGTATTGATGTTTATGATAATCTTATTTCATCTGTTCATGAGAAAATTGAGTATATTTATGATTATTATGCTTTGAAGAAGAAGATTTTAGGTGTTTCTGATCTTCATTTATATGATATATATGTTCCTATGAATTCTGAGTATGATAAGAAGTATAGTTATGAAGAAGCTAAAGAGATTATTGTTAAGGTTCTTGAAGTTTTTGGTGATGAATATGTTGAAAAGGTTAAAGAGGGTCTTAATAGTAGATGGATTGATGTTTATCCTACTAAGTGTAAGAGGACTGGAGGTTATTCTGGTGGTAGTTATGATACTAATCCTTATATTCTTCTTAATTATCAGGATAAGTATAGTGATATGTCAACTTTGATTCATGAGATGGGGCATTCTATGCACAGTTATTTTTCTAGGTGTTATAATGATTATCAGAATAGTGAGTATCGTATTTTTGTAGCAGAAGTTGCTTCTACTGTTAATGAATTGTTACTTAGTCATTATATGCTTAAGAATAGTAGTAGTAGTGAAGAGAGAAAGTTTATTTTGAATAATCTTATGGAGTTATATAAGTCTACTATTTATAGGCAAACTATGTTTGCAGAATTTGAAAAGAAGATTTCTGAAATGTTTATTAATGATGAGGCTCTTACTTCTGATAAGCTTTGTAGTTTGTATTATGATCTTAATAAGTTTTATTTTGGCGATGGTGTAGTTGTTGATGATGAGATTAGGTATGAATGGGAGAGAATTCCGCACTTTTATTATAATTTTTATGTTTATAAGTATGCTACGGGTCTTAGTGCTGCTACTGTGATTGTTAATAATATATTAGCTAATAAGGATGGTGCTGTAGAGGGGTATATTGAGTTTTTGAAATGTGGTAGTAAGAAATCTCCTTTGGAATCTTTGAAGCTAGCGGGTGTTGATTTGACTAGGAAAGAGGTTGTTACTGGAGCTCTTGATGAGTTTAAGAATATTTTGAATATGTATAAAAAAGAGACAGAATAGTTGTCTCTTTTAAAATACTTTGATGTTTATTTTAATACTTTTATTAAGTTTTCTGCGTTTACATAGTAGTAGCTTATATTGTTTGTTGTTAATACTACTGAACTGTTATCTATGATTAATATTTCTCTTTCTTGGATGATGCCGTTTATGTCATATTTTATAGTTATTTTTTCGTAGCAGGCATCTTCTCCTATCCATGGACCGTTGTTTGATAATTCATTCCAGTATTTATCTATAGTAGTCATTGCACTGTTTTCTAGTTTGGTTTCGTTGTTATTGCAGTCTGTTTTATATATTTCGTATGAGTTTGAGTTTATTATTTCTTTGGTCCATGTAGTATTTTTATTGTTTATTAATATTAATGTTATTATTAATATTATGGCTAGGATAGTTACTCCTAGTATTATGTATTGCTTTTTAGTCATTTTTAGGCCTCCTATTGTATTTTTATATTATCATTTTGTTTTTCTGGTGTCAATATTTTTGTTTCTCTTTATTTTTTTTTTTAAATAATGTATACTAGTATTAGGGTGATTTGATGGAAATATTTGATATTAAGAGAGAGTATATGGAACTTAGTGATAAGGTTGATATGCTTAGGAGGTCTCTTTGACTTAGATAGTAAAATTAAGAGAGAGAGTGAAATTAATAAGCTTATGCTGGATAGTTCTTTTTGGAATGATAAGGATAGGGCTGAGGGAGTTATGAGTGAACTTAAAAGTATTAAGAGTATTATTGCTAGTGTTAATTATTTATCTGATAGTATTAGGGATTCTTTATCTGTTATAGATGATTCTTGTGATAGTGATATTGCTCTTTTGTTGGAGGATGATCTTAATAAATTAAAAGAGAGGATTGCTATGTTAGAGTCTGAGGTTTATTTAAGTGGTAAATATGATAAGGGTTCTCTTACTATGGAAATTCATGCTGGTGCTGGGGGTACGGAGTCTTGTGATTGGGTTAGTATGCTTTATCGAATGTATTTTAGGTTTTGTGAGAAAAGGGGTTATAAGATTACTTTACTTGATAAGCAAGATGGAGATGAGGCTGGTTATAAATCTATTATGTTTCAGGTAGATGGAATGAATGCTTATGGTTATTTGAAAGGGGAAAAGGGTGTCCATAGGCTTGTTCGTATTAGTCCTTTTGATGCTAATAAGAGGAGACATACTTCTTTTGCTGGTGTGGATGTTATTCCTGTTATTTCTGATGATGTGGATGTTGTTATTAATGATAATGATATTAGAACTGATATATATCGTAGTAGTGGTCCCGGAGGACAGGGGGTTAATACTACTGATAGTGCGGTTCGTCTTACGCATATTCCTACGGGGATTGTTGTTACTTGTCAGAATGAGAGAAGTCAAATTAGGAATAAGGAAAAGGCTATGCAGGTTCTTAGAAGTAAGTTGTATACTATGTTATTAGATGAGAAGAAAAAAGAGGTTAGTGATATTAGGGGGGAAGTTGTTAGTAATGGGTTTGGTAGTGCTAGAAGAAGTTATGTTTTACAGCCTTATAGGCTTGTTAAGGATAATATTAGTGGTTATGAGACTAGTGATGTAGATGGAATATTGGATGGAGATATTTTTGAACTTCTTGATGCTGGTCTTAAATGTAATTGATTGGAATGAAAGGTGGTACTGGGATGGGTTTATTTGATTATTTTAGAAAGAGGAAAGTTGATACTATTATTGATGATATTAAGAGAAAGAATTTGGGTAAGAGGTATTTGATGCTTATTTTGGGATGTTTGATTGTAGCTTTTGCTTTTAATTTGTTTTTTTTAAGATATAATATTGTTTGTTTTGGTGTTAGTGGGATATCTATTGTACTTAGTGAGTTTGGTGTTAATCCATCTTTATTTATATTGTCTGCTAATATTATACTTATGATAATTGCTTATTTTGTTCTTGGATATGATAATATGAAGAATCAATTAGTTGGAGCTCTTTCTTATCCTATTTTTGTTTCTCTTACGGAAATGGTTACTAGATATATTGATTTAGGTAATACGGAAATGGTTGTTATTGCTATACTTGGTGGTGTTTTTGCTGGATGTGGTTATGGTCTTATTTATAAGAGTAATTTTTCTACGGGGGGAACGGATGTTATTGTTAGTATTATTTGTAAGTTTTTAAAAATTTCTATGGGTAATGCTAGTCTTATTGTAAATGGTATTATTGTTTTGATTGGTAAGTTTGTTTTTTCTTGGGATATTGTTTTATATGCTATTCTTGTTTCTTATTTGATTTCGGTATTTACTGATAAGATTCTTCTTGGTATTTCTAAATGTAAAGCTTTTTATATAGTTGTTAATGATAAGAATAGTGATATTATTAAGAAATATCTTCTATCTATTGATGATGTTGGTATTACTTCTATTGAGGCTTCTGGTGGTTATTCTAAATCTGATTATGAGCTTCTTTTAGCGGTTGTTCCTTCTAGGTGTTATTTTGTTGTTAAGGATGGTTTGCGGGAAATTGATAAGGATATATTTTTTCTTGTTTGTGATTCTTATGAGGTTAGTAAGAAGGGTGATTTTTCATGAATATAGCTTCTATTAAAAAGAATATTAGGGATAGAAATACTTATAAGAATTTTTCTGCTTTTATGATTGGCTCTTTAATAGCGGGTATTTCTGTTAGTGCTTTTTATAATCCTAATGATGTTGTTACTACTGGGTGTACTGGTCTTTCTATATTGGTTAATAGGTATATTAATATTGATTTATCTTTGATTGTTTTAGTTTTTTCTTCTATTTTATTGGTTATTGGGTTCTTGGTATTTGGTATTTCTTATGGTGCTAAAAATGTACTTGGTACTATTTTATTTCCTATTTTTATTAAGGCTACTAGTTTGATTAATAATTATGTTAATTTTGATAATGTTTCTTTGTTTTTACTTATTTTAATTGGTGGTGTTTTATCTGGTATTAGTTTTGGGATAATTAAGAGATCTGGTTATAGTTTGGGTGGTTTTTATGTTATTTATGATATTTTGAATTGGAAGTTTAAGATATCTGTTGGAAGAGCTAGTTTGTTTACTAATCTTTTAATTATTTTTCTTAGTTTTTTTGTTTTTGGATTTGATAAGTGTATTTATGCTGGTATTGGGTTATATGTTTCTTCTTATATTGGTGATAAGATTATGCTTGGTATTTCTAGTAATAAGGCTTTTTATATTGTTACTAGTAGGTATAAGGAAGTTATGGAATATATTATTAATAATCTTAATCATAGTGCCACTATTGTTAATGCTAGAGGGGGATATTCTAATAAGAAGAAAAAGATGATTTTGTGTGTAATTTCTACGAGTGAGTATATTAGGATGCGTGATGTTATTAAGGAAATTGATAATGATGCTTTCTTTCTTATTACGGATAGTTATTCTGTTTCTAATAAGGTGTAGTGGGAAATTATGTAAAATTTTATTTTGGTATTTTAAAACTTATGAATTAATGTTATAATTATTTATGATGTGGAGGTTCTTTTATGGAGTTAATTAGAATTAGTGATGTTGAGAAGACTTATAAGACGGGGACTGTAGCTTTATATGATTTTAATCTTAGTATTAAAAAGGGGGAATTTGTTTTTATTATTGGAGCTTCTGGTAGTGGAAAGTCTACGCTTATTAAGATGTTATATAGGGAAGAAAAGCCTGATAAGGGTTCTATTATTATTGGTGGTATTAATGTTGCTAAGTTAAAAAATAGAAAAGTTTATGTATTAAGAAGAAAACTTGGGGTAGTTTTTCAAGATTTTAAATTACTTCCTAAACTTACGGTTTATGAAAATGTTGCTTTTGCTATGGAGGTATTGGGTTATGATAAAAAGGAGATTAGAAAGAGAGTTTTAGAGGTTCTTGATCTTGTTGGTCTTAAGAATAAGATTAGGCAGTATCCTGATCAATTATCTGGTGGGGAACAGCAGAGGGTTGTTATAGCTAGGGCTATTGTAAATAAGCCTAAACTTCTTATTTGTGATGAGCCTACTGGTAATTTAGATCCTGATACTTCAATGGAAATTATGAAAGTTCTTAATGATATTAATGCTTTGGGAACTACGATTGTTATGGCTACGCATGATAGGGATATTGTTGATAGAATGAAGAAGAGAGTTGTTTATTTAGAACATGGTAGACTTGCTAGTGATAATGAGAAAGGAGGTTATTATCATGAAAGGGCTTAGGAGTATAAAAAGGTATTTTAGAGATGCTTTTCATGGGGTAATTAGGAATTTTTCTTTATCTTTGGCTTCTATTTCTTGTATTGCTATTACTTTGATAGTGGTTGCGGTGTCTTTGGTATTATCTATGAATGTTCAAGGTTTTTCTGATTCTATTAGAAAAGATGTTACGATTGTTATGTTTTTGAAGAGTGATACTACTAAAGAGGATGAAGATAGAATTTTAAATGGTCTTAAGAGTATTGATAATATTGAGAGTAGTTCAATTGTTTTTAAGAGTAAGACTGAATCCGCTAATGAATTAAAGGCTGCTGATGATACTTTTTCTGCTACTGTAGATGGTTGGACAGAGGATACTAATCCTTTACTTGATAGTTATATGTTTAAGGTAAAGGAAATTGAAAAGATTGATGATACTGTTAATGAGGTTAAGAGGGCAGATTTTGCTAAGGAAAAGATTAATAATATTAATTATGGTAAAGATATGGTTCATCAGCTTGTTATTGTATTTAATGTTGTTAAAGAGGTTTGTGTAGTAGCAGTTGTTGCTTTGGTTCTTGTTACGGCTTTCTTAATTGGAAATACTATTAAACTTGCTATTTATTCTAGAAGAAAAGAGATTGAGATAATGAGACTGGTTGGTGCTTCTAATATTTCTATTAAGATTCCGTTTATTATTGAGGGATTGTTTATTGGTATTATTGGTTCTATTATTCCGATTGTTATTACTATATTTGGTTATTCTGCTTTATATGACTTTTTTGATGGTAAGTTGTTTAGTTCTTCTCTTGCTACTTTAATAGCTCCTGCTCCTTTTGTTTATAATGTATCTTTTATTCTTATTATTATTGGTATTATGGTTGGTATGTTTGGTAGTTATCAGGCAGTAAGAAAGCATTTGAAAATATAATTTTATCCACAGAGGTTGTTGATAGATTAAAAAAAGTAGATAATGTATTTTATCTATTTTTTGTTATACTTTTATATTCATTAATTCCGTATTTTTCATTTTTGGTATCATAGAAAATATAGGTGTGTGGTGGATTATAGGTTAGATATATAAAACCTAAATATGATAGGAGTATTATTGGTATAGTTATTATATTTAGTATTTTTATGTTTTTTTCTTTGAGAATATTGTAACTTACTATTTGGGTTATTATATATACTATTAGTAGAAGTCCTATAGATATTATTATGTTTTCTCCTAGTAATTTGTATAGGGGTAGGTATAGTACTAGGTATATTGGTATGGATATTAGGGCTGTAAAGTATAATTGGAATGGGAAATTATTATATTTTATATGGTATTTTTTTAGTAAATAGTGGTCTATTATTCCGTATATAATAGTGGATGTGAAGAGTATTTTCATGTGTTCCCATATACTTTCGTTTATGGGGAATATAAATGAAAATATGATATTTGGGAATAGGCTATATGCAAAGTGTGAAAGGAATGATATGATGAATATGCCTATTACTGCGATTATTTTTATTTTTTTTAGATTCATTATGCCTCCTTATATTTTATTATATTATTATTATGGTTAATTATTTTTAAATATATGTTATTAATTTTGAGATTATAGCTCAAAATTATTTTTTGAAGACCTTAGGCTTCAAAAACAGTAAGCAATGGAATGCGAACTTAAATTAAGTAAAAATCTTTATTTTTATTTTATTTTTTAGTATAATAATGTATGTGGTTAGTATGAAGAAGATTTATGTTTTTATTTTATTTTTTATTCTCTTTATTTTGGTTATTACAGTTATTGGTTGTAATATTGTTATGGGGGATAAATTAGTTATGGTAGAAAAAGATATTTTTAATATTCAAAGTAATAAAGAGGTTTATTTTAATCCTTATGGGTATAGTATAGATAATCCTAATGTTATTGTTAATCCTTATGGTAATAGTCCTCTTACCGCTATTGTAATGTTTGAGTCTAGTAATTATAGTGAGGTTAGTATTTGTATTAAGGATAAGGATGGTGATTGTGGTATTAGTTATTCTTTTGATAGTAATAAGTATCATATTATTCCTATTTATGGGTTATATGCTGATTATAATAATGTTGTTGTAATATCTAGTGATGGTGTGGATAAGGTTATTAATATTGTTACTGATGAACTTCCTGATGATTTTGGGGATATTTTATATGAAAATGATTATTCTTTTTATAATGGTAATTATCCGTATGCTACTGATAGTAGGGGTAATGTTAGGTGGTATTTAACGGATAATTATTTTGGGAATATTACTGTTTATGGAGATAATGTTATTATTGGGAATGATAGTTATATTGAGAATGGTAATAGTACTGGTATTTATAGAATGAATTTTCTTGGTAAGGTTTATAGTGAGTATTTGCTTTCTAATGATTATTATGGTTTTAATACTTATTATGATGGTTATATTTATGCTATTTCTAAAGATATTGTGGTTATTGATATTCAAACTGGTGATATTGTTTTAGAGTATGATAATGATAATTATGAGTGTTTGGGAGTTATGGATGGTATTATTTCTTTTTATAAGGATGATAAGTGGTATAGTTATAATGATAGTAATGAGATAGTAGAGTCAGAGTTTTCTTTGGATAGTAATAAGTATTCTTTTTATGATAATATTTCTGAGTATAAGATTATTAAGGGATCTAGATTTGGTAAGTTAAATGAGACGAAGATGTATGATAAGGATATTTCTATTATTAAGTATGATATGTATGAGGATGATAATATTAATATTGTTATGGATGTTAGTAGGATTGTGGTTTATAATGATAGTGATGATGAGGTTTATTTAATTCTTGATAAGTTATTTGATAAGAGAATATATGAGGTTGATAAGGTTAGGTATATTAATTTAACTTCTTTAAGTGGTAAATATACTATTTATTATAAGATTAATGGTAAGGCTTATAAAACTGATTATTTTATTGAGGTGTAAGTAAATATGGATAGGATTATTTTGCATGTTGATGTGAATAATGCTTTTCTTAGTTGGACCGCTATTGAGATGCTTAAGAAAGGTTATAAGTATGATATTAGATATAGATATGCTGTTATAGCAGGGGATGAGTCATTGCGTAGGGGGATTGTTTTAGCTAAGAGTAATCTTTGTAAGAAAAGAGGTGTTAAGACTGCTGAGACTATTTCTTCTGCTAGAAGAAAGTGTCCTTATTTGGAGATTTATGAGCCTAATTATGCAGTGTATAAGTTTTTTTCTGATAAGATGTTTGAGTATTTAAGTAGATATTCTGATGTTATTGAAAGGTATTCTATTGATGAGTGTTTTATTGATTATACTGCTAGTAGAGAACTTTTTGGTGATCCTATAGAGGTTGCTTATAAGATTAAAAATGATATTTATGGGCTTTTTGGTTTTACGGTTAATGTTGGTGTAGGAAATAATAAGTTACTTGCTAAAATGGCTTCTGATTTTGAAAAACCTAATAAGGTTCATACTTTGTTTTTAGAAGAGGTTGCAGATAAGATGTTTCCTCTTGCGGTGGATGATTTATTTATGGTTGGTAATTCTAGTAGTAAAAAGCTTCATGAGATGGGAATTAATACTATTGGGGAACTTGCTAATTATGATGTTGATTTGCTTATTTTGAAGTTTAAGTCTATGGGAAAAGTTATGTATGATTATGCTAATGGTATTGATAATAGTCCTGTTTGTGCTGAGAGGGAGATTGCTAAAAGTATTTCTTCTTCTACGGTACTTCCTTATAATTATCATGATATTGATATGATAAATGCTGTTATTAGGAGATTATCTTGTGATGTTGGAAAAAAATTAAGATACAATAATTTATATACTGATACTATTGGTATATGGATTAAATATAGTTATTTTGATAAGATTAGTAGACAAGAGAAACTGGATTATAATGTTTCTTCTGATGAAGATATTTATAGTACTGCTAATAGGATATTTAATGATTTGTGGAATCATGATGATGGTATTAGAAGTATTTGTGTCTTTATTAGTGGGTTATCTAAGGAGAAAAAGAGACAATTATCTATTTTTGATAATTTTAGTGAAAGTTGTGATGATGGTGATGATAAGATTCAGAATGTTATTGATGTTATTAGAAAAAAATATGGAGATAATGTTATTGGTTATGGTAGTGATAGTAAGAGTATTGATAGGAGGGTGTAATTGTGAATTTTGAAGATATTGATTTTGTTAGTAGTATGAGTGCAAGAGATTTGCTTTTATTGATGAAGAATTTGTCTAGTGATAGAAGAAAGGAAGTACTTTCTTTTAGCCATATTGTGGATAAGTTAAGAAATGATTTACTTAGGGAATGTAATGATGGTGATGTATATCGTAATTTTAGGGAGATATTTAGTATTATTGATGTTGATGATTTTTTTATGATTTTTGATTATGATATTATTCATGAGTTTTATAGGGTTTATACTGAAGATGATTTTCCTAATTATCGGGATGAACTTTTTAAGAGAAATTATGCTTTAGCTTCTTCTATTGAGGAGAAAATTAGTAAAAGTAAATATAGGAATTTGAATGAATATAAATTGTTTGTTTGTTTAATGGAAAAGGATAAGAATATTAATAGGGCTATTTTGTATTTTCTTCGTGATGATAATCTTTTTGATGAGCTTATTCGTGTTTCTGATAGTATGTATTCTATATTTGCTAATCTTGATTATGATCTACTAGTTAAGATGGTTTATAAGATGGAAGAATTGAATTATTCTAGTGGTTATCAGTTTGTTGCTTCTATTGATTGGGAGAATCAAATTAGGTTAATTGAAGAGAATTTTAATGATAATACTTTACTTAGAATGTTAATGTATTTTAATAAGAATGTTATTTCTTCGTTTTTTGAGAGTGATAGGAGGGCTTTATATTTATTTAGAAAGTTTAATATTAAGGCTTTGGCTATGGATGGTATTAGGTTTAATAGGGAGCTTCTTCTTCGTGATGATTTTTTTGATATGCTTAAGTGTGATAATTTAGTTGAGTTTAGGAAGATTATTAATGCTTTAGAGAAGAATAGTGATCCGGTGGTAATTGAAAATAAACTTAATTGTTATTATGATGGATTAATTGGTGAATTTGATAGTAATATTGGTATTTTTAAGTTATATGATAGTATTATTAAAAATCCTGAGTTGAGGTTTAATCAGGCTAATGGTTATATTTTTGATTATGATGTTAGGGCTTTATTTAGGAAATATTTGGATTATGATAGTGATGGTATTGGCTTTTTTAGGGATTGTGATGATCTTATTAATAAACTTAGACTTATTACTAGTAGGAAGATTAGTGAAATTGTTGTTGATGCTTTGTTTGGTGATAATATTTTTAATGTATGGCTTAATATTAGGGAGATGCTTAGATATAATAGGAATTTGAGTTCTGATAGTAAAGTTATTGATGATGATAGAGTGTCTTTTTATGAGAAGATTCTTGATTTTGATAATATTTCTTCTTTGGAAAAGGTTTCTTTATTTTATCGCTTGCGGGATAAGAGGATTAATTCTTTATTTTATGATGATTTAAGAAGTATGAAAGATTATGCTTATGATAAAATTAAGGATAGTATGATTGATTTGTCTGAATGTGGTGATAGGATTAATTATGAATATAGTAAATGTTATGATACTGTGGTATATGATTTGAGGGATGTTAAGTATACTATGATGGTAAGGGTTTTGGGCTGTAGATATCAGAAGCATTCTGGTAATATTAGGGACTGCTACTCCATTATTTCTGATGAGAATAGTTGTGTTTATGAGCATGGTAATTATGATAATATATATGGTTATTCTTCTTTTGATAGTGATAGGGTTATTCATATGCTTGAGAAAGATTCTTTTAGTAGTAATACTAGGGGGTTTGATGATGTTAGTAAATATGTTAATAGGATTATGACTGCTAGAGAGATTACTAATGGTAGTAGTTGGTATAGTGAAATTAATATTGCTAATTTGAAAGATGATAAGGGGAAATATGAGACAATGGTGCCTGACTTTGTTGTGGCTTATGATGAAATAAGTGATATGAATGTTATTGAGAGTAAGAGATTGGGGATTCCTATTGTGTTAATAAGAAAGGAATTACTTAAGGATGATGATAGGGTATATACTGATTTTGATAGTTATGTTGATATGTATAATAATGATATTGATAGGAATAGAATTATTAGATAGAATAGGGAGATGAGATTATGAATGAGATTATTATTGATGGTATTGCGAAGAATTTAGGGGTTAAGAGAGATGGGGTTGTTGCTGTTTTGAAATTGCTTGAAGAGGGAGCTACTATTCCTTTTATTGCTAGATATAGAAAAGAAGTTACTGGGGCTTTGGATGAGGAAATGATTAGGAGTATTAATGAGGTATATGAGTATCAGGTTAATTTACTTAAGAGGAAAGAGGATGTTATTAGGTTAATTGATGAAAAGGGTATGCTTACTGATGAGATTAAGGATAGTATTTTGAAGTGTGAAAAGTTAGTTGAGGTTGAAGATATTTATAGGCCTTATAAGGAGAAGAAAAAGACTAAAGCTACTGAGGCTATTAAGAATGGTTTGGAGCCTCTTGCGAAGATTATTATGTCTTTTAAGAATGTTGATGTTTGGAAAATTGCTGAATCTTATCTTAATGAAAATGTTTTAGATGTTGATAGTGCAATAATGGGGGCTAGTTTTATTATTGCTGAGTGGATTAGTGATAATGCTAGTTATCGTAAGTATATTAGGAATAATATGATGAATAGGGGAATTATTAGAGTTAAAAAGAAGAAGGGTAGTACTGATGATAGTCATACTTATGAGATGTATTATGATTATGAGGAGAGGGTTAAGTTTATTAAGCCTCATAGGGTGCTTGCTATTAATAGAGGTGAGAAAGAGGGAATATTATCGGTTAGTATTGAAGTTGATGATGAGTTTATTATTTCTTATTTAGAGTCTAGAATTATTAAGAATAGTGATGTTACTTCTAGTGATATTGTTAAGGCTTCTATTAGGGATAGTTATAAGAGGCTTATTTTTCCTAGTATTGAGAGGGAGGTTCGTAGTGAGCTTAAGGAGGTTAGTGAGGAGTCCGCTATTGAAGTTTTTGGAGATAATTTAGAGAATTTGATTTTGACTCCTCCTTTGAAAGATGTTACGGTACTTGGTTTTGATCCTGCGTTTAGAACTGGTTGTAAATTAGCGGTTGTTAGTCCTACTTCTAGTGTTCTTAATATTTCGGTTATTTATCCTCATGAGCCTCATAATAAATGGGATGAGTCTAAACGCGTTTTATGGGATTTGTTTAGAAAGTTTGATATTGATGTGATTGCTATTGGTAATGGGACAGCTTCAAGAGAAAGTGAAAAATTGGTTGCTGAGGCTATTGGTGAATATAAGGATAAGGAAGTTAAGTATGTTATTGTAAGTGAAGCTGGGGCTAGTGTTTATTCTGCTAGTGAGCTGGCTATTAGTGAATTTCCTGATCTTACTGTTGAAAAGAGAAGTGCTATTAGTATTGCTAGGAGGCTTCAGGATCCTTTATCTGAATTGGTTAAGATTGATAGTAAAAGTATTGGCGTAGGTCAATATCAGCATGATGTTAATGAGAAAAAGCTTGATGAATCGCTTAATTTTGTTGTTTCTAAGTGTGTTAATAATGTTGGGGTTAATGTTAATACTGCTAGTAGTTCTATTTTGAGGTATGTTTCTGGTCTTACTAAGAGTTCTATTGATAAGATTATTAAGTATAGGGAGAATAGTGGTAAGATTTTATCTAGAGAGGAGCTTTTGAAAAATAAAGTTTTGAGTGCTAAGGCTTATGAGCAGTCTATTGGTTTTATGAGAATTATTGATGGGGATAATCCTATGGATGTTACTTCTATTCATCCGGAAAGTTATGGTGTTGCTTCTAAATTACTTGATATGTTTGGTCTTAATACTAATGATTTTGGTAGTAAAAGGCTTAATGATGTTTTGTGTAGTATTGATGTTAAGGATGTGAGTAATAAACTTGGTACGGATGTTTATACTTTAGAGGATATTGTTAAGTGTCTGTCTAAGCCTAATAGGGATTTTAGAGATGATTTTGATAAACCTATTTTGAAGAGTGATATTTTGAAGCTTGATGATTTGTCGGTTGGAATGGAACTTTTTGGTACTGTTAGAAATGTTGTTGATTTTGGGGCATTTATTGATATTGGATTGCATGATGATGGTCTTGTTCATATTTCTAAATTGACTGATAGGTATATTAAACATCCTAGTGAGGTTGTTTCGGTTGGAGATATTGTTACTTGTTATGTTGATGATATTTCTTTAGAAAAGGGTAGGGTTAGTTTATCTTTAATTAATCCTAATTTAAGTAGTGAATGATGATATTTAGTTATACAAACTAAAAAGACATTTTTGATGTCTTTTTAGTTTGTATGTATTATTATTTAGTATAAAGATATATTTTTTGTCTAAATTTTAAAAGGTGGGACATTTTCAAAAATTTTTCACAAAAAATCAAAGAAATTTTTACAAAGTAATTGACAGATTGGTAATTTTATAGTATCATTATTATTGCCTACCGATGCAGGTGTAGTTTAATGGTAGAACCTCAGCCTTCCAAGCTGACTGCGTGAGTTCGATTCTCATCACCTGCTCCAAATGAAAATAAACCCTTAAAATATAAGGGTTTTTATTATTTTATATAACTTTTACATCTTGTTTACATCTTATTTTTTATAATTCTAATTTATTTAGACCTTCTGATATTGCAAATTTATCACTTTCAAATAGATGTGAATATGTTTCTATTACTGTTGTTTCTGTATCTCCAATCCTTGTTGCTACTTGTTTAATTGTGTAGTTCATACTTCTTAAAAGAGTTACATGCGAATGTCTAAACTCATGAATAGTTATTCTTTTTACATTTGCTTTTTTTATATAACTTTCTTTTTTTCTAGTTATTGTTGTTCTAGATAATGGAACAATATCACCGAAGATAAACATTTCATTATTGAATCCATATATTTTTGATTTTTGAATATATAAATCATCTAACAATTTAATAACATTATTTGGAATATCTACTTTTCTATATGAATTACTTGTTTTTGGTGTTGTTATTTTACCACTTTTATTATAACTCTTATTAATATCTATAATTTTATTGTTATAATCTTTCCACTTTAAAGCTTGAAGTTCTCCTATTCGTAGCCCAGCAAAATATAAAATGGAAAAGAGAGTTTTATATTCTAAATCATCTACTTGATTAATGAATTGTTTGTATTCATCTAAATTCCATACCTGATATTCTTTTGGCGGTGTTACACCACATTGAATAGTTTTTATTTTATTGAATATTGGTATGTTAAGATCATATATTTCAATACCTGTTCTTAAAATAGACTTGAAATAGGTTATTACACTGTTTTGTGTTTTAATATTTAATTTTGAAATATTATTTTTCATTTCTTCAAATTGAATAATACTAATCTTGCTTACCATTGTTTTTTAAATACTGGCAAGATATGTTTAGTAATTCTATTTTTTGTATTTTCATAGGTTTCCTCTTTATTCTTTTTTTTATATTCTTTTAAATATATTAATGTTAATGATTCAAAATCTAAATCTTTTTGTTTTTCATAATTCATTAAAAATGTTCTTTCAGCATCTTGTGCTTCTGCTTTTGTTAAGAACATTTTAGAAGTCTTTTGTTTTCTACTTCCATTAAGATCATTGTAGTAAGTTCTAAAGTACCAACTTCTACCATCTTTTGAATACTTTTTTTTATTTTTTTCTTTATAAATTGCCATTTTTTAACCTCCAATTATTTACATATTTATTTGTTTTTGATATAATTAGAGTGCATAGAAAAAAAGATTGTCTGTTGTGATTCAATTTTATTTTTATGCACTATTCTAGTACCTATTGCAGTAGGTGCTAGTTTTTATTTTATATTTTCTATTATAAACTTAATATACTTATCTGCTTCATCTTCATATTTTTCAATATAAAAAGCAAACATATCTTTATTTAATTGTTTTAATTGACTTAATTCTATATGTGCTAATTCATGTAATATAGTCTTTTTTCTTTTATAATATGACAAATCTTTATTTATGAATATATTATATATATTCTCATAACTAAATACAAATCCATTAATTCCATCGGGTAATTCAATTGTTGTTATACAAGCATTATAGTAGTTAAGCAATTCTTGTTGTGTTATTTCCCTTTTTAATAAACTAATTATATTCATACTTTTTAATCCTTATCTATAAAAAGTACCTGTACTAGCATACTTATTCTTTTTTTGTTTCAATTTCTTTATTCTTTTTAAAATTGATGGCATTTTCAGAAGTTACTATTGGTTTACCAATTCTTTTTTCAATGTTCCTTCTAGTTATTGCTGCTACTTCTCCTCCATCATGTGCGTCAACTTTTAATTCTCTTATACCCTGTGAGTCATTTGTTCTGTGAAGTTCTGTTGTAGTAACTTCTGCTAATGTTGTAAGTGCTAATTCTAATGGGGACATATTATCTCGTAATACTTGATTTTTATCTAGATTTTTTATGTTTTTATGCTTTTTTGTTGTTATACCGAAAGTTCCTTTACTAATTTCATCTGTTAAAATAGCATAATCCTTTTTGTCAGTAATTCCTCTTTTGTCCCATTCATCAGTTAAAGCATTTCTTGCTGGGATGCCTTTAATTCTTGCACTTATCCATTCTTCTGTATATCCTTTTTTTAGATATGTTTGTCTTGCTCTTTCAATTGCAAGTTCAGGATTAATTGTTTCTTGTATTCTTTCTTCTGCTAATCTTGCAAACCATTGTTTAAAAGGTTCGGCATTTGGACTAGGTACTGACTGAATAATTCTAAATATTGTTTCTCTGTTTGCACAATCTGTTAGTCTATTTTTTCCATCTTTTGCAATCATTTTCAACCTTCCGATTTTTTCGGAAAGTTCAAAAACACCTTCAGTTTCAATCTTTTTCTTTAAATCACTCCAATATTTTTCTGGTCTTTCACTTTCAGTCAGTATTTCAATTACATCTACGATAGAATAGAACCATTCTCCATTGTATTCTTGTCTTCTAATTTTTTTGTTTTCAAATAAAATTAAATCTTTATTATTTTCTTTTACTTCGGTATTCATTTATTTCCTCACTTTCTATATATTTAAAAGTATACTTATTCTTCTTTTCCTAACTGTTTATCAATTTCTTTCTTTCTTTTTTCAATAATAAACTTTATATATTCTTTATCATCTTCTGACAAAATATTTTTATTTTTATCAAAGAGTACTTCTAATTCATCAAAAGAATTAGTTTCTTCTTTGTCTGTGTCATATCCCATTAACCAAGTTTCGGTTACATTTAAAGCATCTGCCAATAAAGAAAGTTTGTCTTGTTTTGCATTGTAGTTACCTGATAGGTAATTACTAATTAATGATTTATCAATATTTGTTTTTTTTGCTAATTGAGATTGTGTCATTTTATTTTTATCTAATGCTTTTTTTAATCGATTGGCAAATGTATCTACTAACATAATAATCCCTCCTCTGTAAAGTAATTATAAAGCATTTTTGAGAAAAAATCAACAATAATGTAAAAAAAACAAAAAAAAGTTGAGAAAAAATCAAAAAATGTATTGACATCTCTGTTGAGGTATGCTAAACTTATATTGTAGTTGAGATAAACTCAACAGAAAGGAGATAATAATGCAATATAATTATGATAAATTAAAAGGAAGAATTAAAGAAATATTTGATACACAGGAAAACTTTGCTAATGCAATAAATATTTCTTCTGCATCGGTCAATTATAAATTAAATAATAAAAAAAACTTTACCCAAAACGAAATATTTAATTCTATCAAAGTATTAAAATTAAAAGAAGAAAATATTCAAGAATATTTTTTTACTCGTAAAGTTGAGAAAAACTCAATTGGTGTTAATAAAAAGGAGGAATAGAAAATGGAAGAAATTAGAAAAAAAGTAAAAGAAATACTATTTTTACTAAATGGTTATTCAGTTTCTACTGCTGTTGATATTTTAAAATTAGCAATAGACCGTTTAGAAGTTAATTCAATAGTTAATGTAAAAAAAGAAGAAAAATAAAAATTATTCTTCAAATGTTTTATCAATTCTATAAGAGAATGCAGTTACTGATGATTTCAACAAGAAAGTTTTAAGATTATGGTGATTTTTAGTAGTACATTCAGTTATTGTAATATGGTCGTCTTCAATATCATCAGGTGTATCTAATAATAAATTACCTTCATAATGATTATTTTGAGTATCTATATAAACTCTAATATTATTATTTTTACTTTTTTTTAACAATTCTTTTAGAAGTTCATTAATCTTTAATTGCACAATTGACACCTCACTTTCTATTTTAATTATAACTAGAATGTGAGAAAAAGTAAATAAAAAAAGAATCACAACAGACAGGAGGTATATATGAAAAAACCAGTAAAAAAACTTTCGGCAAGTGAGACACTTGAAATATTAGATAATCAATGGGCTTCTATTGAAGATATAATGAAACTTGCTTTTATTGGAGAAACAAGGGCAAGAACTATTGCAAGTAATATTTCAAATAAAGTATTGGAAAAAGGATATATATTGCCAAAAGGATTAATTCCTATGGAATTATTAAAAGAGTATTTAGGCATTAACATTGCTTATTTAAAGAAAGTTAGTGGAGGTAATCAGAATGAAAAAGACAAAAATTAAAGTTATAAATATATTTAAATTAATTATTTTAGTGGCTTGTTTAGGATTAATAATTTATGATCTTTATATGATATTAATCTATCCTATAGTCAATAAAGTTTTAGTAAATTGGACTATGTTTGGATTCTTAACATTTGCTTTAGCAGTAATTATTAGTTTAAATATTATAGAGCAAATAAAAAGTGTGTCCACTCTTCAAAACGACACACTATAAAAAGGCATTCAATTGCTTTTTACATATTTAATTTTATCACAAATTAATGTATGTGTCAAATCTTTAGTGGGTTTTGGGGAAAGGAAATAGAATGGAAGAGAAACCAAATTATTATTCAGTTATACCAGCAATAGTAAGGTATGATAATGAATTAAAACCAAATGAAAAATTACTATATGGTGAAATAACTTCTTTAACCAATAAAAATAATGAATGTTGGGCTACTAATAGTTATTTTGCTAGATTATATAATGTTAACTCTGCAACAATTTCTAGGTGGATTAGTCATTTAAAAGAAAAAGGCTATGTAGTAGTAGAGTTTATTTATAAAAATGAAACTAAAGAAATAGAAAAAAGAGTTATAAAAATAATAGGAGTTCCTATTAATCAACCAATGAATACCTATATGTTAAATAATCAAGAGGTATTGACTGAAAAGTCAAAGGGGTATATACAAAAAAGTCAAGAGGGTAT
>CAYYXX010000014.1:0-20535 GCA_964475905.1 uncultured Clostridium sp. | reverse complement strand
AATATTGGCTTAATTAAGTGTTTTAAAAATTTTTCATTATTTTATCCTGTAAAATATTTTATATTAATTGACAAAAGATATTAAAAACTTTATAATTATACTAGAGGTGGTTTAGTGTGAACTATACAAGTAGAGAAGTAGTAAGAAGATTAAAGCAATATGATATGTTTTTAAATAGTCTTAGGTTAACTGATGATGAGATTAAGAAAGAAAGAATTTGTGATCAATTAGATAAGATTGAGAAACAGATATTATTAGATACTAATTCTGAATATGAAGAGAAGTATTTGTTACTTCTTAGTCAGCAGAGTAAGTATATTGAGGAAGAGAAGAGTAAACTTAGAAATATTATTGCTTTAGTTTTAAATAGAAGAGAATATTTAAGTAAACGAAAGAATGAACATAAGAGAGTTACGGGTTCTTTAGTAGAGCTTACGACTTTTTTAGGTGAGGATAAGTTGTCTGCTTTTAAAAAGAGATTAGAGATTATTGAGAAGTATGAGAATAATAAAATTAAGCAAGAGGAATTAGTTAAGAGTATGAAGACTCTTGATGTTAAGATTAGTGAGGCTTCAAGAAATGTTAAGGCTAATTCTAGGCTTAATGAAAGTTTAGAAAAGAAATTGGTTATGCTTATATCTTCTTCACTTGAGAGACAGGGTTTATATAAACTTATGGAGAAAAAGGAAGAGATATTGAGTAAGTATAATGAGTTTAAGTATGCTCTTTTTGTTGCAGAGAATAATTTGAAGATTGCTAGTGAATTATCTGATACTGATTATATTTTGGAATGTAATAGTCTATTGGCGGATGTTCGGGATATTTATTCTAAGTATAATGCTGATATTAATATTATTAAGTTGATAGGTATATATGATAAGAAAGTAGCTGATTATGATGAGTTATTAGAAAAGAGAAAAGAGATTGATGGTATTTTAAGGAATATTGTTGGTACGGAGTTATATAATGATATTAATGATGAGATTAATAAGCAGTTTAATACTATTAAATTAGAGGGTAATGATATTAATAGTTATGAGAAGTTAAAAGAGGAAAGAGATAGAAAAAATAAGTTGTTATCTGATATTGATGAGGAGAATAATTCTAAGGAGTTTAAAGATGTATTAGAAGAGCTTATTAAGAATGAGAATAGGCAGAGAGAAGAGAAGATTAAGAAAGCTAGAAGAGAGGAACAGGCAGAGAGACAGAAGAAGTTAAAGGAAGAAGAGAAGATTGAGTCTGCTAGAATGAGAAGACAGAAGCTTATTGAGGAGGCTAGACTTAAGGAGCAGAGTGAAGTTGCTGAGAAGATGAAGCGTCTTCAGGAGAAGACTGTTATTAAGGATGTTAAGACTAAGAATACTTCTTTGTTTGAGGAGATACTACCGAAAGTAGAGAATGATAAGGAAGAGAAGATTGAGATTAAGAATCCTCTTAAGGATAAGACTTTAGATGATTATTTGGTTATGGGGGATGCTTTTGATACGGATGAGTTGTTTGAGAATACTAAGATTACTCCTAATAAGCCTATGGATAGTTTGTTTAAGGAAGCTAGTGATAATGCTAGTGATGTTAATGTTCCTTTATGGGAGGAGCCGGTGGTTAAAGAAAGAGAGTTACCTCCTACTGATGAAGTGGAGCTAGAGACGCAAGATTTGTTTAAGGCGGAAGATACTGTGGTTGAGGCTCAGGCTATTGATACTTCTGTTAAAGAGGAAGCTAGTATATATGATTTATTAGAAAATAATGATAATATTATATGGAAGACTACGGATACTTCGAATAGTAATAAGGAAATACCTGTTATTGGTAATAATAAGTTGAAACCTGAACTTATTAATAGTATGTCATTTCCAGATTTAAAGAAGAAAGAGGGTGAGTTGTTGTGGAAGGAAACTCTATAAAATCTTTGGAAAATCTTTGTAAAATTTTTGAAATGAGGATAAAGCTTGATAAAGAGAAGAGACTTAGTACTCCTAGTGATATTGTAGATAATTATGAGAAGTATTCTAAAAAGATTGATGCTATATATAATAGTGAGTTTGAAAAGAATATTAGAGGGCTTATTTCTCCTGAAGTTACTTTAGAGAAAGAGGAGACAAGGTTAAAGAGGCTTATTAGTTTATTAGAGGATCGTTTGGAGAAAAGGAATATATTGGAAGATAGGTTTTATAATTCTACGGGTTCTTATATTGATAGTTTGCAGCTTATTGTTTCTGAGGATGAGCTTAATGATAAGAGGGAAAGACTTGAGTGTATTTCTAGGTATTTGACGACAAAGAATGAGATGGATGAGATTGAGGATAGTATTGATAAGATTAGGAAATCTCTTGAAGAAGTTGAAAAGGAAAAGAATGATTATGTTGATAAGAATAAGCTTATGGAAGAGAAGCTTTATTCTATTTTGATGAAATGTGTAAAGAGTGATGAGTATTTTAATAGGATTAATGAGGATAATTATAAGAAAGAACTTACTAGTGTTTATGATAAGGTAAGAGAGAATGAGGAGACTTTAGAGGTAACTTTAGATAGTGTTAAGAGTTTAGTTGGTAGTGGTTCTAGTGATGATTATACTTCGTATGTAGAGGATGCTGAAAAGAGCTTTTATGTTTGGAAGAATAGGGAAACTATTTTAAAATTGTATGAGTTGGTTATTGATTTTTTAGATGATTTTGATGCTCTTGTTTTGAAGAGAGAAAAGATTAGTGATTTATTAGAGGATAGGAAGTATACTAGGAGTAAATTACATGTTGAAGAAGCTGATGAGCTTGGTATATTTGAGAGTACTGTTATTGATCAAAGAGAGGTTCTTAATAGGGAGAGGGAAGTTCTTGATAATATTGTTAATTATGTAAGTAGAATTAAGTTTAAGGAAGAGAGATTGGGAGAACTTAAGGATATTGTTAATTCTTATGAGATTTTAGCTATATTAAGAGAATATGGTATTATTGAGTCGTTTGAAGATACTGAGGATACTGAGGTTATTGATGATAGTATTAGTGAGGATGAGTATGCTTTGGATGATATTATTAATGATACTATTGATCCTTATAGAATAAAAGAGATTAATGATTATCCTAAGACTTTGAATTTGGGACTTGCTAAATTGAAAGCAGAGAGTGTTCGGGAGAATGTTAATAGGAAGCTTAATCCTAAACCTAGAGAGAGTATTTTTGATGATTTTACTAAGGATGTTTCTTTAGATAGTTCTTCTAGTGATGATAAAAAAGAGGAGACTTCTAGTGATGATTTACTTGTTGAGTGGGAAGAGCCTATTACTGAAGAAGTAGATAGTTCTTTAGATGAAGTTAATCTTGAGGATGATAGTTTACCTGTTTGGTCTAGTTTGGATAGTGATATAAATAAAGTTGATGTTCCGGATAATTTTGATAATAGTAATGTTTTTTGGACTCCGGTTGGTGATTCTTTTTTGAATAATAGTTTTCCTGATATGAATAATAATGGATTTCCAAATATAAATTAATGGGGAGGATTTTATGCTAGATATTGATAAGGTTTTATTATTAGAAAATAATGAAGAGTATTTGGTTTTAGATAGGGTTATTTATGAGGATGTGGTATATTATTATATTGCTAAGTTAAATGAGACTAAGACGGATATTGAAAATAATTATAAATTGGTTACTACTTATGAGGATAATGATAATATTATTTTAAAAGAAGTAACTGGGGTTGACACTTTGAAGAAGATATTGCCTTTATTTGAGAATAATTTATAAAATTAGATGTAAAAGTCTAATTTTTTTGATATAATAATGATGTTGTGAGGTAGTTATGCAGAGATATTTTGTTATGAAAGATGAATTTAAACTTGAGGATTCTGATATTAGACATATTAGGAAAGTAATGAGGATGAGGGTTAATGATTTAATTGAGGTTGTTTATGAAAATAGGTTATATGTTTGTAAAATAACTTGTTTAGATCCTTTTGATATGGTAATTGATAGTGAAAGGGATGTATATAAAAGGAATAAGTTTGATGTTACTGTTGCTATTGGGCTGGTTAAGGAACAGAAGATGGATTTAATTCTTCAGAAGTTAACGGAGCTTGGGGTTAATAGGATTATTCCTGTTAGTATGGAGAGGAGTATTGTTCGGCTAGATAAAGAAAGATTTGATAAGAAGAAAGCTAGATGGGAAGCTATTTGTAAAGAGGCTAGTGAGCAGGCTAAAAGGCTTGATATTCCTACTATTGGGGATATTATGTCTATTTATGATCTTGTGGAAGTTGATTATGATGTTAAATTAGTTTGTTCTACTAAAGAAAATTTAAAAACTTTTGATTGGTATTTACAAAGTATTAATGAATGTGCTAAAATTATAATTGTGATTGGTCCTGAGGGTGGGATTAGTGATAGAGAAGAAGATATTTTATGTAGTAAGGGTTATAATAGGGTATCTTTGGGTAATTTGATATTTAGGGTTGAGACTGCTTCTATATATGTAGCTTCAATATTTAATTTTTATAGTAGTATGAGGTGTAATGATGATTAGTTCATTTAATGATTTTTATGATAATTTATCTAGTAGTGGATTATTTTTCTTTTGGGTAGTTATATTTTTATTTGTTTTTTTACTTGGTTTTGCGATTCTTTTATTTATTAAGAATAAGAAATTAATTGATCTATTGGAAAGAGAAGTTAATACTTCTAATAATAGTATGGTTATAGAGAATAATGTTGTTAATGATAGTGAGGTTATTAATGAGGTTTCTTCTAAGGAAGATGAGAATGTTATTATAGATGAAGTTAAGACTTATGAGGAGAATAGGGAAAGTAATTTATATCAGAAAAATGTTTTAAGAGGTAGGATGCAGACTTCTCCTATTGATATTAAGAGAGAAGATGGGAGTGTTAATAGTTATACTTATGATAATGGGTTGGGTATGGTAGAAGATAGTAGTGTTAGTCCACTTATTGATATGCCTGATTATTATGAGGATAATGATAATATGAAATTTGCTAGTGATATTGTTAGTAGGATGGAAGATGAGATTAAGCCCTCTAATATTGAGCTTACTGATTTTGAGAGGAAGCAGGAGGAAGAGGCTATTATTAGTTATGATGAGTTATTGAAAGTAAAGGATAAGATATATAATATTACTGATGATGAAGAGAATGATGATTTTATAGATGAGCTTAAGAGTTTTAGATTAGATTTGAGATAAGCATAGAAATATGCTTATTTTTTGACATTTATTTTGTATTTATCAATATATACTAGTAGTGGGTGATGAATATGGGAAATAAGATGAAGCTTAAGAATAATAGTAAGAGGGTTGTTAAAAAGGGGTTATTTTATGTGCTTGTTATTTATTTTATTTTTTCTATTACTTTATATTATTCACTTAAAAATAGTACGAGGATTAATAATGGGGTATTTATTAATTTTTTACTTAGTGGGGGTAATAGTCATATGATTAGTAATTATAAGATTATTGATATTGTTAATTCTTCTAGTAAGTTTTTATTTAATATTGATGTTTTAAATCCTAGTAGTTTATTAAATAAGGGGATACTTATGTATGATGATAATGATCATAGTGATGATTATAGTAATTTAGAGGAACTTAAGAAGATTAGTTCTTATATTGAGGATCCTAATCCTGTGGATATTAATAATCCTGTTATTTATTTATATAATTCACATCAATTAGAAAATTATGATAGTGCTAATTTGGATATATATGGTATTACTCCTAATGTGATGATGGCTTCTTATTTACTTAAGGAGAAATTAAATAGTAGTGGTATTTCTACTATTGTTGAGGATACTAATATGACACAGTTTTTAAGTGCTAATGGGTTTGTTCATACTCAGAGTTATATGGCTTCGAGGATATTTATTTTGGATAAGATAAATAAGTATTCTTCACTTAAGTATTTTATTGATATTCATAGGGATTCTGTTAGTAGGAATATTACTACTGCTAGTATTAATGGGAAAAGTTATGCGAAGATTCTTTTTGTTGTGGGGTTAGAACATGATAATTATAAGGATAATTTGAAAGTTGTTAGTGATATTAATGATATTGCTGATAAGTATTATTCTGGTTTATCTAGGGGGATATATAAGAAAGAGGGAGAGGGGGTTGATGGTATTTATAATCAGGATATTAGTTCTAATTCTATATTGATTGAAGTTGGGGGTGTAGATAATAATATTGATGAGGTACTTAATACGACAGATGCACTAGCGGATATTTTAAAAATTTATATAGAGGGATGATTTTATGAATAAGAAGAAGATATTTAAGATTGTTTTTATTTGTTTGTTTCTTTCTTTTGTTGTTAGTTATATAATAGAGAAGAGTGGTTATTATGAATATAATTTACAGAATAAGATGATTATGACTAGTGAGGCTATGGAGAGGTTTGAGAGGGATGTTCGAGAGGGGAAAGATGTAAGAAGAGAGGATTATTTGGTTAGTAATGAAAAGGATTATACTAGTACTTTGACTAAGAATACTAATAAGGTGTCTATGAGGGTTAATAGTGCTTTGAAAAAGGGAATTGAGGGAGTGTTTAAGATGCTTGGTAGTTTTGTGGTGGAGTGATAATTTTATAAGTTTATTTTGTAATAATTTTATAAAAAATAGAGACTTTTCGTTAGAAATTTGGTACAATATGGATATAGATAAGCAAAGAAAATTGTTTATGTATTAAATATTGATTATGATGTTCTTTACCTACAAATGAAATGATGGAAAAACTAATAGAAAAGGAGAAAAATAGATGGAAATAAGTAAAATAAAAAAAGCATTAATAGAACAAAAGAATATGAATTTGTCTGGTAATTTATACCATAAAACACAAATAGATTTTGCATATAATACAAATTATATCGAGGGATCTACTATTACACCTGATGAAACAGCAAGTATATATGATACTGGAACTATTTTAACAAGTAGTGATAAAGTTATAGTATTAAAAGATGTTACTGAAACAAAAAATCATTTTACATTGTTTAAATATATGTTAGATACAATTGAAGAAAAACTATCTGAAGATATGATTAAAAAATTTCATTTTATTTTAAAAGATGGAACACTAGCAGATAGTGAAAAAGAATGGTTCAATGTTGGAGATTATAAAAAAAGAAAAAACTTTGTAGGAAATATTACAACTACTCTTCCAAAAGATGTTGAAAAAGATATGAAAGATTTATTAAATTGGTATGATTCAATATCTGAAAAGAAAATTGAGGATATTATTGAATTTCATGTGAGATTTGAGCGTATTCATCCTTTCCAAGATGGTAATGGTAGAATAGGCAGAATGATTATGTTTAGAGAATGTTTATATAATGATATAATGCCATTCTTTATAGAAGAAAGAAATAAAGATTTCTATCTTAGAGGAATTAAAGAATATCAAACAAATCATGAAAAAGGTTATTTAATTGATACTTGTTTAAATAGTCAAGATAATTATGAAAAACTAGTTAATTACTTTCTAGAAGAAGATAATAATTAATATGAATAAATTAGAAGTAAGGAGAATTAAAGGAAAAAACAGACTTATTGTCATCACTAAAACAAGTAAATAAAACGATAATAAATGAAAATTTAGAAAGGAAAGCTTTAGATAATATAAATGAATTAAAAGAAGATATAATTGATCGTTTTGAATTTTGCTTAGAAATGTCTAAAGATGATAAAAATAGAAATATATATTTCACAGTATTTGGCAATAAATGGAGTAATGAAATTTGAAAAAATGTTAGAAATACTAGATCATCATGATATGAGAATAACTAAAAAAGAATTAATAAAGATAATTAAAAATATAAAAGGTATAGCAGTTTATAAGGATTATATATGTTTTGAAGATGTAGACCAGTTTATAGATGAATTTAAAAAGTGAAAGATATTTGTCTAAAATATGGTATATCAGGAGAAACTAGTGAAAGAATATTAGCCTTTATGACTTATGTTTTTTTTTGATAAGGAACTGTTAAATAGGTTTCTTATGGAAAATTTTAGTATACTTCCTAAAACTATATTGGATAGTTTATATAAAGAATTATTAAAGGTATCAAAAGATATAAGATCTTGGAAGTATAATGGATATACAGAAAATGAAATGAAATTATTACAACTATAAAAATTGAATTATAAATTTATAGGTATTAATGTATTAATTAAAGAATATATATAAAAGAAATAGTAGATGAAATAACTAGTACTGATACTATTTCTTTTGAATTAATATATAGTGTTTAAAGTATTTATGATAGAATAAGTTATTTGGAATATAATAACATATTAAAGTTTAATCTTAATGATAAAGGGCTAAAATATTAACTGAAGTTACTAATGGTTCTTTATAAGTTGGGCTTCATTTAAAATAGTTTATAATGGGTTAAACAATTTACTTATGGTGGAGTGATATTTTTTTTAAAAGTACTTGACTAATAATTTTAAAAATGGTATATTATTGTTGCTGGTATTTTGAGGTTTTGCTTAGGCAAAACTTATATTAAATATATTAAATGAAACACCAGGATATGTGTAAGAAAGGAGTGAGAGAATGCCTACAATTAATCAATTGACTAAGAAACCTAGAAGTAAGAAAATAAGAAAGAGTAAATCTCCAGTATTATTAGTAGGAAAGAATAGTATTCAAAAGAAACAAACTGTACAGGTATCACCTCAAAAGAGAGGAGTATGTACAAGGGTTGGTACTACTACACCTAAAAAGCCTAACTCTGCTTTGAGAAAGTATGCGAGAGTAAGACTTTCTAATGGTATGGAAGTTACTTGTTATATTCCGGGTATTGGACATAATTTACAAGAACATAGTGTTGTATTAATTAGAGGTGGTAGAGTAAAAGACCTAATTGGTGTTAGATATCATATCATCAGAGGTACTTTAGATACTGCTGGAGTTCAAAACCGTAAACAAGGTAGAAGTAAATATGGTGCTAAAAAAGAAAAGAAATAATTAATATATGGAAGGAGGATATTAAACTATGAGAAAGAGAAGAGCAACTAAAAGGGATGTACTTGCAGATCCTATATATAATTCTAAAGTAGTTACTAAACTTGTTAATCATATTATGAAAGATGGTAAAAAGGGTACTGCTCAAAAGATTATATATGAAGCTTTTGATATAGTTAAGGAAAAAACTGGTGAAGATGCTATGGTAGTTTTTGAGAAAGCTATGAATAATATTAAGCCTGCTCTTGAAGTTAAGTCTAGAAGAGTAGGAGGAGCTAATTATCAAGTTCCAGTTGAAGTTAAACCAGATAGAGCACAAGCTTTAGCTTTTAGATGGCTTGCACAATATGCTAGACTTAGAAATGGTCATTCTATGGCGGAGAATCTTGCTAATGAGATTATTGATGCTTCTAATGGTAGTGGGGCATCTGTTAAGAAGAAAGATGATACTCATAAGATGGCAGAAGCTAATAAGGCATTTGCTCATTATAGATGGTAATTAAATAGAGAATAAAATTAGAAAGGAAAATTATTATGGCTCGTGAAATAAGCTTAGAACATACAAGAAATATTGGAATTATGGCTCATATTGATGCTGGTAAGACTACTTGTACTGAAAGAATTTTATTCCATACTCATAAGATACATAAGATTGGGGAAACTCATGATGGTGCATCACAGATGGATTGGATGGAACAAGAGCAAGAAAGAGGTATTACTATTACTAGTGCCGCTACTACAGCATTTTGGAAAGGCTATAGATTTAATATAATAGATACTCCGGGACATGTTGACTTTACTATTGAAGTTCAGAGAAGTCTTAGAGTACTTGATGGTGCTGTTTTACTTATTGATGCTCAAGCTGGTGTAGAACCACAAAGTGAAACAGTATGGAGACAAGCAAATGAATATGGTGTACCTAGAATTATATTTGCTAATAAAATGGATAAAATGGGAGCAGATTTCTATTTTAGTTTAGGTACAATAAAAGATAGATTGGGAGCAAATTCTGCTGCTATGGAACTTCCTATTGGAGCAGAGGCTGATTTTGATGGGGTAATTGATCTTGTTACTATGAAAGCTTATCATTTTGATGGTAAGATAGAAGAGAATTATACAGAGATTGAGATTCCTGCTGATATGATGGATAAGGCTGTGGAATATAGAAATATATTGATTGAGGCTGCTGCTGATTTTGATGAAGAATTAATGGTAAAATACTTAGATGGTGAAGAGATTAGTTCTGAAGAACTTAAGAGAGCTATTAGGAAAGGAGTATTAAAGGCAGAATTTTTCCCTGTAATGTGTGGAACTGCTTTGGGTAATAAGGGTATTAAATTACTTCTTGATGCGGTAGTGGATTATTTACCTGCTCCTACGGATATTGAGGCTATTGAGTGTACTGATCCTAAGGGTAATGTTGTACTTAGACATCCTTCTGATTCGGAACCTTTTACTGCTTTAGCATTTAAGATTGCTACTGATCCTTTTGTAGGAAGACTTACTTTCTTTAGGGTATATTCTGGTAGTTTGAAGAGTGGTTCTTATGTACTTAACTCTACTAAGGATGTTAAAGAAAGAATTGGTAGAATTTTACTTATGCACGCTAATCATAGGGAAGAGATACCTGAGATATATGCTGGTGAGATAGGGGCTGCTGTTGGTCTTAAGAATACTACTACAGCGGATACTTTATGTGATGAGAAGAAACCTGTTATAATGAAAGGTATGGAATTTCCAGAACCAGTTATTACACAGGCAGTAGAACCTAAGACTAAGGCTGATCAGGAGAAGATGGGTATTGCTCTTCAGAAACTTGCTGAAGAGGATCCTACATTTAGAATGCACACGGATCCGGAAACTGGTCAAACAACTATTTCTGGTATGGGTGAGTTACACCTTGATATCATTGTAGATAGAATGAGAAGAGAGTTTAATGTTGAGGCTACTGTTGGAGCTCCAATGGTTGCTTATAGAGAGACTATTACGCAAATGGGTGAGTGTGAGGGTAAACATATTAAACAATCTGGTGGTCGTGGACAGTATGGACATGTATGGGTTCGTTTTGAACCTAATCCTGAAAAGGGATATGAATTTGTTGATAATATCGTTGGTGGTGTAGTTCCTAGAGAATATATATCTGTTATTGATAAGGGCCTTCAGGATGCTATGCAAACGGGTATTTTAGCTGGATATCCTATGGTAGATGTTAAGGCTACTTTATATGATGGTTCTTATCATGATGTTGACTCATCTGAAATGGCATTTAAGATAGCGGCTTCTCTTGCGTTAAAAGAAGCTAAGAATAAATGTAAGCCAGTACTACTTGAGCCAATTATGAAAGTAGTTGTTATTGCTCCTGATGAATATACTGGTGCAGTAATTGGAGATTTAACTGCTAGACGTGGTAAACCTCAAGGACAAGAATCTAGAGGAAATGCTATTGCCTTTACTGCAATGGTTCCACTTGCAGAGATGTTTGGTTATGCTACTAGTTTAAGAAGTTCTACTCAGGGTAGAGGTAACTATGTTATGGAGCTTGATCATTATGAGGAAGTTCCTAAATCTATTGCTGATGAAATCATTAAAAAAAATGGTGGAAATTAGTAAAAACACTTGAAAAAATACAATAATATGATAAAATATATATTGTAATATTAAAGAAAGAGAGGAAATTATTATGGCAAAAGAAAAATTTGATCGTTCAAAACCACATGTTAACATTGGTACAATTGGCCATGTTGACCATGGTAAAACAACATTAACTGCCGCTATTACAAAAGTTTTAGCTGCTAAAGGTGGAGCTGAATTTATGGATTATTCAAATATTGATAAAGCTCCAGAAGAAAGAGAAAGAGGTATTACAATTAACACTTCACATGTTGAATACCAAACTGAAAAGAGACATTATGCTCATGTTGACTGTCCTGGACACGCAGACTATGTTAAAAATATGATTACTGGTGCTGCTCAAATGGATGGTGCAATTCTTGTTATTGCTGCAACTGATGGTCCTATGGCTCAAACTAGAGAGCACATCTTACTTGCTAGACAAGTTGGTGTACCTAGAATGGTTGTATTCTTAAATAAGTGTGATATGGTTGATGATGAAGAATTATTAGACTTAGTAGAAATGGAAGTAAGAGAATTACTTACTGAATATGGTTTTGATGGAGATAATACTCCTATTATCAGAGGTTCTGCTCTTAAGGCTCTTGAGGGAGAAGCTAAATATGTTGAAGCAGTTGAAAAACTTATGGATGCTGTTGATGAGTGGATTCCTACTCCAGAGAGAGATAATGATAAGCCATTCTTAATGTCAATTGAGGATGTATTTACTATTACTGGTAGAGGAACAGTTGTTACTGGTAGAGTTGAAAGAGGACAATTAAAACTTAATGATACAGTAGAAATTGTTGGTTTAAAGGATACTAAGTCTACAGTTGTTACTGGTATTGAAATGTTTAGAAAACAATTAGATTATGCTGAAGCTGGAGATAATGCTGGTGTATTATTAAGAGGTATTGATAGAAGCGAAGTTGAAAGAGGACAAGTTCTTGCTAAACCGGGAACAGTTCATCCACATAAGAAATTTAAAGCACAAGTATATGTTCTTTCTAAAGAAGAAGGTGGAAGACATACGCCATTCTTTACAAACTATAGACCTCAATTCTATTTTAGAACTACTGATGTTACTGGTGTAGTTACATTACCTGAGGGAACTGAAATGGTTATGCCTGGAGATAATGTTACTATGACTGTTGAGCTTATTGCTCCAATAGCAGTAGAAAATGGTACTAAGTTCTCTATTAGAGAGGGTGGACACACTGTTGGTGCTGGTTCAGTTACTGAAATTATTGAGTAATTATTAAAAAGATGCTTAAAGAGCATCTTTTTTTTGGATAAAAATACTTTCATATTTAAGTTTTTATCATAAACTATTATGGGAGGGATATTATGTTAAATCCTTATAATAATTGTACTTGTAATAGAGTTATAATTGGGATGACTGGGCCTACGGGACCTATTGGACCTAAGGGAGACAAGGGTGATAAGGGTGATGTGGGCCCGCAGGGGGAGAGAGGAGAAGCTTCTATTGGAAATACAGATGGGGTGTTTTTTACTGATTATATTGATAAGAATTCTAATGGGGAAATGACTCTTGGGGATTCGTGGATTGTTCCTAATCCTTCTGAATATTTTTTAGTACCTAATGATACTGAGGTTGAAGTTGTATCTGGTATTTATGAGATTAGTTTATCTGGTATGATAACGGGTGTAGATGATACGCATGGTGGTGTTTTTTATTTAGTTGATAGTGGGACTTCTGCTATTAAGGACTTGACTTTTGAGTTATTAACGGGTTCTATTAGTGAGATGTATTTTTCTAAGTCTATTTTGTTTCGTTTTGAAGAGGATACTATATTAGAGGTTATGGCTAGTGTATCTGGGGATTTGGATACTTCTAATGTATTGATTAGGGATGTTTCTTTACTTATGAAAAAGATACATGAATAGTGGTTTGATAGGTTAATTTGACAAGAACATATGATTGTGTTATAATATGTAACTGTTGGAGGGGGATAGTATGATTTCTAAGAAAGAACTTAGTTATGTAAGTGGTTGGGCAAGTAAAGTACCTTATCCGGGTACTGAGTATGCTTATCATGCAATTTTGCTTCTTAAGCAGTCTTTTGAGGATTATAAGAATTTTTATTTGGGTAAAGAGTATGATATTATTTTATCTAATGGAGAACAGATTTTGTTTGAAATATTAGAAAAGAATTTATGTCATATGTTTGGTGTTGATTATAAGAATTTATCTTCTGATTATTTTAGTGATTTTAGATCTAGTGTATTGGGGATGAATGGGAATTTTCAGTCGTATACTTTACTTGAAAAATTATTAGAGAATATTGATGATGTTATGGAATATGATTATAAGGCTGGTGGTAAGATATTTAATTATTATCGTATTATGGTTAAGTGTTCTATATTTGATAGGTTATCTGATTTTAGTAGATTTAATTTTGGTGTTATTAATTTTGATAAGAATCTATATGCTGAGAAGAGTGGGAATTCTTTTTCTGGTAATAGTGAAAAGCTTTTATATGTTCAGAGTAATGAAATGGTTTGTCCATATTTTATGATGGGGATTTTACCTGATTGGAGAACACATGATTCTGATGTTAAGTATGTTGTTGAATCTTTGATGGCTCCTGTTAATCCGAGTGATTTCTTTGATGGGCAGGAGGTTGTTATTCCTTCACAAATTATTGTTACTACTGATGAGAAAATGGATAAGAGGATTGCGTCTTCTTCTCTTAAGCTTGTTTTGCTTAATCAATATCGTTCTATTATTAATAGATATGGTTTAGAACATAAGTTAAATATTTATGGTGATTATGAAATGATGCTTAGTAGTGATAGTAATGCTAAGATTAAGGTTCGAAAATAGTTAAGATGCTCTTAGGAGGATCTTTTTCTTTACTTTGAAATATTATTTTGATATAATTAACTAGGAAATGGGGATGTAGAATGAAAATTAGATATACGTTGTTACATAAGGATAAAGATACTAATGCTAGGTATGGTACTTTAGAGACTAATTATGGGGTATTTGAGACTCCTATGTTTATGCCTGTTGGGACACAAGCTACGGTGAAGACTTTAGATCCGGAGGAGATAAAGGATATAGGTGCTGGGGTTATTTTATCTAATACTTATCATTTATGGCTTAGACCTGGAGAGGATATTGTTTCTAAGGCTGGTGGACTTCATAAATTTATGAATTATGATGGACCAATACTTACTGATTGTGGTGGTTTTCAGGTATTTAGTTTGGCTAGTCCTAAGGATATAAGTGAAGAGGGGGTTGTTTTTAAGAGTCATATTAATGGGGAAAGGTTATTTTTGACTCCTGAAAAGAGTATTGAAATTCAGAATAAGTTAGATAGTGATATTGCTATGAGTTTTGATGAGTGTCCACCTTATCCTGTTAGTTATGAATATATGAAGAATAGTGTTGAGAGGACTATTAGATGGGCTAAGAGGGGGAAAGCTGTTTTTAATAATCCTAATCAGAGTTTGTTTGGGATTGTTCAGGGTGGTGAATTTGAAGATCTAAGGGAGTATTCTTGTAAAGAGACTGTTAAGCTTGATTTTGATGGTTATTCTATTGGTGGTACTTCAGTAGGAGAGGATAAGCCTACTATGTATAAGATGATTGAGTATGGTATTAAGTATTTGCCTTGTGATAAACCTAGGTATTTGATGGGAGTAGGAGAGCCTACTGATTTGTTTGAGGGTGTTGAAAGAGGAGTAGATATGTTTGATTGTGTTCTTCCTACGCGTCTTGCTAGGCATGGTCATGCTTTTACTAAGTATGGTAAAATTAATTTGCGAAATGCTAAATATAAAGAGGATTTTACTCCGGTTGATGCTTTTTGTGATTGTAAGTGTTGTACTAATTATTCTAAGGCTTATATTAGGCATTTATTAGTGGCTAATGAGACTTTGGGGCAGAGGCTTTTGTCTATTCATAATTTGAGGTTTTTGATTAGGATTATGGAGGATATTAGGGCTTCTATTAAGGAAGATAGGTTTTTGGAGTTTAAAGAAGAATTTTATAGTAATTATAAGAATAAATAATAATATATAAGGAGAATTATATGAAGAAAATATTTAAGATTAATTTAGTTAATTTTATTGTGATTATTTTTTTTGAAGCTGTTTTTGCTTTATTGTCTTTTGATATTTATACTAAGTTGGAAGTTTTTAGTATACTTATTTATTCTTTATTTTCTTCTTTTGTTTTGACTTTTTTAATGACTATTGGTAGTGAAAGAATAAATAGGATTTTTGCTTATATTATTTGTTTTGTTTTTTGTTTTTGGTTTGCTTTAGAGACGGTGTTTAAATCTTTTTTTCAGGCGTTTTTTTCTCTTTCTTGTTTTAAGCTTTCTGATCAGGTTGTAACTGGGTTTGCTGGGGAGACTTTGAAAGTTATTGTTTCTAATATTCCTTATATAGTACTTCTTTTTATACCTTTTATTATTTTTATTATATTTAGGAAAAGAATTGATTTTTCTATTACTAGTAGGAGGCATTTATTTGTATATGTTATTTTGATTGGTTTGTCTTTTTGCTTTTATAGACTTTTTATTGGGTCTACTAGGGATAGTGAGAATATTTCTTTATATGATTTGTATTATAATATTGATAATATTCCTCTTAGTATTCAGAAGATGGGAGTATTATCTAGTACGGGGATAGATTTATATAGGACTGTTTTTGGTTTTGATGATAAGATTATTGAGGTTAATTATGAGGAGAATGTTGATTCTGATGATTTATTTGTATATGAAAAGAATAAGCTTGATTTAGATTTGTCTGATAGTAATCTTAATTATGAGGTTAAGAGATATATTGAGAGTAATCTTGGTACGGATAAAAATAAGTATACTGGGTTATTTGAGAATATGAATTTGATATTTGTAGTAGCAGAGTCTTTTAGTGAGATTGCTATTAGTGAAGATATGACTCCTACTTTATATAAGCTTACTAATAATGGGTTTATTTTTGATAATTTTTATGTTCCTTATTATCTTAGTACTATTGGGGGAGAGTCGCAATCTCTTACGGGGTTGTATCCTAATTATAATACACTTAAGATATGGAGAAGTGGGGAGAATGAGTTTCCTTATGGTATTGCTAAGGTGTTTAAGGATAAGGGGTATAATACTTATGCTTATCATGCTCATAATGGTTATTTTCAGGATAGATATAAGTATCTTAAAGCTCTTGGATTTGATAATTTTAGGGCTTGTAATATGGGGCTTAATATTAATTGTGATATGTGGCCTGAAAGTGATATTGAGATGATTAATGCTAGTATTGATGATTATATTGATAGTGATGAGCCTTTTTTGACTTATTATATGACGGTATCTGGTCATTTGGATTATAATAGAAGTGATAATAGTATTGTTAATAAGAATTGGAGTTTGGTTAAAGATTTGGATTATAGTGATAAGGCTAAGTCTTATTTGGCTACGCAAATTGAGCTTGATAGGGCTCTTGAGTTGTTGATTGATAAGCTTGAGCAGCATGGTAAGCTTTCTAATACGGTTATTGTGCTTTTGGCGGATCATTATCCTTATGGGCTTTCTCTTGAGGAGATTAATGAATTGTCTAGTTATAAAAGAGATAGTGTTTTTGAGATTAATCATAATTCTTTGATTATTTATAATAGTAGTATGAAGAATGTTAATGTTGATAAGGTTGGTATGCCTATTGATGTTCTTCCTACGGTATATAATTTATTTAATATTGATTATGATTCTAGGTTGTTTGCGGGTAATGATTTGCTTTCTAATACAGAGGGAATGGTTATTATTGATAATTTATCTTGGATTACTGATAGGGGTAGGTATAATAGTTTGACTAATAAATATACTGGGGATATGGATATGGAGTATGTGAATAATATTAATAGTATTATTCAAAATAGAATTATTTTTAGTAGAAATATGTTTATGTATAATGGTTATAAGTATATTAAATAAAGGGAATAGAGCACTTTTTGAGAGTGCTCTATAATGGTATATAGAAGAAAAAATGGTGGTATATTTAATAAATGTGAAAAAAAGAGGGGAAAAAGTTATTTTTTTGCTTGATTTTAATATAATTATAGGGTATAATTGTAGAAGTGTGGCTGGCTTAGATGTGCGAAGTTGCTGATACACCCGGTTAAGTTGTCAAATAAAATAAAGGGTATCAGGTAATTCGTTCGGAGCTATGTCTATACCAAGATATAGGCGAGAGGAGGACAACTGATATGGCAAAGGAGAAAGTGAGAATTAAACTTAAGGCTTATGATCACAGAGTGCTAGACAGTGCTGCTGCTAAAATAGTGGCTACTGTTAAAAGAACTGGTGGCGAAGTATCTGGACCTGTACCATTACCTACGGAGATTGAGAAAATTACAATTTTAAGAGCGGTACATAAGTATAAGGATTCTAGAGAGCAATTTGAGAAGAGAACTCACAAAAGACTTATTGATATCACAAACCCTAGTAAAGAGACTATTGATGCACTTGCTCATTTAGACTTACCTAGTGGTGTTGATATAAAAATTAAAAAATAATTATAGGAGGAAGAAATGAAAGGAATCTTAGGAAGAAAAAAAGGGATGACTGAAGTATTTACTACTGATGGTAAGCTTATTCCTGTTACTGTTATTGAAGTTGAAGATAATGTTGTATCTCAGATTAAGACTAAAGAGACTGATGGATATGATGCTATTCAACTTGCTACTGTTGATAAGAAAGAATCTAGAAGTAATAAACCTGAAATTGGTCATCTTAAAAAAGCGAATGCTACCCCTAAGCGCTTCTTAAAAGAAATTAGAGGTGCTAGTGTTAGCGAATATGCTTTAGGTGATGTACTTAAAGCTGATACTTTTACTAAAGGAGAAATGGTTGATGTAACTGGTACTTCTAAAGGTAAAGGTTTCCAAGGTGTTATTAAAAGACACAATCAACATAGAGGACCTATGAGTCATGGTTCACAATATCATAGAGGTGTAGGTTCAATGGGTACTTTGTTACCAATGAGAGTTTTACCGGGAAAGAAATTACCTGGACATATGGGTCATGAGCAAGTAACTATTCAAAATCTTGAAGTTATTAGTGTAGACCTAGAAAATAATGTTATCTTAATTAAAGGAAGTGTTCCTGGACCTAAAAACTCTTTAGTACTTGTTAGAACTTCTGTTAAGACTGGGGATAAAGTAAAAGATCCAGTAGAATTAATAGTATATGAAGATGGTGTTTCTTCAGAGGAAATAGCTGAAGAGACTATGGATGTTATTAATGAAGAACTTGCAGGCAATGAGACATCACAAGAAGTTGTAGAATAGTTATAATATATATGTAAACTAATTGTGATGATAAAGGAGGAAATTATGTCTAAGAAAATAGATGTTTTAAGCTTAAAAGGCGAAAAGGTTAAGGATATAAAATTAGAAGATAACATATTTAATATTAAGCCAAATGATGCAGTTATTAAGGATGCTGTTGTTTGTGCTATGGCAGGTGCTAGACAGGGTACTGCTAAAGTTAAAACTAGAAGTGAAGTAGCTGGTGGTGGTAGAAAACCATACAGACAAAAGGGAACTGGTAATGCAAGACAAGGTAGTATTAGGGCTCCACATTATAGACATGGTGGTATTGTATTTGGACCGGTACCAAGAGATTATTCTAAGAAAATGAATAAGAAGGAAAAGAGATTGGCACTTAAGAGTGCATTATCTTATAAGGTATTAGATAAGGAATTAGTAGTAGTGTCTACTATTGAATTTGAAACTAATAAGACTAAAGAGATGGTAAGGTTATTAGAAGATCTAGGTCTTACTAATAATAAGGTATTAATTTGTGTTAAGGAGCTTACAGATAATGTTTGTTTATCTGCTAGGAATTTAGCTAATGTTAAGATTGTACTTCCTAATGAGGTTAATACTTTTGATTTGATTTCTTCAGATAATTTACTTATTGAAGAAGAGGCTTTGACTTGTTTAGAGGAGGTGCTTAAATAATGGATAGATATTTAGATATAATTTTAGCACCAGTTATTACTGAGAAAACTGCTGGTATGGAAGCTTTGGGTACGTATGCTTTTAAGGTAGCAGGAGATGCTAATAAAACGGAAATTAAGCAAGCTATTGAAAAGAATTTTAATGTTAAAGTTGAGAAAGTAAATATTATTAATTCTCATCCTAAGAAAAAGAGAGTTGGTAAGTATACTGGTATGACTAATAAATATAAGAAAGCAATAGTTACTTTGAAGAAAGGCGAAACTATTAGTTTCGACTAGTAAGGAGGAAATATAATGGCTATAAGAGTTTATAAACCAATGACACCTGGTACTAGAGGTAGATCAGTACTTACTAGTGATGAGATTACTAAGAGTACTCCAGAAAAGAGTTTAACAGTTACTAAGAAGAAAACTACTGGTAGAAATAATCAGGGTAAGATTACTGTTAGACATAGAGGTGGCGGAGTTAAAAGGAAATATAGGTTAATTGATTTTAAGAGAAGAAAAGATGGTATATCTGCTACTGTGGCTTCTATTGAGTATGATCCTAATAGAAGTGCTAATATAGCTTTACTTAAGTATAAAGATGGTGAAAAATCTTATATTATTGCTCCTAAGGGGTTAAAAGTAGGGACTATAGTAGAGTCTGGAGAGAATGTTGATATTAAAGTAGGTAATGCTATGCCTATTATGAATATTCCAGTTGGTACGGTTATTCATAATATAGAGCTTAGACCTGGTAAAGGAGCTAGTTTAGCTAGAAGTGCAGGTGCTTCTGCTCAAATTCTTGGTAGAGAAGATAAATATGTTTTAATTAGATTAAGTAGTGGTGAGACAAGAAAAATATTAGGTACTTGTAGAGCTACTATTGGTACAGTAGGAAATGAAGATTATTCACTTGTTAAGATTGGTAAAGCTGGTAGAATTAGACATAAAGGATTTAGACCTACTGTTCGTGGTTCTGTTATGAATC
>CAYYXX010000013.1:0-21859 GCA_964475905.1 uncultured Clostridium sp. | reverse complement strand
AACACTAACAGTAGGAGTAATATCTAGTAGTATGTCTACTGATATGAATATTTTTATAAATAACGAACTAAATGTAATAAATACTACTAATCTAGCAGAATATATAACTAACTTATATACTACTAGTAGTAAGAGTACAACTACAGTAAACAATATTACTTATAACTTAGCTTCTTCAGTAAACTTAATGAATGATAGACTAGGTAGTTCTAGTATCAATGCTGATTCTGGCAATATAAGATATTATGGATTAACTCCCAATAACTATATCTATTTTAATTGTGATGACTACACTAATCAAACATCAGATACTTGTGAGAAATGGAGAATAATAGGAGTTTTTGATGGTAAAGTAAAAATAATGAGAGGCAGTTCTATAGGTAATTACTCTTGGGATAATAAATCAGATTATGGAGAAAATAATTGGACAACATCAAGACTTATGAAAATGCTAAATGATGGTTATAGTAATGAAACTGGAGGCAGTCTATATTGGAATCGCACAAATGGTACCTGCTATTCAGGGACCTCCACAAATGCAACAAGAACATGTGATGCAGGAACTACAGGTTTAAAAAATAGTACAACAAGAGAAATGATAAAAGAAGTAACATATTCGCTATTAGGATACAATGATAGTAGCATATATATAAATCAAATGTATAATATTGAAAGAACAACAGGAAGTATTTACTCAGGAAGACCAACTAGTTGGACAGGAAAAGTAGCACTTCCGTATCCTAGTGATTATGGATATGCTTCAGACTTAAGCCAGTGTAAGCAAACATTATGGAATTATGATAATAGTACATGTACAGGGAACAACTGGATGTTTAATAGCGGTGCCATACAATGGCTATTAACTCCTAGTTCGGATTATGCTAGAGATGTATATAACATTTATTCAAGTGGCTCAGTATATTATTATGGAAATACACAAAACAGTAGCTGGGCACGAAATGAACAAAATGTAAGACCTACTCTTTATCTAAAAACTGATATTCAAATAAGTGATGTAGGGATAGGTACATTAACCAATCCATTCCAAATAGCAGTCTAAAAGCATATAAAAAAATAATTTATAATGATGGACAAAATGACACATATATGATAAACTATATGTGTCATTAAATTATATAAACAGCTAAATATTTTTAAAGGATGTGAATAATGTGAAAGAAGTAAATACTAATACAATAAATATTCAAGTATTAGCCTTATTAGGAGATGCTGTATTAGCACTATATATTAGGGAAGAATTACTAAAAAAAGGTATAAATAATGCTAATAAATTACAAGATACTTCTATCAAATATGTATCTGCTAAAGGAGAAGTAGCAATATTAAATAAATTAATCGAAGACAATATACTAACAGAAAAAGAATTAGATATCGTAAAAAGAGGAAGAAATAATAAAAAAGAAAATCATCCCAAAAACACTGATATCATAACATACAAATTATCAACAGGATTTGAAGCTTTATTAGGAGAACTATATCTAAGAGATAAAGAAAGATTAAAAGAAATATTAAATAGAATAGAGGTAGAGTAATGCAAATATACGGAAAAAATGTAGCAAAAGAAAAATTACTAACAAAAGAAAAAATAAATAAAATATACTTAAGTGAAAAATTTAAAGATAAAGAAATACTAGAACTAATAAATACAAGAAAAATAAATCCCATTATACTAGATAATAAAAGATTAGATAAGATGTGTAAAGGATTACATCAAGGAATAATTCTTGAAGTAGAGGATCCCAAAACATATACCTTAGAAGAAGTATTACCAAATATAAAAAGTATGTATCCACTAATAGTAATATTAGATCATATAGAAGATCCCCATAACTTTGGAGCAATAATAAGATCATGCGAAGCCTTTGGAGTAGATGCCATTATTATCCCAAATAATAGAGCAGTAGGAATAACTCCAGTAGTAGTAAAAACTTCAGTAGGAGCAATCGAAAAAATAAAGATAATCACCGTAACCAATCTAAATACTACCATTGAAAAGCTAAAGAAACAAGGATACTGGATAGTAGGAACAGACATGGACGGAATAGAATATACCAATATAGATTACAAAATGAGTACAGCTCTAGTAATAGGAAACGAAGGAAAAGGAATAAGCAAATTAGTAGGAGAAAATTGTGATTACCTAGCAAAAATACCAATGAAAGGAACAATAAATAGTTTAAATGCCTCAGTAGCTTGTGGAATATTTTTATCTGAAATCAATAGATCAAGGGGGCTATAAGTATGGATAATGATTATGAATTAATATATTTAGCTAAAGAAAGTGAAGATATAAAAGAATTAATTTATAAAAAATATCAAAAACTTATTAATAAAGAAGTAAATAGATATAGCAATCCCAATAATAAAGAAGACTATATAAATGAAGTAAAACTATCACTATATAATTCAGTAGAAACTTATATAGATAAAGCCCCATATATCTCATATTTAAGTAAATGTATCGAAAATACAATAAAGAATTATAATAAAAAAGCAAGTAAAGAAAATAAAAAAATAACCATATCAATAGAAGCCCTAGATAAAACTCCAAAAGAAAAAGGAAGTATGAAATATAATCCAGAAAAAATACTCTATGAAGAATTAGAATATATAGAATTAAAAGAAAAAATATTAAGTATTTTAACATGGGAAGAAGAACTAATATTTAACTTAAAAGAGCAAAACTATAAAACAAGAGAAATATCAGAAATAACTGATAAAAAATTAAAAAGAGTATATAATATAATAGATAGAATAAAAAGAAAAGTATCAAAAATAATGTCAAATGAATAATAAAAATAAAAAGAATATTTACTTTTAATAATTTATAATATATACTAAAAATAAGTAGGAGGAAAAAAATGAATGAAATATTAACCGCGGATAAAAAAATAAAAATAATAAATATAGTAATAAATTCAAAATCAAAGGAAGAACTAAAATCTTCAGTAAATAATCTATTAAATCAAACAAACAATCAGCATATACCAGAGACTATACCTAGTATAATAGTAGAAGAATCAGTACCTCCTAAAGTAGAAGAAATAAAAATAGAAACCCCTAGTATATATTCTCAGGAGTATAAAAACTTAGTAGAAATGGATAGACAAGCCCATCCAAGAGATAAAGAAAAATTAAAAATAGAAGTACCTGAAGATGAAGAATCAGAAGCAATAAAAAGTACTAGTCCATCATATGAATTAAATACCCCATTAGAAACAACAAAAGTATTAGAAAAAAAATTAAATAATCCATGGGCTTCATCAGGAGCTAAAGTAGTATCCCCCGGAGAATTAAATCTAAATTAAAATAAAGTGCTAAAATTAGCATTTTTTTCTATGTTCACAATATAAAAAATATGATATAATATCAAGAGAAAAAAGAAAGAGAGAATTAACATGGATAAAATAATAATAAAAGGAGCAAGAGAAAATAATTTAAAAAACATAAATATAGAAATACCCAAAAACCAGTTAGTGGTAGTAACAGGAGTCTCAGGTTCAGGGAAATCATCCTTAGCCTTTGATACAATATATGCTGAGGGGCAAAGAAGATATGTAGAAAGCCTATCAGCCTATGCTAGACAATTCTTAGGATCTTCAGCTAAACCAGATGTAGATGTAATCGAAGGATTATCTCCCAGTATATCAATAGATCAAAAGACCACTAATAAAAATCCCAGAAGTACAGTAGGAACTATCACAGAAATATATGACTACTTAAGGTTATTATATGCTAGAATTGGTATTCCACACTGTCCAAATCATCATATACCAATATCTTCTCAATCAATCGAAGAAATGACAAACAAAATTCTTGAATTAGAAGCAGAAACAAAAATAGTAATAATGTCTCCTGTTATAAAAGGAGAAAAAGGAACCCATAAAGAACTATTAGAAAAACTAAGAAAAGAAGGATATGTAAGAGCAGAAATAGATGGAGAAGTAAAAGAATTACTATTAGATATAGAACTAGAAAAAAACAAAAAGCACAACATATCAGTAGTAATAGATAGATTAATAATAAAAGACGGAATAAGAAGTAGACTATACTCATCACTAGAAACATCTAGTAAATTAAGTAAAGGAAAAGTAATAATAGATGTAATAGGAAAAGAAAGAATAGTAATGAGCGAAGACTATGCTTGTCCATACTGTGATTATTCATTAGAAGAATTAGAACCTCGTATATTCTCATTTAATGCTCCATATGGTTCCTGTGAAGATTGCAAAGGACTAGGAATAAAATATAAAATAGATATAGATTTAGTAATACCAAATAAAGAAATATCCATAATAGATGGAGCAATAAAACCAATAAACTTAGATGAAGAATCAAGTATAATGTATACAGAATTAACCACAGTAGCAGAACACTATAACATCGATCTAACAAAACCAGTAAAAGAACTAACAAAAGAAGAATTAGACATAATACTATACGGAACAAAAGAAGCATTAACATTCAATTATAAAGCTAAAAATGGTAATACTAGAAAGACAACAAATTATTATGAAGGAATAGTAACAAATTTAGAAAGAAGATATATAGAAACCAAAAGTACATGGATAAGAGAATGGATAGAAGGCTATATGACTGAATTAGAATGCCCAACATGTCATGGATCAAGATTAAAACCATCAGTACTAAATGTACTAATAAACAAAAAAAATATATATGAAGTAACATCCATGTCAATAGAAGAATTAAAAGAGTTTATAACGAATCTAAAACTAACCAAAGAGCAAAAAGAAATATCAGAAACAATAATAAAAGAAATAGATTCAAGATTAAGCTTTTTAAAAAATGTTGGTCTATCATACTTAACATTAGCAAGAGAAGCCTCAACACTATCAGGAGGAGAAAGTCAAAGAATAAGATTAGCAACACAAATAGGTTCTAGATTAACAGGAGTACTCTATGTTTTAGATGAACCAAGTATAGGTTTACACCAAAGAGATAATCAAAAACTAATAAATTCATTATTAGAAATGCGAGATTTAGGGAATTCCTTAATAGTAGTAGAACACGATACAGATACCATGTTAAATGCAGACTATCTAATAGACATAGGACCGGGAGCAGGAGAACATGGTGGCTATCTAGTCGCCGCAGGTACGCCAAAAGAAGTAATGGAAGAAGAAAAAAGCATAACAGGAAGATACCTAAAAAAGATAGAAAAAATAGAAATACCAACAACAAGAAGAAAAGGAAATAAAAAGTATCTTGAAATAAAAGGAGCAAAAGCCAATAACTTAAAAAATATTAATGTAAAAATACCATTAGGAACAATGACCCTAGTAACAGGAGTCTCAGGATCAGGTAAATCAAGCCTAATTAATGAAATACTATATAAATCTTTAGCCCAAAATATTTATGGTTCAAAATTAAAACCCGGAAAACATAAAGAAATAAAAGGTCTAGAAAATATAGATAAAGTAGTACAAATATCTCAAACACCAATAGGAAGAACACCAAGAAGTAATCCAGCAACATATACAGGAGTCTTTGATGACATAAGAGACATTTTCGCAGAAACCAAAGAAGCCAAAATAAGAGGATATGATAAAGGAAGATTTAGTTTCAATGTAAAAGGAGGAAGGTGTGAAGCCTGTTGGGGCGACGGAGTAAAAAAAATAGAAATGCACTTCTTACCAGATGTATATATTCCATGTGAAGTATGTAACGGTACAAGATATAATACAGAAACATTAGAAATAAAATATAAAGAAAAAAATATTTGTGATGTTTTAAATATGCGAGTAGAAGAAGCCCAAACATTTTTTGAAAATCATCCTAAAGTTCTAAATAAATTAAAAGTATTAAATGAAGTAGGCTTAGGATATATAAAATTAGGACAAAGTGCACCAACCCTATCAGGAGGAGAGGCCGCTCGTGTAAAATTAGCCAAAGAACTTCAAAAAAAGCCAACTGGGAAAACAGTATTTATCTTAGATGAACCAACAACAGGGCTACATTCAGCAGATATCAAAAAATTACTTGCAATCCTAGAAAGAATAGTAGATAATGGAGATACAGTAATAATAATAGAACACAATCTAGATGTAATCAAAGTAGCAGACTATATAATTGATCTAGGCCCAGAAGGTGGAGAAAAAGGTGGTACAATAATAGCAACAGGAACACCTGAAGAAGTAGCAGAAAATCCAAAATCCTATACAGGACAATATCTAAAAGAAATATTAAAAGATAAATAGTATAAAAAGAAAGTAAAAAGATAATTCACTATTCGAATTATCTTTTAATATATCAATTATGAATATACCAAGTCTGATTAATATCACAAGTTTGACTAAGAGGTTCTGGATTAGGTTTATCAAGAATAGCAATCGTAGGCATTTTAAAAGCCGTACCAAACATAATACAAGTTCCCGGATGCAATGTTTTAATCTTATTAGTCAAAGTAATATCAGCACTAGAAATAATATCTCTAATAAACTGCAGATCCCTAGGATGAAACATCTTAAATAGAAGAAAATTACTACACTGTGAAATAGTAGTCTCAGAAAGCTCAGATGGCCTTTGAGAAACAATACCTAAAAACAAACCATATTTTCTACCCTCTTTAGTAATTCTCTCAAAAATATTATAACCAAGAATCTCAGCATCACTATCATTTTGGACATATCTATGAGCCTCTTCCAATACAATATGGAAAGGAATAGATCCTCTCTGATTCAAAGAAACCAAATAATCAAAAAGTAATTTAGAATAAATCTTAACAAGCGTCTTAGCAAATCTATCATCAACATAATTAATATTAAAATTAACAATTTGAGCCTTTCTACCATTAGAACAAGTAAGTAGATAATTAATATATCCCTCTCTATTAATATACTCATTATATTCAAAATATCTAGCATAATTACTATTCATTAAGCTATTAAATCTTACCTTAAGTACATTTGATAACTCAAAAGCCGAATCACTATTAAGAGCCCCCTCAGATATAAGAGCAAAATCAAGAGCAATACTAAAATCTCTCATATTATACATAAACTCCCCATTAGGCATAGCCAGTTCAAAATTATCAAGACATAAACTTTCTAAATACTCAATAACAACCTCAACATCAGAAAATTCACCGCCAGCTTCCACAAATAAACACTGCCTAATAGAACGCGTCCATCCTCCCTTAACAAGACTAACATCTAAATTAAGATTCTTCGTATTAAACTTAGTTAAAATAGAAATAAACTTATTCCTAATCATACTAGGCGTTTTTCCAGAAAACAAAACATCCAAAAGACACCTAGCAATAATATCATTTTTTTGATTAATAACTTCATCTTCATTCCTAGAAAAATAACTAACTAATTTCAAAGCTTTCTCAATAAAAGGAATTTGCTCCTTAGAAGTAACATTCATAAGTAAGCATAAATCATCAAGTCCCAAAAGCCAAAAAGGCATTTGCAAAATTTGAAATTCATTACTAGTTAAATCAGTAGTATAAACTTTATAATTAATATTATCATTAACCTCATGGATCCTAGAAAAAGCCCTCTGATATTCTCCATAAGCATCAAACAAGAAAATATTTGAATAAAAAGGTAAACTCTTGCACTGATAAAAAATACCTTGAAGAATCTTAGCCACAGAATAAGACTTACCACTACCACTATTACCTAATATAGCAAAATGATTAGAAAAGAAATTACCAACATCAAGCTTAATATCATAATCAGGATAAATAAAAGACTTACCAAGCTTAATATTATTCATAGCATCATTATTTAAAATAATATTCAAAGTAGCATTATCAATCATATAACACTCAGCTCTAAAAGATGGCTTAGAAATATCTCCATATAAAAAACCACCATTTTTAATTTCTCCAACTAAAGCAACCTGCATAATTCCATTACCAATAGCAATAACTTCACCAATATTAGACATATTAGTATCCTTAAAAATAACATTCTTTCCAATCAAGCCATCAAAATCATACACATTAACTTGCAATTGAACAGAAATAATATTATCATTAATAGCAACAATTTTCCCCAACATATTCTTCTTCACCTATTATAATTGTAACACACAAAAAGCAAAAAGTACATAAAAAAATAATCAATCTAGCAAAAATATTTTAATAATATTGAAAACAAAAAAATAATATGTTAAAATATGTACATTGAAAGAAGGAAGTATAATGAACACTGAAGAAAAAATAGAAAGCGACATTAAATTTCACCCCTTAGAACTTACAAGAGGAATAAACTACTATTCAAGATATATAGAATTCAAAGATAAAGTAGTAAAAAACAATGTAATAATTCACCATTATAATGTAGAAAGTGAAACAACATATAAAATATATCAAGTAAAAATAAAAGTAATAAATAAAAAAATAGTAGAAGGAAAATGTACCTGCTCAAGGTATCAAGAAACCCATAGTTGTAAACATCTCGCAGCGGTCATATATCAAAGAGGAGCAGAAATAAGAAAGCACTCATTAACTAAAGAAGAAATAACAGCAGATATCCTATCTTATTTTACAAATACTACTTCCCCTAAAAATACCATAAAAAAAGAATTAAAAATAACTATCTCCCTAGAATTTGCCGAAGAAAGATATAATAGAGGAGGAATACAAATACTACCAACATATAAAATAGGCGATCAAAAGTTATATGTATTAAATAAAAAAATAAGTAAATTCTTTGATGTTTATGAAGGAAAAGAAAAAGAATTAGTATTCGGAAAAGATCTAGTATACAATAAAGAAAACTACTACTTTTCAGAAGAAAACGAGAAACTATTAGAGTTCATAAAAATGACATATATCATAGGTGAAAACAGAAACTTCAGCAAAACCTATCAATTAGCAATAACTGGAATAAACATAGAAAAATTCTTCAAATTAATAAATGGAAGAACCTTTAAAGTACAAGATCAATATACCTTTGACAACATAAAAAGAGAAAGCCCCTATATTCCAATACTAAAAAAAGATAAAACAAACTATCACTTTTCAATAAAAGAACCAGAAAAATTAATAAAATTAAATAAAAAATATGTAATATATAAAAACGAATTCTATGAAATACCAGATAAAATAATAAAATTACAAGAAATGATGGAAGAAGAATTACTACCAGAACTAACCTTTACCGAAGACAAACTAGATCTATTTAGTAGAGGAATATTAAAAAATGTCAAAGATAACATAGAATTAGATGAAACAGTAAAAGACAAAATAATAATAGTAACAAAGCCCAAAGTAAAACTATATTTTGACTTTACCATAAACGGAATAACATGTGATATAAAACTAATATATCAAGATAAAGAAATAAATTATTTTGATAAAACAACCAACATATTAAGAGATACAGAATACGAATTAACTATTCTTCAGGATTTAAAAAACAATAACTTCAATATAGAAACAAACCCAATAATACTTGAAGATATTGATCAAATAGGAGAATTTCTAGAAAACAATTTAGAAAAATTAGCAAGTAACTATGAAGTATTCACTTCCCAAAAATTAAAAGAAACAAACATCAAAAAAAATATGAATATAACATCCTCATTTAATATAGGAAAAGATAATATAATGAGTTACAAATTCGATTTAGATGGATTAGACAGTAGTGAAATAGTAAATATCCTAAGCGAATTAAAAAGTAAAAAGAAATATTATAAACTTAAAAGTGGCGATCTAATAAACTTAAAAGAAAATGAAAATCTAGAAGAACTAAATAGTCTTATAGAAAATATGGAATTAAGTACTAAAGATATCAAAAAAGGTTACGGAACAATACCAAAATATAAAGCCATTTATCTAGATAGCTTAAAAGAAAAAAGTAAAATAATAAAAACAAATAATTTATTTGATAATCTAATAAAAGATTTTAACGCATATAAAGACATAAAATTAAAAATAAGTACAAAAGACAAAAAAATATTAAGAGACTATCAAGTAGTAGGAGTAAACTGGCTATATAATATCCATAAATGCGGTTTTGGTGGAGTACTAGCAGATGAAATGGGATTAGGAAAGAGTATTCAATTAATATACTTTATAAAAGAAATAATAAAAGAAAATAAAGAAGCAAAAATACTAATAATAGCTCCAACCTCATTAGTATATAACTGGAATAACGAATTCGATAAATTCGGAAGTGAATTAAAATATAAAGTATTTGCAGAAAACAAAAACAAAAGACAAGAAGAATTAGCCAATTTAGACAATACAAACATTCTAATAACAACATACGGCTTAATAAGACAAGATAAAGAATACTATGAAAAAATGAATTTTGAAGTAATAGCCATAGATGAAGCTCAAAACATAAAAAATAATATGTCTCAAATGACACAAATAATAAAAACATTAAAAGGCAACACCAAAATTGCCCTAACAGGAACACCACTAGAAAATTCAGTAGTAGAACTATGGAGTATTTTTGACTTCATCATGCCGGGATACTTAGCCTCATTAAACTCATTCAATAAAAAGTATTCCATCAAAGACATAGATGAAGAATCAGTAAAGATATTAGATAATTTAAAAATGCAAATAAAACCATTCATATTAAGAAGAAAAAAGAAAGATGTAGTAAAAGAACTACCAGACAAAATAGAAAATAATATCTTAATAGATTTAACAACTGAACAAAAGAAAATCTATTTAGCAGAATTAGAAAAAACAAAAAAGAGAATGGAAGAATTATTACAAGATGGAATATTTAATAAATCAAGAATAGAAGTACTAAAACTATTAACAAGATTAAGACAAATATGTATAGATCCAAACTTAGTATTCGAAAACTATACAGGTACATCCGCCAAAATAGATACACTTATACCAATGATAAAAGACATCATAGATAACGGACATAAAATACTACTATTTTCCACATTTAAAACCGCTATTGACATAGTAAACAGAGAATTAACAAATAACGATATAAGCTGCTATGTAATAGACGGAAGTATCAAAGGAAAAAAGAGAATAAATTTAGTAGACAAATTCAATAATGACAAAACAAATGTATTTCTAATAACCCTAAAAGCAGGTGGAACAGGCCTAAACCTAACATCCGCTGATGTCGTAATTCATCTAGATCTATGGTGGAATCCCCAAGCTGAAAATCAGGCCACAGATAGAGCACACCGAATAGGCCAAAAAAATACAGTAGAAGTAATAAAACTAATATGTAGAGGAACAATAGAAGAAAAAATCCTAGAACTACAAAACAAAAAGAAATTCTTAAGTGATAATCTAATAGAAGGAGAAAACATAGATCAAAATATCATATCAAAATTAACTTCCAAAGATATCAAAAAATTATTATCTATGGATAACAATGAAGAATAAACTATAGAAAAAAACTATAGTTTTATTCTATTAAGAAAGTACTATAATTCCCAAGTATAAAAAGCATAATAACTATTAAAACCTTTGCAAATTAAAAATATTGTAAAAAAAGTAGAAATATTATATAATAAACCTAGTTAGAGAAAAATAGATTAATGAAGGTGAAGAAATGAATAAAGAAAATACTAAAACAATAGAAGAAGTAATGAAATACATATTTCAAACCCCAACACTAGATTATCAAAAAGTAGAAATAGCAGTCATCAAAGATTATGATAAAATCTTAGAAAGAATAGAAATGCAGAAAATAAATTTCCAAAATCAAACAGAAATAATAGTAGCCATAATGGCAGTAGAAGACTATGTAAAAAAGACATATAACCAGTTAAAAAATAAAACTACAAGCAAACCCAAAGCCAAATAAAGAAGGAGAAAACTATGAAGAAATACCCCAATAAACTAGTATACGATTACATATATGGAAATGATATTGAAGAATATACCTTAGAAGAATTAGAAGCCTCCCCAGAATTTATGACAGAAGTAATAACAAGTACAAAAGATAAAAACTTTTATGACTATGCCGAAGAGAATGTAAAAAGAAATTATGAATTTATCAAAGCAGTAGTAACAACATTTAAGGAAGATGATAATTTTATTTGTAATATTGCCGATACATATATAACAAATTCCAATAACGAATTAAATAAAATAGAACTTTTAATAATAATGATAAACCTAATTAAAAATAAAGAATCATTACATTACGCCAAATACAAATTAACCCTAAGAACAATATTTTCTAGAAAAAGAGTAGAAGCAGAATTAATAAAGCAAAAAAATAAAGATATAAATAAAGAAATAGGAATGGGCTTCTTACTTATATATGATACATTTCAAGAAAGCAAATTAGTAACAGATTACTATGCTCAAGAAACAATAAAAGATATATTTAATGAAATAGATTTAGAAGAAACAATACATAATAATTTTCAAGAAAAACAACAATTAGATGATATAAAAATTAAAAGTTACTTACTAAATTTAATATCACAATATGATCAAGCCTTAACATCATATATAAGTACCTATCCCCATCTACTAGAAGAACAATTAAAACAAATAGATTACATAAAAAACAATTGGCAAAAATACAACACGCAAAAAGAAAGAAAACTATATAATAATATTGAAGAAGAAATCCACAATTACATAAATTATCAGTCAAATGGTGAATTATTATTAGATGAAGAAGAAATCCTCTACTTACTAGGAGAAGATCTAAAAATAATGCCACTAATAAATAAACACAACAACTTAGATCAAGAACAATATGAAGAATTAATAGAAGACATTAAAACTATTAAGCAGTCAGAATTAACATTTGTAGAAAAAAGACACTATGACAATATAAGAAACCAAGTAATAAACATACTAAAAGGTGCAAAGCCCAAAGACCCATATGAAATAGAAACAAGCAAAGAAGAGACAAGTCAAATAATAGATTTTTCAAAAGCCCAAAAAACTAAATAAAAATTTTCTTCATATTCACAATTATAAAATTATTAACCACAAATTAAGATAAACAAATTTTCTTTCAAATATTGATAAAATATGATATCATATTACAGGAAAGAGGGAAAATATGGAAGTATATGAAAAATTAATTAAACAAATATCAGAAACAAAATACCTAAGTACGGAAAATTCTTATAGATACAGACCAATAATGCGATGCTTTTATAATCACTATGAAAGACTAGAATACTGGCTATATAAAGAAGATATATATGAAGAATTAAAAGATAATGAAATATTTAACGACTATACAATTGAAGAATGTGAAAGAGATTTAGAAACACTAGTAAGTTGGCTAAGTTTATCAAAAATGCAAGATACAAAAAACGCTACTTCCATTGAAGAATTTAAAAACAAAAAATTTAGATATCAATTAACCGAATATGCAACAGAAATAGAAAGACTAACTATAGCCCTTGAAGAAATGGAAATCAAAACAGCCTCACTAGAGCCAAAACTATTTGATAGAATACGCCTCTCCTTATCTAAATTTGAAAATATAAATACTTTGACCGAAGAGGAAGTAAATGATATTTGGAACAATCTAAATGATGACTTTACAAAATTAAATCAAAATTATCAAGACTTTCTAAAAAAATTTAACGAACCAAAATCAGAAGAATTACTACAAAGTCAATTATTTTTACAATTCAAAAGTGAAATAGTAAAATATTTAAGAGAATTTATAAAAGGATATCAACAGAATATCCACTACATAAAAGATATCATTTCAAAAGTATCAGATGATGATATACAATTATTTCTAAATAAACTAAATAGTCAATATCAAAAAACTTCAATTATTGGCAAAAAAATAGATTTTAATCATTTAAAAGAAGTAAATTATGGAAAAATACTTAGTATTTTCAAATGGTTTAATGGTACATCACTAGCTCAAAGTGAAGGCGAAAAATTAATGAGTACCACTGATAATATAATAGTAAAAATAACTAAATATGCAAGTTCACTAATAGAGCTACATGGTAATATGACAAGTAGAAAAGAAGAATATAAACACCTATGCAAATTATTTGACAAAATAAATAATATTGAAGAAGCCAATAAATATGCCTCGGTTATTTTTGGAATAGAAAATGTAAAACACTTTACAGGTAATTCAACATTAAATACAGATGCAATTATAAAGACCTATGATATACCACCAATTGAAATAGTACTATCTTCTAGAACAAAGACTAGAAAAGAAAAAATTAAAATCACACCAATTGTAGATAAAACTTTAGAAAAGCAAAGACAACTAGAAGAATATCGAAGAATTCAAGAAGAAAATAAAAAAATACTAAAAAGCCTAATCAAAAGCAAAAGAATAACACTTAAGGATGAAGTTAATCTTTCAAAAGTCGAAAGAAGATATATTCAAAAATTACTTGCTTCCTCTAATAATAAAGAAACTGAATTTGGGCTTACATATAATACCATAAAAAAAGAAGATAAATGTAAAATTACATCAGAAGACGGCATTTTTTATATGGATGCCATTGAAATAGAATTTGAAGGTGATTTATGATGAATACACATACAAAAGAACTAGAATACCTATTAAATAATTATTGGTGTGTTAAAGAGAAAAATCCCCAAGAATATATTAAAATAAAAAATAATTTAGACTATTATAAGGATTTTATTCAAACAAAATTAGGTAGTAGATTAATAGTAAATGATAGATTCATTAAATTAGAAAAAATACCTGCCATACCCAAATCATATATGGGAATTTCTGAATTTTCTGATACATTAGAGTACACAATACTATTCATAATTTTACTATTTCTTGAAGACAAACCAAAGCAAGAGCAGTTCATATTATCCAATTTAATAGATTTTATCACTAATACCGCTACTACATTAGAACTTGATACTATACCAAATTGGAATATTCTACATCATAGAAAATGCTTAGTTAATGTTATTAATCACTTAAAAGAATTACATATTATTAAAGTAGTAGAAGAAAACAATCTATTTACTGAAGATGCAAAAGCTGAAGCATTATACGAAACTACAGGACTTTCAAATTATTATGTAAGAGAGTTCAAAAATAATATCATGGAATATCAAACTATAACCGACTATGTTAATGATGAATTTACCAATCAAAACGAAAATATCGGAGATGTCAGAAGATATAAAGTATATAGACATCTTATTTATTCATTAGTATCTTATACAGATGATTTAACAGAATTTGAAATAGACTATTTAAGAAAATTCAGAAGTAGTATAAATAACGAACTTAGCAAATATACCCTTTCCGAATTAGAACTTACCAAAAACATGGCAGTTTTAATGTATGACACTGAAACTAGAGAAAAATTTGATTTTCCAAATACCAAAGCAATAGCGGACATAGTACTCTTAGTAAATAATAACATTTTAAACAAAATTGATAATAACGAACTAATATTAGATACAGATGAGACTATTACTATTTCTAAAGAACAATTACATAGAATTATCAAAGACACCAAAGATGAATACATAGCATTCTTTAGTAAAAATTATAAAGTAATGACTTTAGATATATTTATTAAAGAAGTTATTTCATACTTAAAAGAATATGACTTTATAAGAGAAAATAAAGACAGCTATAAAATATACCCAATGATATCAAAATTAATTGGATACATACCCAAAGATACAACAGAACAATTAAATTTATTTGGAGGTGACTATAATGAATAGATATAAAATATCCAAAATAGGATTACTTAATTTTTGGTTATATGATGAAGAAGAATATGATTTTTATGGTGGAAATTTACTTCTTCGAGGAATTAACGGAAGCGGAAAATCCGTTACTATGCAATCATTTATTCCATTAATACTAGATGGCAATAAAAGCCCAGAACGCTTAGATCCATTCGGTTCTAAAGAAAGAAAAATAGAAGAATACATACTAGGAGACGCTGAATCATCCCAAAAAGAAGAAGCAACATCTTATCTATATATGGAAACATATAACGAAAAAGAAAATAAGTATTTAACAATAGGACTTGGTTTTAGAGGAAGAAAAGGAAAGCCAGTTGAATCATGGGGTTTTGCCCTAAAAGACGGCAAGAGAATAAAAAAAGATTTCTATTTATATAAAGACCCCGCTAATAAAATACCTCTAAGTAAAAATGAATTAAAATCAAGACTAGGCACTATAAATGAATTCACGGATACAACAAAAGAATACAAATCAATGGTAAATAGACTCCTATTCGGTTTCCCTAATTTAGATACATATGATGAATTCATAAAATTACTTTTACAACTTAGAAGTAATAAATTATCTAAAGAATATAAGCCAACAGATTTAATAAATGTATTAAATACCGTTCTTCAACCATTAACCGAAGAAGATTTACGCCCCCTATCTGAAGCCATTGAACAAATGAATAAAACGAAAGAACAAGTTGAAACATTAGAAAAAAATTCAAAAGCATTAAAAGATTTTCTAAAAGTATATAGAAATTATAATGAAATACTTCTTTTAACCAAAGCTAAAAATTATCAAAAAGTAAATAATTCCTACTTAGAATTAAAAAATAATATAAATTTATTATCTCAAGATATTGAAAATCTAAAAAATGAATTAAATAATAAGAATACGCGTTACAATAAAGTTACTCTAGATATTGAGCTCAATAACGAAACAAAAAAAAGATTAGATAACAAAGAACTAAAAGAAAAAATTGAGACACTATCAAGCATTAATGAAACTATCGAAGCATTAGAAATAAAAATAAAAGAAATAAAAAATAATATTGACAATAATGAAAAAGAAAAGCTAAACTTAAATGATAAAATATCTAAAGTTGAAAGTGAAATATATAACCTAAAGAAAAAAATTGATGAAATATGTACAGATTTAAAAGATATGTCCCACGAAGCATATTTTGACGAATTAATATTCTTTACAGACGAGTTACTAGATAATATAGATAACACATCATTATTTGATTCTATATTTATGTCTCTTAATAGATATAAAGAAAAAACCAATATCATAAAAAATTTTCTTGAAGAAGAACAAAAGACAATTTTAGAAAGTGAATCAACAAGATTAGAGTTTGAAAAACTTTCCAATGAATATAAAAAACTAGAAAATGATATTAATAATTGGGAAAGAAATCTAAAGGAAGCTATCATGGCTTGGGAAGAAGATTTTATAAATAGAGTTAATAATAATAATTATCTTAAATTAGATGATAATTCCAAAAAAAGAATCTTTGAATTAATGAATGATTATGTTCCAAACAATTATGATGAAGTAAAAAATATTTATTCAAATACTGCTAATGATATTATTAATGAAATAACAAAAAACACTCTAATTTTAGAAAATAAAAAGAGTCAAAAAGAAAAAGAAGTAATAACACTAAAAGAAGAATATAATACCATTAAAAATTCTAATGACATTGAACTACCACCACTAAATGAAGATTCTGATAGAATTCTAAAAGAAAACGGAATTGCTAATATACCTCTATATAAGTGCATTGAATTTAAAGAGGGAATTAGTGAAAAAATAAAAAATACTATCGAATCATCATTATTTGACTTAAACATACTTAACGCCAAAATAATAAAAGAAGAAGATATCGCAAAAGTCCACAGCTTAAATGCAGAAATACTTTTTCTTACCAAAACCAACAAAAAAAAGAACAATCTACTTAAATACTTTAATGTCAAATTAGATATAAATACTTCTATTGATGAAGAATATGTAAAAGAAATCCTCGAATCAATCAGTACTAATAAAGAAGATACACTTTGTATAGAGGAAAGCGGTATATCTAAAATTGATGTCTTAAATTCAGTAGCAGATAAAAATTATAAACAAACATATATTGGCTATTTAAAGAGAATAGAATTAAAAGAAAAAAAATTAAAAGAACTAGCTGATAAAATTGAAGTTTTATCTAAAGAAATAGCAAATATTGATAATTTAATAATCAATAATAACGCCAAAATAGATACTATAAAAACCGAAATAACAAATTTACCACTCAATACTAAACTTAATGAAATACTAAACAAAATCAAAGAGTTAAATATTTCTCTTAATTGGAACGACAGTAGGCAAAAAGAAATAGAAACAAAATTATTAACTATAGATAATAAAATAAAAAGCATCAAAGAAAAAATAAATGAAAATAAACAAGGATTATATATCCCACTCAATTTATCAGCATATAAAGAAGTAACTATAAAATTAGCCAGCATTAACGAAATAATTCAGAGCTTAAAAATAACTCACAACAGTTATTTAGATAAGCAAGAAATAATTAATACACTAAAAGAAAGATTAGAAGACATTTGTACTACTTATGATTATCTAAATAGTGATAAATACGAAAAAGAAAAAGCATTAAAAATAAACATTCAAAATAGAGATGATATAAATGAACTTTTAAATACCAAAGAGTACAAAGAACAAAAAGAAAAATTATTAACGGTAGAGAAAAATTTAAGCTCTTTAACCAAAGAAAAAGAAGAGTTGATTAAGAAAATAACAAAACTTGAAACAGATATTAATTATAAAGAAAAAGAATTAAATGAAAGAACAATTAATATTATTGATACTGAAAAAGAATTAGATATCTATAAAAATATTTTCTTAAGAGAATATAAACTTGGTTATGTATACACGGACGAAATAATAAATTTAGATACTACCATTAAAGAAATAATAAAAAATGGTAAAGATAGAAGAGAAATATCATTAAATGATGCCTTAAACAATTTCTATTCATCATATAATCATTATAGCCTAGAACTAAACGATTATTCCCTTAGAAATATAACACTATTCAATGATTATGATACTACCGACAACAACTTAAAAAGCATTTATGCCACAAATACTAGAGCCGATATCACCTCCATGTATCAAGGTATAAAACTAAATATCATAGAATTATCTAAAAAACTAGAAAATGATATTATTGAAAACAAAGATCTTATCAGTAGACAAGATAGACATTTATTTGAAGATATCCTTTTAAATACTGTTGGAGAAAAAATCAGAAATAGAATCAATTCTTCTTACGAATGGGTATCCAAAATCAATAACATCATGAGTAAGATGCAAGAAAATAGTGCATTAAGTTTCAAACTTGTATGGAAAAGTATTGGAGCAGAAGCTGAGGGCGAAATAGATACCAAAGAATTAGTAAGAATTTTAAAAATGGATCCAACTATCCTAAAAGAAAGTGATAAAGACAACTTGACTAATCATTTTAGAACTAAACTAAAAAAAGCTGAAGAATTATATCAAGATTCTTATGTGTCTTTCTATAAAATAATAGATGATGTACTTGATTATAGAACATGGTTTACATTCCAACTAATGTATCAAAGAAAAGGCATGAATGAAAAAGAATTAACAGATAAAACCTTTTCCAAATTCAGTGGTGGTGAAAGAGCCAAAAGCATGTATATTCCACTATTTGCTAGTGTTTATGCTAAACTAAATCTAACTAAAGAAGATTCCCTTCGCATTATTGCCCTTGACGAAGCATTTGCAGGTGTTGATGAAAATAACATAAGAGAAATGTTCGGTATTTTAAAATATTTAGACTTAAATTTCATTATTAATTCGCAAGTATTATGGGGAGACTATGATACAGTAGATGATTTATCTATCTGTGAACTTGTAAGACCAAATAATTCTAATGTAGTAACAGTAGAGAGATATCGTTGGAACGGTACATACAAAGAATTAATAAATAATAGATATGAATATAACAAGGATTTAGAAAATGCACAGTTATACTAAATACTTTATAAATCAAAAAGGCTTTAATAGATTTATAAATAAACTGTACTCAAAATATAAATCTTTATCAAAATTTTCTGGTACTATAAAATTAGATAATATATCCCATGATGAAGCCGTTTCAATGTCAAGATTTTTTGGAACTACATATATTGCAGGAACCACTATTAATATTCCCATAAAAAAGTTTATTTCCATTATGGAATCTTCTAAATATACTGATTTTAATATCAATACTCTAGTAGAAGAATACTTAAATATTAAACTAACTACTAACAAAGAAGAAAAAATACTACTAAAAAACGAAGAAGAAGAATTCTATGCAAGTATTATAGATAATAATACAAGTATTGGTTTTAACTGGCTGGAAAAAGTAATATCATCTAAATGTCCACCATACAAGTTATTAAGTCAAAGATATAATAAAAATAAAAATGCTCTAAGAAAAGAATTAATAAATATTATTACACTAATTAATAATTTGCCTCATAGAAAAACATTATTACCAATTTTTGCTTCGTCATATACTAAAGATCCCCACTATCTAGATATTGACAATAATCACAGTACACTATTCCATTATGCTCTGTCATATATTGATAAGAGTAATTACCCTAGTAATAGAGAAGGCAAAATCAAATTATTAGCTAAGTATAATATTGAAATAGACAACATTTCTAATTTCGCTATTACCTATAATTTACTATCTGACAAAGAGTATATAAACATATTTGCTAATAATAAAGAATCATTAATTCTAAATATACAGAATATTATTAATATTAATTATTTGACCACTAAAAGCAGAAAAGTATTTATTATTGAAAATCCTTCTATTTTAACTGAAATAATAGCTATGAATATTAATGCCTCAGTTATAATAGCAGATGGATTTCCTAATACTAGTGTTCATTTATTAATTGAAAAATTAATTGAAAGTAATAATACAATTTACTATAATGGTGATTTTGATCCTGAGGGACTATTAATTGCTAAAAAATTAAAAGAAAAGTATGGAAATAGTTTGAAGCTGTTTTGCTATGATATTGATGACTATAATAATTGTATATCTAAAAGTGAAATAAGTGAAATTAGACTTAAAAAACTAAATAATATTGATACACCTGAGCTATTAACCATTAAAAATTTGTTGTTAAGTTATAAGTATAGTGCATACCAAGAAAATAATAAAAGTAGAATTATTCATTTTATCACAAGTGTAAATTAGTATTAATAATACAATAACTAAAATATTATTTTTACATATAATACTCTGAAGGTGATAATAAAATGAATGATAAGAATTTAAGAGCTCCGAGTAAGGTTGTAATTGACCCAGGACATGGGGGTAGCGATAGTGGTGCTTCTGGTAATAATTTACTAGAAAAAGATTACAATTTACTCATATCCAAATATATGTATGATAGATTTAAAGAGCTAGGAATACCTGTGGCAATAACAAGAGAAGAAGATATAACGTTGTCTCCAACTGAGAGGGTAAATAACATATTGAGTAAATTTGGTAATTCTAGTGATGTAATAGTCATATCTAATCATGTAAATTCAGGAGGTGCGGAAGGCCAAAGTGTAATGAATGTATAACAATTAAAGCTAATAGAGTTTGATTTAATCAAACTTTATTTTTTATAAGGAAAGTGCTTCTGAAGGGATAAAAAAAAAGTGGTACCAAGTATGCACCACAAAAAGGTATTTTAAAAATCAGTTTTTAAAATACTTCTTTGGAACAAATTTTTCATGATCACATCTTTGACAATTTAATGTTGGTACTATCTTTCTTATCTCTTTATGGAATTTCTTTTTTGCAAATTCATCATAGATGAAGTCTGGTACATTTTCTTCAAATCCACATCTTAAGCATTTAGTTTTAATATCATTATCTGAATAATGTGCATCTGGATTATGATCATAATCTACATCTTCAAAATTATAATTAGGATCTAGAATATCATCAATTAATTCTCTTTTTCTTTTCATTGTAAAACACCCTCCTTAAAAGTACTCACTCTTTAAGTATAACATAGTTGTTTTACAAATTGGACAAGTAAGTGGATCAACATTAAAATTAGTCATTATTTTCATTCTCCATTTATTGGCTTTTTCTT
>CAYYXX010000012.1:0-22297 GCA_964475905.1 uncultured Clostridium sp. | reverse complement strand
GTAAACCCTTGATTTATAAGCTTATACAAGACCCCCCCCCGTACAAATGTTCGCCATTTTCCATACTATCTTAAACGCGTTATAACTATTCATACAGGGCATCTCCTTTCAATTATTTACATACTAATAATACCATAAACTAAATATATTTTCAATACTATTTTATTTTCTTTTTTACTAAATTATATACATCTTCATGTATTTCATTAGCAGTACGCATCTTATTATCTTTAGAACATTCAATAAAAGACCAATTATATTTTTTAGCAATATCTATTGAATTATCTGATACTTTCTTCATAAACATATAATTACTTTCATGTATATCATTTTCTATACCATCATTAGTTACTCTTCTCTTTTTTAGTTGCTGTGCTACTTCAAAAGGAGCATGCAAAAATATTACTAAATCTGGCTTTGGTATACCTATTCTATGATATTCATAGTCAAATACATAATCAATAAATTCTTCTCTTTCATTAATATCATCAATCACTGAAGATTGATATATTAATGAAGAAGTAGTATATCTATCAAGTAATATAATATTATCTTTTTCATACTCATATTTTAATCCCGTTATCCAAGTTATTGCTCGATCTTGAGCATATAAACTATTTACAAAATACGGAGATAATTCAGATATCTTACCATAATTACCCGCTAGATATTCTTCTACTGGTCTACCTTGATAAGTACCATAACTAGGAAAATGATGCGTAGTTATAACACTTTCTTTATCTTTCATTAATCTATCTATTAATAACCTATATTGTGTACTTTTACCTACACCATCACAAGAACCCTCTATTACAATTAATTTTCCCATTTATTATATCTCCTTTTTCTTACATATCTATTGCGAACATATGGAATATTATTATCTAAATAATCCCCTATTTCAAATATATCCCAATCATCAGTATTAAAATATGGAAAGAAAGAATCAGCATAACTATCTCTTTTTATTTCAGTTAAATACATAGTATCAGTATAAGGAAGTAACTGCTTATATATAGAAGAACCTCCTACTACCATAAATTCCTTATCTGATTCATATATATGTTCTAATAAACTATTCAAATCATGAAACACATCAATATTAGAATGATATTCTAAATTACTATGCGTAAGCACAATAGGCTTTCTCCCACTTAATGCTTTAAGAGGCATACTTTCTAAAGTATTTCTTCCCATAATAATATTCTTACCCATTGTCATATTCTTATAAAAATCTAAATCTTCTTTAATTTTCCAGATCAAAGAATTATTATAACCCAATTCTCCATCTTGACCTATCGCTGCAATTAAACTCAAATTCTTCATCATCTTCCTCCTATTGTGTTATTGGAAAAGAAATCTTCCCCATATGCTTATAATTCTTAATTTTAACATGCTTTAATTCACTACTATTATCAAAATCCTGAAAATTATTTATACTTGGATCTAGCCATAAATTAGCTTTACTAGGAGATAATACCATATCTATAATCCTTATATCAGTTATAGTCTTTTCATACTCATTACTATCTTTATCTAATAAAATAAGCTTATTTTCTAGATCACTTTTTATTAATTCTAATTTACTAGGAGATAATCTAGTAAAACTATCATAAACACTACCTCTTCTTAATTGTTCTTTTATTCCCTCTATTTGATTAATATAAATATGTGGTTCATTTATTGAATAAGAAATAACACCGGGATTTAACTCAGTAACCTTAGCAATCATAGATAAAAAAGTAGCATACTGTGTTACATTAAAAGGAAGCCCTAAAGGAACATCACAGCTTCTTTGATGTACTTGTAAATTAAGCGTATCTTTATATACATTCCATTCAGTAGACCATACACAAGACGGTAAAATAGCTGTTTTTAAAAATTCATTTTGCCATAAACTATAAACCATTCTACGATCAGTTTTATTATTTTTTATTGTCCAAAGAAGTTCATCAGTAAAACCATACCTATTTACTAAATAACCATAAGCCGTACCTATAGTATAAGCATATTCCTTTCCATAGTATTTAGCAGTCTTTATAGTCTTACCCTCTTTTAGACTTCTAGCAGTCATTACATTACCATTATCATCTAATTTAGGTTTAAGAGGATTCATCTTAGATAATGGATCACAAACAGAAGCACTATTAGCATCTAAAACAATTACTTCTTTATCCGGATCATATTCACAAGTACCACTAGGTTCATAAATACGATATATACCATCCTCATCAATCATCCACTCATCCCATATATGATTACCTCTCTCATGTAACCATCTTACATCATTCGAAGCCATTTGCCATATCCAAAGCATTTCCGTTATAGCTTGCTTATAAAATACTTGTTTAGTAGTAAGAATAGGAAACTCTTTAGATAAATCAAATTCAAAAGCATACTTATTTATCTTAATAGTATTAACTCCAGTTCTATTTTCTACTTCTTCTCCCTCTTTTAATATTCTTTTCAATAATTTTAAATATTCTTTATCAAATTCTGACATACATAACCTCCTAAAGTATTGTTAATTTAATGATAGCATACTAGATCCCATTTATCAAGAAAATTAACTATTAGTTAATTTATAAAAAGTAGCAATATTCACTACTTTTCTTTACCCGCTAATGCAATAACAGCTTTAGTATATTTCATCAATTCTTTCTTATTACTAAAACCACAAGTTTTAGCAAAATAATTAATATAACTCTCATCTTCTTTTACTAAACCTATTTGCATAGCTTTATTAATATTATAACTTTCTTTAGCAGTAAGTGTTGAAAGATTAGCATAATCTTTCACATTTATATTATATAACGGATCATTTTCTTTAAACTTATTATATAACTCAGTAGTCATAATACAGTTATCTATTAGTTCTTCATCATTATTAAATTCAATTATAACCTTATCTTTATACTTAGTTACATTCTCTACTCTATCAATATACTTTGCCTTACCATTTTCAATCTTACCAACATTAACCCCACTAAAAAGAACTAATAATAAACAAATTATAATTACTAAAATAATAAGAGAAATAATAATAAACTTCTTTTTAAATTTTACTTTTTGTTTTTTCATTATATCAACCCTATCTTTAGAAAAAAGAGCTAGAGAAAACTCTGGCTCTTATTAATTTTCTTGTTTTCTTCTAATAACAAATACTCCATTTAATGCTATCACAGATAGAATACCAGTTATTATATAAAATACAATATTATCTCCTGTCTTTGGACTTTCTACTTTAACATTTTCTACAGTAAATTTAGTAGTAGCTATTCCATCATCAGCAAACACAATCTTCAATGTATGTTCTCCAACTGATAAAGTATCAACATAACTTTGTTTTAGTGTAATTATAGTACTACCCTCTTCTGAAGTATAATTCTCTTCATCTACTAGTTTATCATCAACATATACTTTACCACCATCTTCAAACATACCATATTCAGCATCTATTCTAAATTTTGCTTCTTTATCTTTAGTGATAGTATATTTTTGATTAGCACCCTCAATTACATCATAAACAATTCTTTCTACAACTACTTCAATTTCCATATTAGAAGTAATATTATTAAGAGTTAATTTATTACCCTCCATAGTAGATGTCTTATCAACATCATTTACTAATACCTTAACAAAAGTATAACCACTATCAGCAGTAATAATAAACTCCTTATTATCTCCATAAACAACATTTACAACACCATTTGGAGTAATAGAAGCACCCTCAGTATCTACTACAGTAATAGTAAAAGGTATCCTCTTATAACTTACTACTACTTCTTTATCTTCATCTACTGTAAGAGTTAATTTATTATTCGTAACCTTAATTTCCGTTCCATTTACTAGTACTTTATCAATCATAAAGCCAGTATCAGGAATAAAAGTAATTTCTTTCTTAGTACCCTCTATTACATTATTTTCACCACTAGTTACTCCGCCATTACCACCAGTAACAGATGTTGTTACATTAAATAGATCCTTAGTATTTACTTTTATATCTATATTAGTAATAGTATTATAATTATTTATATCTTCTGGAGTATAAGTAGCCATATATGTATGAATACCAAGTGCTAAAACAGTAGTAGGACTATTCCAAGTAAATCCCTTAGGTAAACTAATATCACCTAAAGTTTGCCCATTTACACCAGTTAAATTAGTAGGTATTTTATCCTCATAATCAGGATCAACCTTTGTAATAGACCAATTAAGTATTAAATCACTAGTAGTCCCATCAGACCATTCATAATTATCTTTATCTTCTAAACTAACTGTTATACTATAATCACCTACATTCTTCCCATCAAAGTCTCCAGATGCTCCCATTAGACTAGCATCCCAATTATCAGGTACAGGAATACTAATAACACTTCCAGTATATTCATAAGAAGTTTGTTTTAAAGTAATTTTAGAAAGCTTAACTTTATTAATTGTAAAGTTATATATCACTTGTCCAACATAACTTGCATTAGTATCAGGAACTTTATAAGTAACACTATATGTTCCTGCCTTACTAGGAGCATTCTCACTATTATAAGTAGTGCTTCCTGTTCCATTATAAACGACTTCAAGTTCACTTACTGATACTTTATTTCCACTTACAGTAATTGTTCCAGTAGGCTTTTTAGTATTACCATCATAAGTAAATTCTTGATTATCAGTAAGACCACTTATTGTTACTTCTTCTTTATCTACTATTTTAAGATTAAATATTTGCGTACCAACACTATATTCATTACTAGCATCTCCTCCAACATTAAGACCTAAAGCAGTAACTTTCATTCCTACCGTACCAAAATTTTTTGCCCTATATCCAGTACCCTCAATATATTCAACTAAGTCAGCATTAGAAGTTACTTCAAACTCTAAATTACCACTTGCACCACTTACAGCCTGCTCTAGAGCATCAAAAGTTATTATACTATCTTTAACAACAAATTGATCTTCTATTACAAGATTTTGACTAGCAGGTTCCACTTTCAAAGTACCTTTAATATGTGTACCAAATGTATAGTTAGAAGTAATATCCTTATCCCCTCTCATAACTTTTACACTAGATACAGTATTATCACTTTGTCCTACAAATTCTTGAGAACCACTCATTGTAGCAGTTAATGTATCTCCTGCTACTAAAACACCATCAGTATAAGTAGAAGTATTACTTGTCAAAGCACTACCATTATAAGTTCTACTAGCAGATCCAGCAGTTACAACTATTGGCGTTGTAATAGGTTTAATTTTAATAGTACCTGCTACTACCTCTACATCACTATAACAACTATGATTTTCCAAATCAAAACTTTCTATTACATTATTATTCTCTCTATTATCTACTACATCAGTTACTGAAGCACTAATTAATACATCAGATATAGTATCACCCGTAGGCAATACTCCACCCGTCATTACTTCACCATTATATTTTACAATATAACTTGTATCTCTATGAACACTTCCATTATAAGTCCACTCATTAGTAGCAGCTATAATTCTAATTTCCGCATCATCTTGCAAAATACTAAAACTTGAACTAGCAGAACTTGTATTATCATAATTTGGATCAATAACCCTAATTCTTACATCATATTCTCCTACTAAAGTAGGTACCTCATCTTTCCAATCATAAGCATTATACACAGAATAATCAACTTTATATTGACTAGCAGATAAACCATCAACACCATATTTATTTAAGGTAGTAGGACTCTCTCCATATTTCCAATTACCAGTATACCCAATACCTAAACCACTTACTGACTTTTTATTTACTACTAATGTAACAGTTGCTGTATATGTTTTACCATTATTATCTGTTACCGTTATTACTCCAGTATAATTACCTACAGTAAGTCCATCCTTAGCCTTAATCGTATAAGAAGTATTATCAGTAGCACCTGCTACTACTTCAATATTACCCTCACCTTCAGCAACTCTTTCAACAATAAAGTTAGCACTATCTACAGTTACATTTTCTATTTGTAGAACATTCTCTCCTCTATTCTTAATTGGTATTGCTAAAGATGTTACTGAATCATAACCATAAGTTTCACTCAAAGTTACATTTGATACATCAAAGCCCTCTGTCTTTATTATTTCAATAGTATTATAATTTTTTAACTCTGAATCTAATAGTTCATATGAAGTTGCAGATATATCTAAATTATCAAGTGTTTTAGTTACACCACTACTTGTTTTTAATACTACATTAGAGCTATCACTTACTATATCACTTAACTTTAAATCCATATTATTGTTATTATTATAAACCAAAAAAGTGTAAATTGTTGTAGGACTTCCTTCAAATTTTAATTTCTCAAGTTTAATATTTAAATTAATATTATCTTTTGTAAAATCATTAGGTATAAATATTAAATTACCCCTTATATCATCTTGAAAAAAATAACCATCATTAACTTGCATATTAAATGTGATATTCTTACTAGCTAAACCACTAGATAACTCAAATATACGTGAGCTATATATACCTGTTCCACTATAAAACCCACCATTTTCAATAACTAAACTATATTCTTTGGCAATATCATCATTATTATTGCTATTATAAATATAAATGTTATTATATGATTTTATAGAACCAGAAGTAGAACCACTATCTTTAATAGTAAGTTTTCCAGAAGTAAAATCTGAACTTCTACCATTACTACCATAACGTATTTCAATATCTTTACTATTAGTATGCCCATCTATTGTATTACCACATAAGTCAATTGTTAAATCAGTAATTACACTAATAAGAAGATCACTATTTAGTGTTATATTAGCACCCAATTTAACTAAAGTAGTATCAGTATCACTAACTGTAACACCATCCACTTCTTTTACACCATCAACTGCAGCTCTTAACTCATCCTCAGTAGTTACAGTTACAGTATCAGCATTTACATTTATTATACCTACAGCAAAAAGACAAATAAAAGTAAATACTAATTTTGAGAAATAACTTCTCATTTTATTTGTTTCCATTTTTCTTATCTCCTTTCAATTATAATTATAACATTATTATTAAATTTTTGATATAGTTTTTATAAATTTTTAATATAAAAAAATAGAAAAGTTATTTCTATTTTATATAATATTAATAATTATCCCTATCCCTTAAGAATGGCGGAATATCTAAATCATTATCTATATCACTAGTTCCCTCTCTAAAGATATCCTCTCTTCTAGTAGAACTAAAACTATGATATAAAGGTTCACTTTGATTTTCAAAACCAGTAGCTATAACAGTAACAATTACCTCATCATTTAAATTTTCATTAATAACAGCACCAAATATAGTATTAATATCCGTATTAGCAGCAGTTCTTATTACCTCTGCAGCCTCTTCTACCTCATATAATGTAAGAGAAGAACCACCAGTAACATTAATAATAGCATCCGTAGCACCATTAATAGAAGTCTCAAGTAAAGGAGAAGAAACAGCCTGCTGAGCAGCTTCAGTTGCTCTATTCTCTCCAGATCCAACACCAATACCAATCAAAGCATTTCCTCTATCTTTCATAACAGTTTTAACATCCGCAAAATCCAAGTTAACTAAACCAGATACCGCTATTAAATCCGAAATAGATTGTACTCCTCTATGAAGAACATTATCAACTTCTCTAAAAGCTTCAAGCATCGGTGTACTCTTATCAATTAATTCCCTTAATCTATCATTAGGAATAACAATCAAAGTATCTACATGCTTCTTTAACTCATCTAAACCACTAATAGCTTGACTCATTCTTTTCTTACCCTCAAAACTAAAAGGCTTAGTTACAATACCTACAGTTAAGGCTCCTAAATCCTGACTAATTTCTGCTACAACAGGAGCAGCACCAGTACCAGTACCACCACCCATTCCACAAGTAACAAACACCATATCAGCACCCTTAATAGCCTCTTCTATCTCAGCTTTAGATTCCAAAGCAGCCTCTCTACCTATCTCCGGATTAGCACCTGCTCCTAATCCATCAGTTAATTCTCTACCAATTTGTAATTTAATAGGAGCAAGAGAATTATTTAAAACTTGAAGGTCCGTATTAGCCACAATAAACTCAACACCCTTTAATCCTGACTCTATCATTCTATTTACAGCGTTACAACCGCCCCCACCTACTCCTATTACTTTTATTTTAGCTAACTGATCCATTTCCAAACCAAACATATTATTCATATCTAATCCTCCTTAGTCCCAATAAAATTTCCAAATATTTTGGTAATACTAGCTTTCCCCTTAATATTCTTATTATTTGGATTTATTAGCAACTCTTCATCTTGCTTATCAATCATTGTATACTCTCTACCCCGAACATTCATCTTATCAATAAAATACTTTATCATCCCAATAGAAGTAATATATTTATTATTTCTAGCTCCGAGAGTATCTTCTGTATATATTATAACATCTTTTCCAAGAATTTCATAGACTAAATTTTTAAATGATCTAATTTCTGTAAGACCACCAGTAATTACTATATAAGAAATATCTATCTTCGTAAGTAACATAATCTGTCTCCTAGCTAATTCTAATAACTCCACCAATCTATCCATAACAATCTCCGTTACTTCAATCTGATTAAGTCTAAGTAATTCACCAGCCGTATTCTTTACCTCATAAACATCATTCAAAGCTATAAACCTCTTATGACTAGATGCAAATTTCTCTTTTATTTCTCTAGCATCAAATATACTTATATTAAACATATAAGCTAAATCTTTCTCAATATTTATCCCACCAAGCTGTATCGTTTCCGTATTCATTAACTTACCCTTATTATATACAGATACAGTAGTAGTCTCATGCCCTAAATTAATAACAGCACCAACTTTTTGATCCAACTTATCATTTCTTACTTCAAAATAATCCCCCAATGAAGAAATAGTAATATCTACTACCTCTAAACCAGAACCCTCCATAACAGATAAAACTGAATAAACATTCTTTTTAGGAGCAGTAATCATAATACCCTTTAATCCTAATTTCTTCCCAGTCTTCCCAATTACTTCATAAGTCTTTTCATTATCTAATTCAAACATAATAGGCATCACCGTAATTAATTCATACTCATTATCCACCTTAGAATAAACTGACGCCTTTATTAAATCATTAATATTATCCGTAGTAATATTTTCACCAGTTACTTCAACTTCTCCAGTAACAAGTGTAAACTTAGCATTATAACTAGGTACTGTAACTAATACCTTTTTAATATTTATACCTAAATTATTATTTATCTCTTTAATTCCATCTTTAATAGAATTAATAGCTAAATTAGGATCAACAATTAAACCTTTTCTTATTCCTTTTGCTTTTTCTTCATAGACAGCAAGAATATTTAACTTATCTTTAAAATACTCTCCTACTACGAATTTAATCGTATCAGATCCAATATCAATAGCAGTATATATTTTTTTCACGATATCGACTCTCCCTAAAATGATACAATCTAATTATATCAAAAAAATATAAAAATGTATATATTTTTTTAAATATTTATTTTCCCTAATATTTCAAGTTCATTTTTCTCTACCTTATCTAGCATTAATTCTAAATTATATTTATAATTATTCAGCTCATCATAAATACTATATAACTCTATCTTAGTATTCTCTAAAATACTCTTACAATTAGAATCATACGGAAGTTCTTCTCTAATATTATTATTTACTTTCTTTAATTCTTCAATATTAGTATTAATTATACCTAATACTCTATTCTTATTAAGATCATTATAATAAATATTATCCTTATAATTAATACCAATACTTCTATATATATTAAATACCTTATCAATAATTTCTATATCCTTATAATAATTAGCTTTCTCTTTATTTACAATCTCCATAAATCTATCTTTATTCGTACCCGACCAATAACTATCTAGCTTATTAATCTCTTTATATATATCTATATTAATATCCTTATACTCACTTATTAATTTATCAAAATTAACTAAATCTTTATTTAATTTATTAATATCCACTCTTATCTCCATATATTAATTAATCTCCTCTAATAATTTATAATACTCATCCTTAATATTAGGTAATATAACACTCTTTATCTTATTCCTATTCATATTTAACATATTTAATATATTATTATACTCATTATAAGAAAAGATCTTATCATTTACTAATATAGTATTAGAAATAACTATTCTACTACTATTTAATTCATTATATATATTAGACAATAAAATATAATTATTCTCTAAAGTATTAATAATCTTTTCATACTTATATATTTTCTCATTAATATCCATCTTCTTCTCCTAAATAATATCTAAATCATTATACCTATTCCTTTCATTATCATCAAATTCATTATAATTTATAATAATCTTTTCAATATATGCAATATATTTATCTATATTATTAGTAAAACTATTTAACACTTCAATAACTTCCTTATCCATATTAATAATAGAATTATTACTACTCACATAATCTTCTTCTAATAAAGAAATAGTATTACTAATATCTTTTATAATCTTATCCTCATTTTCTTTATATAATTTTAATTTATTTAAAATAACAATCAAAGAAGAAATATCTATCCTTTCATTATTCACCATAACATCACCTATTTATATATAATAAAAGTGTCCTCTAGACACTTTTATTTATTAGTATATGACTGACTTAAATTCTCATCAGAAGCTACATAGCTTTCAATAAATTCATTGAATTTATTAGCAAAGTTAGATTCATTACCATCTAAATAACTATATAAACCCTCTAATGAAGTATTAATCCTATTTATGTATTCCTGCATACTGCTAGTAGCAGTCCCAGCAAAAGCTGTATTAACCTTATCTCTTAAAGCAGATGAAGCTCTTTTAGACTCAGAATCCAATTCAGATCTCTTAGTCTTAATCTTATTCATAGCTACTCTAGCAAGTTCAGGATCCATACCATAAAAATTACTATTCATTATTTCACCTCCAAATATTCTATAAATTACCACTCATTCTTTGTTTTTCAACCCAATCATTATAAGTTCTTTCGAACTCTGCTGCCATAGCATCATAAGTTTCAGATACAGTCTCTTTAGTACTATTTATAACTTTAGCTAAAGCATCACAATAAGCATTTGCATCTTCACCTTTCCAAGCTTCTGAAATAGCACTCTCTACTTCAGGGAAAGTATTAAGAATATCAAGTAAGTTAGACTTTCTTAATCTGATTTCTGCTGCTAAATCAGTATAACCATTAGCATTGTACCCAATTACAGCCATCATTTCACCTCCTTATCTTACTTAATGTAATTGTAGCATATTTGCTTTTATTTGTAAATATAACTACTAATAAATTTTACATCTATTTACAATTATAGTATAAACTATTTTTCTATATTAATTCTCCCATAATTCATTAATATTTATATCACTATTAATTTTCTTTACTATATTACTATACTTATTATATACTCTCTCATAATCCTCTAAATATAACTCTATATCCCTATTAGAAAAAGGAATAACTTTATAATCACTATTATTCTTAGAATAAGTATAAATAAGTTCATTACTTAGATCACCTATCTTAAGTTCTACTTCATTATCCATATTAATATTTTTAGTTATCTTAACACTACTTAATAAACCAACAGTTGTATTATAATCAATATTCGTCTCCTGTGCTGATAAAAAATTACCTAAAGAATAAATAACCAAAGTATCATTTATATAAGTAATAGGCATAACAGTATGCGAATGCGTACCAATTATAATATCAACTCCCAAGCTCTCTAAATAAGAAGCCATATCTATTTGATAAGCACTAGGAGACTCTATATATTCCACTCCCCAGTGCATAGCTACCACTAATAGATCAACCTTATCTCTTACTCTTTCTATATCCTCTTTTACTACTTTTTTATATTCATTATATCCAATATCCCTACTAGGATCACCCCCATTACAAGGCCATACATTTACCAAATATTCTTTCCCACTAGGAAGACTAATACCATTAGTACCATAAGTATAATTAAGCATAGTATAAGTAATATTATTTACCCTCTTTATATTTATCTTATTTCTATCCTCCATACTCAAATAAGAACCAGAAGTCATAACAGACTTATTACTATTCCAATAATTAACCGAATTAATAATAGCCTCTTCCCCTCTATCTAAAGTATGATTAGTAGCTAAACTAACTAAATTAAAACCAGCATCAATCATAGCATCTCCTACTTCATAAGGAGAATTAAAACTAGGATAACTAGAAAGACCCATCTCACTACCTCCTAATATTGTCTCCTGATTATAATAAGCTAGATCATAATCCTTAACAATATCCTTTATATATGTAAGAGCAGGCTTAAAATCATAACCATCACTAGTTTTCATAGCATTATATAACCTATCATGTACTAAAAGATCTCCTGCCATAATTAATTTTATACTATATTCTTTCTCTTCATTACTACTACTAATATTATCTATTTCCCTATTAAATAATACTCTATAACCAAAATATATACTACCCACTATTAATAATACCAATAGTAGATAACTCTTCTTTCTTCTTCTCTTTCTCATACATACCTCTAATTATATTATACTAAAAACACACATCAATAGATAGTAATGTGTTGTTTTAGTATAAATTATATAACCCAAAATATTGTTAAAAGGAAGACCTTAGGCTTCCTTTTACCTTTGAAGACCCTAGGCTTCAAAGGATATAACAAACACTACTTTCTTTTTATCCTCTTCTTATTATAAATATCTTCCCTATAACTCTCTCTATTCATAATAACTATCCCATTATAAATATCAGTTTTAACCACTTTAACCCTAATAGAATCTCCTACTAAGATCCTTTCATTAGTACTATTACTATATAAAGAAAAACCATCTTTAGATAAAGAATACTCATACCTACTAATATATATCCTACCCTCTACCATATTAGGAAGCAATACCTTAATATACTCAGTATTAACCTCTTCTATCAAAGCATCATACTCATAACCAATATACTTATTCATATATTCAGCTTTCCTAATATCTATAATCTTCTTCTCTACCCTATCAGCTCTCTTTTCAGCATCAGTAGCCATATCCGCAAGTCTAGGAAGTAATACTACCCATTTATTCTTAGCATAATCATCCCCATACTCTATAGAATCAGTAAGTATTTTCTGATTAATAATATCACATCTCCTAATAGGAGAACTAAAAGTAGCATAAGCATCTACACCAATAGCAAAGTGTCCTATATTATAAGAAGCATACTTAGCTTTAGCCTGCCCCTTTATAGCATAACTATCTAGTATTACTTTTTCTTTACTATCCTTATACAAATTTAATTTATTAGTTATCTCCTTATTAGAAAAATTAACAAACTTACTAGAATCATACCCCCTCATCTTAAGTAAATGATTCCAAGAAGATAATTTATCTTTATTAGGAGTATCATGATTCCTAGCTATAAAAGGTAACTTATGTTTAATAAAATAATCAGTTAATGTTAAATTATGTAATATCATTAAAAACTCTATTAAATCTTCAGCTTTACCTTGATATCTCTTCTTTATACTCCTTACTTTCATATTCTCAAGAGCAATCTTAACTTCACTACTAGAAAAATCTAAAAACCCATTATCTAGCATATTTCTTTTAATCCTATCAGCAGTCATATATAAATAATCTAACATATCTAAATAATCAGAATAACCCTCAGTAACTATATTATTCTCTAAATAACTATTAACTTCACTATAAGTCATTCTCTTCCTACTATTAATAATACTAGGTATTACTTTATAAAATATTACTTTCCCATTATCATCTAATTTAATATGTAAAGTAATAGTTAACCTATCCTCTTCAGGTATCAAAGAACAAATACCATTAGATATATAATGATGAAGCATAGGATTAACCATCCCCGGTGGATATACAGATATACCTCTAGTCAACATATCATTCCATATATAACCATTTTCTTTTATATAATGCGTAACATTAGCAATACTAATATAAATATCATTATCATATACCCCAACAGCATCATCAAAATCTTTAGTATCATCTCCATCTATAGTTACCATAGGAATACCTCTTAAATCTCTAATTCCATTTCTTTTTAATCTTTCTATATCCTCCTTAGTAATACTACTAGGTATTTCTTTTAATTCCTCTATATATTCTAAGCTATAACTAATAGGAAACTTATTCTCTACTAATATCTCTTTTTCCCTAGTACCCAGATCATCTTTATGACCTAGTACTTCTTTAACTATAAAAGATTTACCATCTATTAACAATTTAGTCCCAATAGGATATGGACTATCTAAAACTATAGGCTCATAATTTTCACATACTACTTTATAATATTTACCCTCTTTTATAACTTCTCCTATTAAATCATGATTCTCTCTTCTAAGTATTTTAATTACTTTAGCCATATCATTTATTATATCCACTAATACTATATCATTATTTTCTAAAGATTTATGATCCTTATAGACCACTACAAACTCTCTCCTATCAGGAAGTACCACTATCGGACCACGCCTTTTAGTAACTTTAATCTTTCCCTTTTGAAAAGTAGTATTAGCTACTAATGTATATCTTCCTTTCTTATCTCTAAATATTATTCCATCTTCCATAAGACGCATAATAGCTAAAGATAACTTATCCCCATCTTCTTTTAGATATGCTTCAATTTCTTCTAATCTTAATGTTTTCTTCTTACCTAGTAAAGCTATAATACTACTTTCCATAACCAATTCCTCCTACTTACTTATCTTCATATAATTCAAAATCTATTTCAGCTTTATCCTTATCAGCTCTTACTACTCTTATATTAACCTCATCACCAAAAGCATACTTCTTCTTTGTTTTCTTACCTATTAAAGCCATATAATCACTATCATATACAAAATAGTCTCCCTTTATATTCTCACACTTTATTAAACCCTCAACAGTATTATCAAGTTCTACAAAAATACCAAACTCCTGAACTCCAGATATAATACCTGAATATACTTCTCCTATATGATCCATCATATACTCAGCTTTCTTCATCTTATCTACATCTCTTTCACAATTATCTGCCTCCTGCTCCCTAGTAGATAAATATTCACACCACACACTTAACTTTTCTCTTCTATCATTTATTATTTCTTCACTATAATTATAATTATAATCTTTTAATAATCTATGAAGTATTAAATCTGGATATCTTCTAATAGGAGAAGTAAAATGACTATAACACCTACTACCAAGACCAAAATGACCAATATTTATATCTGAATACACAGCTTTAGACTGACTACGAATAGCCATATCATGAAGTACACGAACCTCTTTTTTATCTTCTAATTGCTTTAATATATGCTGAAGATCTTTTGGTGTATCTATTCTATTTTTCCCATTAATCACATAACCATGAAGAGCTAAAAACTTCATAAAATCTCCTAATCTCTTCTCATCTGGTTTATCATGAACACGATATATTCCCGGTAAGTTCTTATAATATATAGAAGAAGATACTGTCTCATTAGCGGCTATCATAAAGTTCTCTATTAATTCTTCTCCCTTTCTTTGTACTCTAGCTTCTATACCAATAGGATGAGAATTCTCATCTACTTTAATTTTAGCTTCAGTACTTTCAAATTCAATATAACCACGACTTATCATTTTCTTTCTTAATATTTCAGATAACTCATCCATCAAGCGTAAAGTACTTTCAAACTCTTTATAATCATCACTTACACTATCTTCTTCAAGTATTTTATTTACTTCTTCATATGTCATCTTCTTCTTACTTCTTATTATAGAATTAAAAATCTCATACGAAGTAATATTACCTTTCTTATCAATTACCATCTCACAAGAAAAAGCAAAACGATCTTCATTCTCATTCAAAGAACATATCCCATTTGATAATTTATGAGGAAGCATAGGTAATACTTTATCTATTAAGTAAACAGATGTACCTCTAAAATAAGCTTCTTCATCTATCTTAGAACCCTCTTTTACATAATACGAAACATCCGCTATATGAACTCCTAATAAATATTTATTATCTTCTATTTTTGATAAAGAAATAGCATCATCTATATCCTTAGTATCTATCCCATCTATAGTAAATATCTCTTTTTCTCTTAAATCTCTTCTACCTAAAGATAACTCTTTCTTTATTTCTTCTTCAGTTAAGGATAACGGTATACTATCTAGTTCTTCTAATACTTCATCACTAAAAGTAGGATTAAAATTATATTCATAAACATAAGATAAAATATCTACTCCTACATCATTTTTATGCCCTATTATCTTCGTTATTTTCCCTACTCTCTTCCCATCTTTTAGAGGCTCTACTACTACTTTATGCCCCTCTACTGCTCCATTCATATTATCTCTTGGTATATAAATATTAGCCCCTTTTCTATCAGGCTTTACAAAGAAATCATCATCTATTTTTATTACTTCTCCTACTACAGGATCATAATTTCTTTTTATTACTTTTATTATCCTACCCTCAGGCCTATGCTGATCTTTATTTAAGTATTCAAATAAAACCAAATCACCATCTAAAGCCCCATTTATATTATTTTTACCCACATAAACATCATGAACATCTTTATTTACTACTATAAAACCAAACCCCTTATCTTTTAATATAAGATTTCCTCTAACTAAATGACTATTCTCTAAAAGTAAATACTTCTTCTTTTTTTCACTATAATATAACACCCCATCACTTACTAAACTATCTAAAGTATTACTTAAACTTTGATATTCATAAACTGTCGTAAGTCCTAATAAATCATTAAGTTCCATAATAGTAAGAGAAGTATTCTCTTTTAACTTTTCTATAATTATTTCTTTCATACTAACCTCACATTCCTTTTTATTAAAAAAGACTTAAAATCTATATTCTAAGTCTTATAATGATATTATCAAACATAATACAAAGAAAGTAAAACCTAAAACATAAGTTAATCTTGTAACAAATAGTTCAAATCCTCTTTCTTTCCTATTTGCAAACAAATCAGAAGTACCACCCTGAATTATTTGAGAAGCAGATTCTGCTTTACCACTCTGTAATAAAACTACCGCTATTAAAAATATTGATACGATAATTACTGCTATTTCCATTATTATCAATCCTTTCACACACCATATATTATAACAAATATCTAATCATTTGTAAATAACTTAATACTGAATACCCCATATAACTAATTCTTTAGCTTCTTTACCACAAACAATACATTTATCACTTACTTTCTCTTCATTAAATGGAATACATCTACTTTTACATCCTCTTATTTCTTTTATTTTTTCCTCACAAGCACTATCTCCACACCACATTGCTTTAACAAAACCCGGACGATTATTAATAATATCTTTAAATTCTTCTATGTCAGTAGCAGTATAAGTCATCTCTTCTCTTCTTCTTAATGCTCTATCATACATATCTCTTTGAATATCATCAAGTAATATCTTTACATTTTTAACTATATCAGTATTAATAAATACCTCTCTCTTTTCTCTAGTATCTCTTCTTACTAAAGTTATAATATTATTCTCTAAATCTCTTTTTCCTATTTCTATTCGAACTGGTACTCCATTTACTTCAGCTTCAGCAAACTTATAACCCGGAGATTTATCACTACTATCAATATAAGCTTCAATATTTTCTTTAGTTAATTTATCTAAATAATCATTAGCTAAAGAAATTATTTCTAAATCATTACCAATTGGAATTATCACTACCTTTTTAGGAGCTATCTTAGGTGGTAATACTAAACCATAATCATCAGAATGCACCATAATAAGAGCTCCTATCATCCTCGTAGATACCCCCCATGATGTTTGATACGGATACTCAAGTTTATTTTCCCTACTTGTATATTTTACATCATAAGCCTTAGTAAACTTTTGCCCAAAATAATGACTAGTCCCCGACTGTAGTGCTACACCATTATACATAAGAGCTTCTACTGTATAAGTATATTCAGCTCCCGCAAACTTCTCTTTTTCTGTCTTTTTACCTACTATACTTGGTATAGCTAAATATTCATGAAAGAAATTATTATAAATATTCAAGATATTAAGTGTCTCAGCTTCAGCTTCTTCTTTAGTCTCATGAATAGTATGCCCCTCTTGCCATAAAAATTCACGACTTCTAAGAAATGGCCTAGTTTCTTTTTCCCATCTCAATACACTACACCACTGATTATATAATTTTGGTAAATCACGATATGAACTTACTACACTACTATAATAATCAGAAAATAATGTCTCTGAAGTAGGCCTAATACAAAGCCTTTCATCTAAAGTTTTACTACCACCTTGCGTAACCCAAGCTACCTCAGGAGCAAAACCATCAACTAGCTCACTTTCTTTCCTTAAAAGACTCTCAGGCATCAAAAGTGGCATATATACATTAGTATGACCCGCTATTTTAAATTTCTCATCTAATACTTTTTGCATATTCTCCCATATAGCATATCCATTTGGTTCTATAACTATACACCCCTTAGTATTAGAATAAGTAGCTAAATGAGCTGAATTAACTACATCAGTATACCATTTAGCAAAATCTACATCTCTACTTGTTATCTTATTATTTTGTTTACTATTCATTATAACACCTCATCACTACTAATTTTATCACAAAATAAAAAATTAATCTACTATTTTATTATAGTTTATCATTATAAGAAAAGCCATTTAAAACTATTATATTATAACTTTAAACTACTCTATCTAATTAAAACTACATTTTTTTATATTTTTTTTTAAAATAATTGTTGTTTTTTTCAAATAATGTGTTATAATCAATGTATGTCCTCGTAGCTCAGTTGGATAGAGCGATTGCCTCCTAAGCAATAGGTCGTTGGTTCAATTCCAATCGAGGACGCCACAAATTTAACAAATTTTAGCAAACGTTCCCGTACGAAAGTATAGGAACAACAAAAAGTATGTTATCCTAAATAACATACTTTTTAATTGCAATAAATATAACAAAACCCAGTAAAATAAACCCTAATATCAAGAAAAAGATCTTTACCCCATTATGTGGTTTCTCATCAAAGAAATCATCATCTGCAAAATCTTTCTTAGTAAAATTAAAAGAACCACTATAGAATGTCTCCCCATCCTTTATACTTTTAATCATAGTAACCTCATCTTTTAATATAGGATCAGTAACAATAGTATTATCACTACCCTTTAGATCTACTAATATATCTAAAGGAAGAGAATCAGTATTACTAAGTCTTTTATCTTTATCATATTCTTTCTCAATTTCCACATCAGGTATATTAGCATCCTCTAAATCAGTTAAAAAATTAGCATTAATTATTTTTCTTCCCTCTAATTCATTACTCTTATTAACCTCATTCTTAGCATTCTCTAATAATACATTAATATCATATACCCTCTTATCTTCACTATCCCTATTATCTCTACTAGTGATAGGATTATTCTTTATAAAAGTCTTTTCAATCTCTTTAGATCTTCTATATTCATCTCTACTAGAAATAATCTTCTTAAGACCATTCATATCAATCTCATTAGAATTATCAGGTATTGGTAAATTTTCTAGATCATTCATATCATTATATATATTTCTATATAAATCTTCATTCCTCTTACTTCTTTGATAATACTCGGAATTATCTTTATAATATTTTTCCATTCTACTTTCCATAACATTACCTCTTCTACTCTATAACAATAATAACATATTTTTAAAATAATTAAAAGATATTATTGATTTTTTTTAATAAAAAGGTATAATGGATATAGAAAGGATTTGATAAAAATGAAATTAAAAGTGGATAAAGATAAATGTATAGGATGTGGACAATGTGTAAGTATATCAAGTAATGTATATGATTTTGATGATGATGGACTTGCTAAAGTAATAGAAGAACCCATAAGTAGTGAAAACAAAGAAGATGCAAAGACCGCTATGGAATCATGTCCTACTAATGCCATTGAAGAAGTATAACTTCTTTTTTAAATAAAGTATTTTAGCAATCTCTATTGACAATTGCTAAAATAAGAGTATAATAATAACTATAAAAGAAAGGAGGATATAATTATGAATAATCCTTATGAAGAAAAGATAGAAAAACCACTAGAAAAATATGGTAGAAATATTACTATGCTAGCAAAAGAAGGAAAAATAGATCCTGTAATAGGAAGAGATGAAGAAATACGAAGTATAACTAGAATACTATCTAGAAAAACAAAGAACAATCCCGTTTTAATAGGAGAACCCGGAGTTGGAAAAACCGCTATTGTAGAGGGACTAGCAACAAGAATAATAAAAGCAGATGTCCCAAATAGTCTAAAAGATAAAACCATCTGGGAATTAGATATGGCTTCTTTAGTAGCAGGAGCTAAATACCGCGGAGAATTTGAAGAAAGACTAAAAGCCGTTATCAAAGAAGTAAAAGAAGCAAACGGTAATATCATTATGTTTATAGATGAAATTCATATGATTGTAGGATCATCACAAGAGGGAGCAATGGATGCAGGTAATATATTAAAACCAATGCTTGCCAGAGGAGAAATACATTGTATTGGAGCTACTACTCTAAATGAATATAGAAAATATATAGAAAAAGATGCTGCTCTAGAAAGAAGATTCCAAAAAGTATTAGTAAAAGAACCCGATGTATTAGATACCATAACTATACTAAGAGGTATAAAACCAAAATTCGAGGTATTTCATGGAGTAAACATTAAAGATAAAGCATTAGTAGCGGCCGCTACCTTATCAGACAGATATATTACAGATAGATATCTACCAGATAAAGCCATAGATCTAATAGATGAAGCGGCCGCTACGATAAAAGTACAAATGGAATCAGTACCCACTGAATTAGATAATTTAGAAAGAAATATCATGAGACTAGAAGTAGAAAAAGAAGCCCTAAGAAAAGAAAAAGATGATATTTCAAAGAATAGAATAAATAAAATAGATGAAGAATTAATAAAACTAAAGAAAGAAGAAGAAAACCTAAATAATAGATGGCAAGAAGAAAAAAATATAAATAGTAGAATAAGTAAGAAGAAAGAAGAAATAGATAAAGCTAATTTCGCTTTAGAAAAAGCTGAAAACAACTACGATCTAGAAACTGCTGCTAAACTAAGACATGGAACTCTTCCAAAACTAGAAAAAGAATTAAAAGAACTAGAAAAGATAAATAAATCAGAAATATTATCAGATACCGTAGATGAAGATAATATAGCGGCTATCATATCTAAATGGACTAATATACCAGTAGCTAAATTAACAAAAGGAGATAAAGAAAAAATACTTAACCTAGAAGAGAATATGAAAAAAAGAGTAAAAGGACAAGATGAAGCAATAAAACTAGTAAGTGATGCAATAATTCGTTCTAGAGCAGGAATAAAAGATCCTAATAGACCTATTGGATCATTTATCTTCTTAGGTCCTACTGGTACTGGTAAAACAGAAGTAGCTAGAACCCTAGCCTATGAACTATTTGATGATGAAAGACATATCATAAGAATAGATATGTCAGAATATATGGAAAGTCATTCAGTATCAAGATTAATAGGAGCTCCTCCCGGTTATGTTGGTTATGATGAGGGAGGATACTTAACTGAAGCAGTAAGAAGAAACCCCTACTCCATTATTCTATTTGATGAAATAGAAAAAGCCCATCATGATATATTTAATATTCTACTTCAAATACTAGATGATGGTAGATTAACAGATAGTCAAGGAAGAACAGTAGACTTTAAAAACACTATAATAATAATGACTTCTAATCTAGGTAGTGAATATATACTAGAAAACAATTATAATAGTAAAGAAAAAGTACTAAAAGAATTAAGAAGTACTTTTAAACCAGAATTTCTAAATCGTATAGATGAAATAGTCATATTTAACTCTCTAAATAAAGAAACAATATATTTAATACTAGATAAAATAATCAAAGATACCGAAAAACGCTTAAAAGACAAAAATATAACTATCACTATAACAAATAAAGCTAAAGACTATATAGTAGATTCATCATATGATGAAAAATATGGTGCAAGACCAATAAAAAGATTTGTTCAAAAAAATATAGAAACCCTAGTAGCAGAAGCTATTATAAATAATAATATTAAACCAAACAGTAATATACAAATTGACTATAATAATACAAACCTAATAATAAATAACTATTAGAATAATCTCTAATAGTTATTATTTTATTATCCTACTACTAACCTATAAGGATCAGTACTACTACCTATATTATTACTTTCTATACTTATATTGGAGT
>CAYYXX010000011.1:0-24043 GCA_964475905.1 uncultured Clostridium sp. | reverse complement strand
TTTTCTATTTTAAATACGAAATTAATGACTTTTCGTTAGAAATTTGGTACAATATTCGTGGGAGGGATTTATGAGTTATTTAGCCTTATATAGAAAATATAGACCTATAGATTTTGAAAATGTTTATGGGCAAGATGAAGTTGTTACTGTTATTAGGAATGCTATTGTTTCTGGTAAAATATCTCATGCTTATTTGTTCTGTGGTCCAAGAGGAACTGGAAAGACTACTATTGCTAAAATTATTGCTAGACTTGTTAATTGTGATAATTTAGTTGATGGTAATCCTTGTGGAAAATGTTATAATTGTCTTAATTATCTTAATAGTAATGATATAGTTGAGATAGATGCTGCGTCGAATAATGGTGTTGATGAGATAAGGGAATTAAGAGATAAAGTTAATTTAGTGCCTAGTAATTCTAAGTTTAAGGTTTATATTATTGATGAGGTACATATGCTTACTACTCAAGCTTTTAATGCTCTTTTAAAAACGCTTGAAGAACCGCCTAGTCATGTTATATTTATTTTGGCTACTACTGAGCCTCATAAAATACCTTTAACTATTTCTTCTAGATGTCAGAAATTTAGGTTTTCTAAGATTAGTGATGAAAAGATAGTTCAACGCTTAAAAAATATTTGTGAATTGGAAGATATTTCTATAGATGATGATGCGTTATTTGAAATTGCTAGATTTTCTGATGGTGGTATGAGGGATGCTATTAATTTTTTGGATCAATTAAGAGCTTTTTCTGATGGTAATATTAAATTAGATGATGTTTATAAAGTAAATAGTTCTGTTTCTTATAAGGATTTATATGATTTACTTACATATGTTTATGATAATGATAAAGTTAATATAATTAAATTTATTGATTATTTGAATAATTCTGGTAAAGATATTGGTAAGTTTACTGAAGAGTTACTTATTTTTATTAAGGATGTTGTTATTTTTAAAAATGCTAATATTGGTTCAAATATTTCTACTAAGAATGAATATTTAGAGTTAATTAGTGATAAGTATAGTGATTCTGATTTGTATAATTTTATTGATAATTTGAATACTGTTCAAAATTTAATAAAATATTCTGGGAATGGTTCGATTTTACTTTTGGCTTCTCTTTTGAAGTTTTCTGATTTTAATTTTAAAAAGAATGATAATATTATTTTAGAAAATAAAGTAGATGATAAGGAAAATATTTCCCGGGAAATAAATGTTGATTTTAGTGATAGTGAATCTGATATTAAAAATTGTTCTTTAGGTGAAGAAGAAATTGAAATTCGTATTAATAATGCTTTAGCTCTTGCTTCAAAACAAATTCTTGATAATTTTAAGAATAAGTGGAATTTAATTGATGATTATATAGGTGATAGTAAGTTTTCTGTAGTATCTGGATTACTTAAGGATTCTAGTATAGTTGTTGGTTCAGATGGTTATGTTATTTTGTCTAATAGACTTCAGTCTGTTGTTGATAGAATGAATAGTAATTTTTGTCTTATTGAGGAATTGTTGGAAAAAGTTTTTGGAAGTAAGGTTTTAGTGGTAGTTGTTAATGATGAAAAGTGGAAAATTATAAGAAACAAATATGTTAATGATTTTAAGAATGGTGTTAAGTATTCTGTTAAGGTTATTAGTAATTCTAATGATACTGTGATGGATAGTAGTAAGAATTCTGTTGATGAATTAATTGATTTAGTTGGTAGTAATGTAATTGTATATAAATAATAATATATTAGTAAAGGAGAATGATTAAAATGAATATGCAAGCTTTAATGATGCAAGCTAAAAAAATGCAAAGGGATATTGAAAAAACGCAAAAGGAATTGGAGAGTAAGAGTTATGAGGGGAAATCACAGTTGGTAACTGCGGTTATTGGTGGAAATAATAAGTTGATTTCTATTAAAATTGATACTGATGTTATAGATGGTGATGATAAAGATATGCTTGAGGATATGGTTTTATTAGCGGTTAATAATGCTATTGATAATATGGAAAAAGATAAGCAAGAAAAACTTGGTAAATATAGTAATATGCTTAATGGTTTTATGTAGTATGTATCCTAATAGTGTAAAAAATCTTATTGATTGTTTTAAGGATTTACCCGGTATTGGTGAAAAAACTGCTGAAAGACTTGCTTTTTCTTTGTTATCTTTTAATAAAGAGAGACTTACTTCTTTTTCTGATTCTATTATTTTTGTTCGAGATAAATTAACTAAATGTTCTGTTTGTGGTAATATTTCTGAAAATGATATTTGTGATATTTGCTTGGATTCTAATAGAAATAGTAAAATTGTTTTTGTAGTGGAAAAGGCTAAAGATATTTCTTTATTTGAAAAGATAAATGTTTATAATGGCAAATATCATGTTCTTGGGGGGCTTATTTCTCCTCTTGAGGGGATTGGACCTGATGATGTTAATATATCTAAATTAATTTCTAGAATTGATACTGAAAGTATTGAAGAGATTATTTTGGCTTTGAAACCTTCTATTGAGGGTGAAACAACTATGCAGTATATTAAAAAAGTATTAGAAGGAAGAAATGTTAGAATTACGAGAATTGCTACTGGTATTCCTATTGGTACTGATATTGATTATATTGATGCTATGACTTTGGAGTTTGCTTTAGAGGGTAGAAAGGACATATAATTTTGTTTTTATCATATATTTTTATTGGTGATTTATGATAAAGAAAATTTTTATGGTGTTGAAGAAAATTATTGTAGGTATTTTGCTTATTTATACTTATAATATTATTGTTTTTCCTATTGGAATAATAATACCTATGAATATTTTTACTATATTTTTTGTTAGCTTTTTTGGTATTTATGCTCTTATTGCTTTATGTTTATTTTCTATATTTATTGTTTGAGAGGTGGATTATGTTAGAATGTTATAAAGATGGACAACCTTTATTTTATAGTATTGCTAGGAATGCTATTTTTAATAATAGAATTTCTCATGCTTATATTTTTGATTCTAATGGTAATCCTATTGCTATGAAAATGGTTATGGATTTTGTCAAAGAAATTGTTTGTATGGATTTTGATGATGATAAATCAAAGGAAAATATATGTAAAAGAATTGATGATGGTAATTATGTTGATGTAAAGATTATTAAGTCTGATGGTATGTGGATTAAAAAGGAGCAGTTATTGGATTTGCAGAGTGAGTTTAATAATAAGGCTTTTGAGGGTAAAAAGAAAATTTATATAATTAGGTCTGCTGAAAAAATGAATACTCAAACGGCTAATTCTATATTAAAATTTTTAGAGGAACCTGTTGATGATATTATTGCTATTTTAATTGTTAATAATATGAATTTACTTCTTCCTACTATTATTTCGAGATGTCAGGTTATTAAATTAAATAGTAAGAATTATTCTTCTGATGTGGTTGTTAATTTGTCTGATATTTTAAGTTTATATGATATTAATGATATTTCTGCTGATGATAAAATTAAATTTATTGATGATGTTATTACTTTTATTAGAAGTATTGAATTTAGTGGTTTAGATACTTTAATTTATACTAAAAAGTTATGGCATGATAAATTTAAAAATAGGAATTTATATATTGTAGCTATAGATTTGATGATTAACTTTTATTATGATGTTATTAGGTGTAAGTGTGGGTTAAATATTTTATTTTTTGGTAATTATTTTGAATTTATTAAGGAAATAGCGGATATGAATGAAGTTGTTGTAATGTGTAATAAAATTAATTATTTAATAGATAGTAAAAATGGTGTTAGATATAATTTGAATGTTAATTTACTTATTGATAAATTGATTATAGATATGTGTGGTGATATGTAATGAAAATTGTTGGTGTTAAATTTAATGATTGTGGAAAAACTTTTTATTTTAATTCTAATGGTTTGGATTTGAAATTAAATCTTACTGTTATTGTTGATACGGAAAAGGGGCTTAGATTTGGAAAGATTGTTGATGTTAAGGATGTTGATAATATTTCTGATTCTCTTTTTGATGTTGTTCGAATTGCTTCTAAAAAGGATTTTCAACAAAATTTGAAGAATATTCAAGATGAGAAGATTGCTCTTGTCAAATGTAGGGAGCTTGTAAATAGGGATGCTCTTGATATGATTGTTATTGATGCTGATTATAATTTTGATAAGAGTCAATTAATTTTTAGATTTTTGGCTAATGAAAGAATTGATTTTAGGAAATTAGCTAAGGAGCTTGGTAGTATTTTTAAGACAAGGATTGAACTTAGACAAATTGGTGTTCGGGATAAGGCGAAAGAGATTGGAGGTTTTGGACCTTGTGGTCGTCTTTTGTGTTGTAGTTCTTTTTTAACTAATTTTAATACTGTGTCTATTAATATGGCTAAAATACAAGGTCTTGCATTAAATCCTACTAAAATTAATGGTGTTTGTGGTCGTCTTCTATGTTGCTTAAATTATGAGAATGGTCAGTATGTTGAAGCTAGAAAGAATGTTCCTGAGGTTGGTAAGAAAGTAAAGATTAATGATATTGATGGAAAGGTTATTTCTTCTGATCCTTTAGCGGGAAAGTATAGGGTACTTGTGGATAATGAAGTTATTGATGTTAATATAAATGATTGTAAAGAATAATTTACTTAATTTTAAGGATGCTTATATTTTTCAAGACACTGATTTTTTTAAGATGTCTTTGGATTCTTTACTTCTTTCTAATTTTGTTACTATTAATTTAAGGGATAAGAATATTTTAGATATTGCTACGGGTAATGCTCCTATTCCTATGCTTCTTACTTATAGAACTAATGCTAAAATTTATGGTGTTGAAATTCAGCGGGAAATATATGATTTAGGAGTTAAGTCTATTATTTTAAATAAGATGGATAAACAGATTGTTCTTATTAATGATGATGCTAAGAATATTTTTAATTTGTTTGGTTCTGATTTTTTTGATGTTATTACTTGTAATCCACCTTATTTTAATACTAATAATTCTTTTTTTGAAAATGATAATTTTGTTAAGGCAGTTGCTAGACATGAGATGTTTTTAAATATTGATGATGTTTTTTGTATAGCTAGGAGACTTCTTAAAATTGGTGGTAGATTGGCTTTTGTTCATAGGACTGAGAGATTTATTGAAATATTAGATATTGCTAAGAAATATGGTTTTGTTGTAAAGAAGATTAGATTTGTTTATCCTAAAGTTAGTAAGAATAGTGATCTTGTTCTTATAGAATGTGTTAAGGGTGGTAAAAATGGTGTAAAATTACTTCCTCCTTTAGTTGTTTATAATGGTGATGGAGAATATAGTGATGAAGTTAAGTTGATGTTTGGAGATGGTGATAATGGTTCAAAATAGTTATGATGGTAATCCTACTTTGTTTTTGATATCAACTCCTATTGGAAATTTAGAGGATATGACTTATAGAAGTGTTAAAATACTTAGTGAAGTTTCTGTTATTTTTTCGGAAGATACTAGGGTTACTTTGAATTTGCTTTCTCATTATGGTATAAGTAAGAAATTGATTGCTCTTCATGATCATAATGAGGATACTATAAAAGAAAAAGTTTTAGAATATCTTAGAAATGGTGATAGTGTAGGGCTTGTTACTGATAGGGGGACTCCTATTATAAGTGATCCCGGGTATAAGACTGTTAAATATGTTAGTGATTGTGGTTTTAATGTTGTATCTCTTCCGGGGGCTACGGCCTTTGTTCCTGCTCTTGTTGTATCTGGTATTGCACCTTTGCCTTTTTTGTTTTATGGTTTTCTTGATAGTAGGGATAGTGGTAAGAAAAGGCAATTGGAGTTTTTAGCTGATGAAGAGGTTACTATGATTTTTTATGAGGCTCCACATAGGATTATGAAGACTTTAAATATGATGCTTGAAGTTTTTGGTGATAGGTATATTAGTATATCTAGAGAAATTTCTAAAAAGTTTGAAACTGTTTATCGTGGAAGAATTAGTGAGGTTATTAATTTAGTTCCGGAAAAGGGAGAATTTGTTATTGTTGTAGATGGTGTTAAGGATAAAAAAATTGATGATTCTATTAGTGTTAGGATGGCTGTAAATAATTATATTAGGGCTGGTTTTGATGTTATGACTTCTATTAAAAAAGTTGCTAAAGATAGGGGAATTCCTAAAAATATTATTTATAGAGAATATCATGAGGAGGATAAGTAATGAAGTTAATTGTGGGACTTGGTAATCCTGGTAAGGAATATGATAAGACAAGGCATAATGTTGGATTTTGTGTTGCTGATTTAATAGCGGATAAGTATGGTGTTTCTTTTAATGTGAATAGAAAGTTTAATGCTTTAGAGTGTAGTTTTAATGTTTTAGGTGAAAAGGTTATGTTAATAAAACCTCTTACTTTTATGAATTTATCTGGTAATGCTGTTACTCGTTATGTTGATTATTATGATATTAATATAAAAGATATTTTGGTTATTCATGATGATTTGGATATGAATCTTGGTAAGATTAGGATTGCTTATGATAGTTCTAGTGGTGGTCATAATGGTATTAAGAGTATTATTAGTGGTCTTAATAGTCAGATGTTTACTAGACTTAAGATTGGTATTTCTCATGCTAGTGATTTGGATACTAAAGATTATGTATTGGGAAAATTTAGTAGGGGTGATTTGGATATCTTGAATAATACTTATAATAAAGTTTCTAATATAGTAGAGGATTTTATTTGTAATGATATTGTTAGTTTGAAGCAGATTTATAGTAATATGAATAATTAGGTATATTATTTTGTATTGGGGATGATATGTTATATGAATTTTTTTGATAATTTATTTGATGCTAGTAATAAGAGTGAGCAATTAGTTACAGGGTTAAATAGGGAACTTAATAGTATTTATATTTATGATTATTTTAATAATTATGATAAGAGTATTTTACTTGTTTGTAATTCTTTATATGAAGCTAATGATTTATATAATAGATTAATTAATTATACTGATAAAGTACTTTTTTTTCCTATGGATGATTTTATGACTAGTGAGGTTTCTGTTATTAGTCCTGAACTTATGATTGAAAGACTTAATACTATAAATAGGATTATTGTTAATGATAGATATATTGTTATTACTAATTTAATGGGGTTACTTAGATATCTTCCTAGTAAGTCTTTGTATGAGAATAAAATTGTTAAGCTAGTGGTTAATGAAGATGTAAATAGGGATGTGTTAATTAACAGATTGTTTGACTTGGGTTATGAGAGAACGGCTTTGGTTACTAAGACAGGGGAGTTTGCTATTAGGGGATATGTTATTGATGTATTTCCTATTGGAATGGATAATCCTGTGAGAATTGAGTTTTGGGGAGATACTGTTGATAGTATTAAGTTTTTTGATTTGGATAGTCAGATTTCTAAGATTGATGTTGATGATATTTGTATTTATCCTTTTACAGAATTTTTACTTGATAATAGGAAAGATATTGATGATAAATTATGTAAACAGAAGTATTTGAAGTATTATTCTAATGATGTTTGTGGTATATGGGATTATTTGAATGATTTTACACTTATTTATTATGATTATAATCAAATTATATCTGCTTATAAATTACTAAGAGAGAGTATTGTTAATTATGATATAGAACTTAATGATAGTATTGAAACTAATTATATGTATGATATTAGTGATGTTAAATATAGTGATATTATTTATATGCTTGAGTTTGATAATTTACTTGATTTGAATGTTAAGAATAAATTTAATTATTTATCTAGTAATATTGATAATTATCAAGGTGATTTTGAGAAGATTAAGACTAGTTTATTTAAGTATATTAGTAGTGGTAAGACGGTTATTTTATGTATTGATAATATGAATGTTACTAAAAGAGTTATTACTTATCTGGATATTATGGATGATGTTATTTTGACTAATGAGAGGGAGATTATTAAGAATAAAATTAATATTGTTAATAAGTATATTATTAGTGGCTTTATATTTGAGGATTATGTTGTTATTTCTTCAAATGATTTATTTGGTAAAATTGAGGAAAAGAAAAGGGCTAAAAATAAGTATAAAGTTGGTAGTAAAATTAGTAATGTTAATAATTTGGAGAAAGGTGATTATATTGTTCATATTGATCATGGTATTGGACAGTATATTGAGCTTTGTGCTTTAGAAAAGAATGGATTAAAGAAAGATTATATTAAGCTTTTATATGCTGATGGAGATATTTTATATTTGCCAGTAGAAAAGATTGATAAGATTACTAAGTTTACTGGTAGAGAGGGAGCAATTGTTCGTCTTGATAAAATTGGTACTGATGCTTGGAAAAAGAAGAAAGCTAGGGTAAAAAGTAAACTTGAGAACATTGCTGGTGATTTAATTAGAGTATCTGCGGAAAGGGAGAGTGCTAAAGGTTTTGCGTTTAGTGCTGATGATGAGAATCAACTTCTTTTTGAGAGTAAGTTTAAATATACTGCTACTAGTGATCAGGAGAGGGCTGTTAGTATTATTAAGAGAGAGATGGAAAAGGATAAGCCGATGGATATGCTTTTATGTGGTGATGTTGGTTATGGTAAAACGGAGGTTGCTTTTAGAGCTATATTTAAGGCGGTTAATGATGGTAAGCAGGTGGCTTATTTGTGTCCTACGACTATTTTATCTAATCAGCAGTATAATTCGGCTTTAGATAGATTTAGTGATTTTCCTATTAATATTGCTCTTCTTAATAGATTTACTTCAGTTAAGAATCAAAATATTATTTTTGATAATTTGAAAAGTGGTAAGATTGATATTTTGTTTGGTACTCATAAGCTTCTTAATGATAGGGTTGATTTTAAGGATTTGGGGCTTCTTATTATTGATGAAGAGCAAAGATTTGGTGTAGTTCATAAGGAAAAGGTTAAGAAGTATAAGAGTAGTATTGATGTTTTGACTCTTAGTGCTACTCCTATTCCGAGAACTCTTCAGATGTCTATGTCTGGGATTAGGGGGCTTGCTCTTATTGAAACGCCTCCTGAAAAGAGAAGACCTATTCAGACTTATGTTATGCCTGAGAGTATTAATATTATTAAGGATGCTATTTATAAGGAGCTTTCTAGAGGTGGACAAGTTTTTATGCTTTATAATAGTGTAGAGAAAATTGATAATAAATTGGATGAAATTTGTAAATTGGTGCCTGAAGCTAATATTAGATATGCTCATGGGAGAATGACTAAAGATGAGCTTGAGAATATTATGATTGATTTTACTGAGCATAAATTTGATATTTTACTTTGTACTACTATTATTGAGACGGGTATTGATATTCCTAATGTTAATACTTTGATTGTTTTGGATGCTGATAGATTTGGTTTATCTCAGTTATATCAGATTAGAGGAAGAATAGGTCGTAGTGATAGAATTGGTTATGCTTATCTTATGTATGATGCTAAGAAAGAACTTAATGATTTGGCTGTTAAAAGACTTAATACTATTAGGGAATTTACAGAACTTGGTAGTGGTTTTAAAATTGCTATGAGAGATTTGTCTATTAGGGGTGCTGGGGATATTCTTGGTAGTGAGCAATCTGGTTTTATTGATAGTATTGGTATTGATTTATATTTAAAAATGTTAAAAGAGGAGGTTGATAAGCTTAAAGGTATTAAAGTGGATGAAGATAAGGATGAGAGTAGTAAACCGCTTATTGAGGTTGAGACTCATATTTCTGATGAGTATACTCCTGATGATGAAATTAAGCTTGAGGTACATAAGTTAATTAATGATATTAATTGTGAGGAGGATATTGTTAATTTATGTAATGTTCTTAGTGATAGATTTGGTAAAGTTACTGATGAAATGATTATTTATATGCACGAGGAGTGGTTTGAGAAACAGGCTAAGTATCTTAAAATTACTGAAACTAAGCAGACGAAGAATTTTGTAGAGATTGTTCTTCCACAGTATATTTCTAAGTTAATTGATGGTGAAAAGTTATTTTTTGAAGCTTATGAGCTTTCTCGTTATTTTAGGTTTTCTTATAGTGATAATAAAATACATATATATTTAGATACTATTAAGCTTGATAAGCATTTTGTATTTTACTTAAATAAATTACTTAGTATTATTATTGATGATGTTAAGAAATAGAATATATTTATAAATATTTTATTTCTTTTTTATTTCTTTGTATAATTATTTATTTATTTGACAAAATATTAAGGAAAGTATGGGTGAATATATGAAAACAACAGGTGTTATTAGGAGAATTGATGAGCTTGGTAGGATTGTTATTCCTAAAGAAATTAGAAAGAGTTTAAGAATTAAGAATGGTGAGAGTTTGGAAGTGTTTTTAGATAGTGATTGTATTATTTTGAAGAAGTTTTCACAAATAGAGAGTTTAGAGAATTTATCTGTGGATTATGTTGAGGCTTTTAATCAGATTATTAAGCATAATATTATTGTTACTGATAGGGATAAGGTAGTAGCGGTATCTGGACCTTTAAAGAAGAAGTATCTTGGTAAGAATATTAATGAGTTTACTGAGAGATCTATAGAGAGAAGAGACTCTTTTTCTGAAAAGCAGAAAAAGGAATTTAAGATTATTGAGGATGAAGTTGATGTTGGTTATTATACTTTTGTTTCTATTGTTAATAATGGTGATGCTATAGGTAGTGTTATTATTATTTCTACTGATGTACCTATTAGTGATACTGAGGATAAGCTTGCTATTATTTTGTCTAGTTTACTTAGTAAACAGTTTGTTGATTAGTATAGTGTTTTTTTTTCACGCCTAGCCTTAAATGTATTTAAGTCTTGCCGTGTAATTTAGAGCCTCCTTTTGAGTCTCTAAATTAACTGTTTGGTTGTGGGTAGTGAGTTAAATATTAAAAACTAAGATTGATGTGGTGTTTTAGACATTAATCTTAGTTTTTTTGTTATACATAATAAAAGATATTCTAAGGAAAACTTATCTATACAAGTTAGAAAAAATATATGTTAGAGATTTGGAGTGTTTAACTATTAATAAAACTCCTACTTTGTCTGCTATTGGTAAATTTGCTGAAGCTTTGGAAATTGATATTAGGCAATTATTTGATGATGTTGAAATTGATTTTGAACATAAAAAATAGGTTTATTTAAAATAATATTGTTTGGGACTGAGACCTTAGGCTCAGTCGCACTTAGAGAGACCTTAGGCTCGCTAAGAAAATGAAAATTATACTTGAAATTAGTTTTATATTATGGTAGAATATTTTTTGTAAAGCGAAGAAAGAAAGAGTAATAGTAATATTTATAGAGAGTCTATGTTGGTGGAAATTAGATAAGAAAAGCTATTATAAATGGTTCTGGAGTTATTATATCTAATAGGTATAGTCGGTTGTTCCGTTATAACTTAATGAGTGTATATGTTATAAAATAAGGTGGTACCGCGGATTTTATTCGTCCTTTGGAGGAACCTTATTTTTTTATTGGAGGATTGATATGAGAGGTTTTGAAAAAATAGATAGAGATGTTTTTATTAGGGATGTTCCTAATGGTAATTATGAGGATATTATTTTACCTAGAAGAAGTACTAAGTATAGTGCTGGGTATGATTTTTATTCTTTATATGATATTGTTATTGATCCTTGTGAAAGGGTTACTATTCCTACAGGTATTAAAGCTTTTATGAATGAAGATGAGTTTTTAGGTATTTATATTAGGAGTAGTTTAGGGTTTAAGTATAATACTCGGATGTGTAATCAGGTTGGTATAATTGATGCTGATTATTATAATAATATTGATAATGGGGGACATATTTTGGTATGTTTACAAAATGAAAGTGATAAAAAGGTTGTAATTAAAAAAGGTGATAGATTTGTACAGGGGATTTTTCAGCCGTTTTTAATTATTGATAATGATAGTACTTATACTGCTAGAAATGGTGGTATTGGTAGTACAAATAGAGGAGATGAAAATGATGAATAAAGAAAAATTTTATATTACGACACCTATTTATTATCCTAGTGCTAATTTTCATATTGGACATTGTTATACTACGATAATAGCGGATGCTATTGCTAGGTATAAGAGGCTTACTGGGTATGATGTTTTTTATTTGACTGGGACTGATGAACATGGATTAAAGATTCAGAAAAAGGCTATTGAGGCGGGAGTTACTCCACAGGAATATGTTGATGAGATTGTTGGTAATGCTAAGGATTTATGGAAATCTTTGAATATTAGTTATGATAAGTTTATTAGGACTACTGATGAGGAACATGTTACTTGTGTTCAGAAGATTTTTGAGAAGTTATATAATCAAGGGGATATTTATAAAGGTGAATATAAGGGGTTATATTGTACTCCTTGTGAATCTTTTTGGACTGAGTCTCAACTTGTTTCTGGTAAATGTCCTGATTGTGGTAGAGATGTTAATGAGGTTTCTGAGGAGGCTTATTTCTTTAGACTTTCTAAATATCAGGAGAGATTAATTAAATATTATGAGGAGAATCCTACTTTTATTCAGCCTGAATCTAGGAAGAATGAGATGATTAATAATTTTATTAAGCCTGGACTTGAGGATTTATGTGTTTCTAGGACTACTTTTGATTGGGGAGTACCTGTTACTTTTGATGATAAGCATGTTGTTTATGTTTGGATTGATGCTTTATCTAATTATATTTCAGCTTTGGGATATTTGAGTGAGGATGATTCTTTATATAAGAAGTATTGGCCTTGTGATGTGCATATTGTTGGTAAGGAGATTGTTCGATTTCATACTATTATTTGGCCTATTATGCTTATGGCTTTGGATGTTCCTCTTCCTAAGAAAGTTTTTGGCCATGGGTGGCTTGTTATTAATGGTGGGAAGATTTCTAAGAGTTTAGGTAATTATAAAGATCCTAGGGAATATATTGATTTGTATGGTGTTGATGCTGTTAGGTATTTTGTTTTGAGAGAGGTTCCTTTTGGTAGTGATGGTAGTTTTTCTGAGGAAGCTTTGATTAATAGGACTAATGGGGATCTTGCTAATGTTTTGGGTAATTTGGTTAATAGAACGATTGGTATGGTTAATAAGTATTTTGATGGTGTTGTTAATAATGGTAATGTTAATGAAGATGTTGATGATGCTTTGATTGATTCAGCTTGTAACTTGTATAAGGTTGTTGATAAGTATATGAATGAGTTAGAGGTTTCTAAAGCTATTACTTGTATTTTTGATTTACTTAGGGATTGTAATAAGTATATTGATGATACTATGCCTTGGGTACTTGCGAAAGATGAAAGTAAAAGGGATAGGCTTGCTACTGTTTTATATAATTTGATTGAGTGTATTAGAATATCTGCTGTACTTCTTTCAGCTTTTATTCCTAGTACTTGTGATAAGATACTTGAGCAGATTAATACGGATAATATTTCTTATGATAGTGTTAAGTGTTTTGGTGGTTATGTGTCTGGTAGTAGGGTTAATAAAGCAGAAGTTTTATTTAAAAGAATTGAGAATTAGGTTTTACTTAATTCTTTTTTTGTGTGTAAAGTTTTTTTATTTTTATTTACTTATGTGGTAAAGTATGTTATATTTTTTTTGCAGTATTTATAAAGGAGAAAAGTTATGCTTAAAAGTAATAAACAGGGTGTTTTATTTAAGGTATTATCTTTTGTGTTTTGTGGTATTGTTTTATTGTCATTTAGTTATAAGAATGTTTTAGATCTTTTTTATGTTGGTTTAGTTTTTATTCTTTTAATTAAATGTTTTATTGAAGTTAAGGTTAAATAATTGTACTATTTTAGTATGATTTTTTATTGGAGATGGTTTTATGTTTATTGATACGCATTGTCATGTTCTTAGTGAGTATTATGATAATATTGATGATGTTATTATGGAATTGGTTTCGAGTGGGGCTTATAGAATTATTGTTAATGGTACTGATATTAAGAGTAATAAAGAGGTTCTTAGGCTTATTGATAAGTATGATATTGTGTATGGTGCTATTGGTTTTCATCCTACGGAACTTGATGATTTTAAGGAAGAGTATTTTGATTTTTTAGAGGATAATATTGGTAATCCTAAGATAGTGGCTATTGGTGAAATTGGGCTTGATTATCATTATGATAATACTGATAGGGAGAAACAAGTTATGGTATTTAAGAGACAACTTGATATTGCTAATAAATTTAATATGCCTATTATTGTTCATAGTAGAGATTCTATTCAAGATACATATAATATATTAAAAGAATATAATTTAAGGGGTAGTATTCATTGTTTTAGTGGTTCTTTAGAGATGGCTAGGGAGTTTGTTAAAATTGGGTATAAGCTTGGTATTGGGGGTATAATTACTTATAAATCTGCTAAAAATATTAAAGAAGTGGTAAAAAATATTGATTTATCATATATTTTATTAGAGACTGATAGTCCTTTTCTTACTCCTGATCCTTATAGAAATTTGATTAATAGTCCTAAGTATATTCCTATTATTGCTTCTTTAGTAGCGGATATTAAGGGTATATCGGTAAGTGATGTTTTAGAGGCTACTACTGGTAATGCTGAGAGTGTATTTGACTTTTTTTCTAAATAATGTTACAATTAATATGCTTTAGAATATGATGAGGTGATTTAATGAAGAGTGTAACTGTTAAAGTTATTACTATTTCTTCTCAGTTGTTGCTCATGCTTTTATTTTTATTTTTTATCTTTTTTGGTAAGGGTAATGATAAAAGTTTGATTGTTGATAATGTTAATTTTGATAAAATGGCTGATAAGACTTCTATTCTTTTTAAAGATGAAGAGATTGTAGTTGCTACTACTAGTAGTGATATTGTTGTTCCTTTAGAGGAAGAGGATGTTTTAATAGTTGATGAAGAGAAAGTTATTCAGGAGGAGTCTTCTACTGATGATCTAAAAGAGGAGATTGTTTTAGAAGAGTCTAATACACTTGATGATAATTTGTTCTATGATAGATCTGTTATTAAGACGGAGATTGGTACACTTACGGGTTATGGTGCTGATTGTCATGGGTGTACTGGTATTACTAAATCTGGTTATAATTTGAATGAATCTATTTATTATAATGATAGTGAGTTTGGTAGTATTAGGATTTTAGCAGCGGATGGTAGTTTTGGTGTTAATGCTATATTTAGAGTTAGTGGTGTTCCGGGTATGGATCCTTTTATTGCTATTGTTCTTGATACTGGTGGTAATGTTGGATATGGTAAGGGGACTTTGTTTGATTTGGCTTATGCTACTGAGAGTGATCCTAATTTGATTGGGAAAACGAGTAATGTTAAGTTTGAGTTGTTAAGGGAGGGTACTCCTTGGAAGTGGTAATATTATGTTATTACTTCTTTTTTTTGACATTTTTTTTATTTTTTATGGCATATAATTATTTTGAGGCTATATATGAGAAAGATTTTATTGATTACTTTTGTTATTGTGTTTATTCCTTTTATTATTGTTACTTTTTATAAAATTGATGAAGTTAAGGAAATAAAAATTGAATATATGTCTAATACTATTATTAGGGTAAAGAGAACTTCTAGTGGTAATATTGATAGTTTGTTTTTTGAGGATTATATTGTTGGGGTTTTAGCGGGAGAGATGCCTATTTATTTTGAAAAGGAAGCACTTAAGGCTCAAGCTGTGGCTGCTCGTAGTTATGCTCTTAAGAGGATTGAGTATAATAGGGATAATGATTATGATGTTGTTGATTCTGTTATGAATCAGGTTTATTTGGATAATGATTATTTGAAAGATGCTTGGGGTAAGGAGTATATTAATAATATTAATAAGCTTAGGACTGCTGTTAATGAAACTAGTATGGAGTATTTGGAGTATGATGGTGAAGTTATTGATGCTTTGTTTTTTTCTACTAGTAATGGTTATACGGAGACGGCTTCTTTGGTTTTTGATGTTGATTTGCCTTATTTGAAGAGTGTTAAATCGGCTTGGGATGAGAGTACTAGTAGTGCTTTTAGGAGTACTACTGAGGTGGATATGGGTACTTTTTATGATAAGCTTGGACTGGATTATTCTGATAGTTTTGATTTTAAGGTTATTAAGAGAAGTAGTACTAATAGGATTATTTCTCTTAGTATTAATGGTAAGGAATTTACTGGTAGGAGTTTATATAATAAGCTTGGTCTTAAATCTACTGATTTTTCTTTGAAGAGAGTGGATGATAAGATTGTTATTTCTACTGTTGGTTATGGTCATGGTGTTGGGATGAGTCAGTATGGGGCTTTGGGTATGGCTAAAGAGGGTTATGATTATAGGGATATTTTAAGTTATTATTATTCTGGTACGGATATTAAAAAAATGAATTTTTAATGTATATTATTTCTGTTTTAGGAAACAATTATATTAGAGGTGAGTTTATGTATAATAGAAGAATTAAATCTTTTTTAGTACCGGTAATATATGGTACTTTGGTTATTGCTTTTCTTTTTGGTATGTTTTTTACTTATAGATTTGCTAATAATGTGTTATTCTCTAAGAGTAATGATAATTTGAAATATGTTGATGGTGAGATTATGGATGGTTCTGATAGAGAGATTCCTGTTGTTAATACTGGTAATGTTATTGTTAGGCCTTATCTTGCTAATGATGTTACTATTGCTAAGTCTTTTTATGATTATACTGCTGATAGTGATAGTCAGGAAAAATCTATTATTTTTTATGAGAATACTTATATGCAAAATTCTGGTATTGATTATGCTAGTAGTAATGTCTTTGATGTTATTTCTGTTATGGATGGACAGGTATTGTCTGTTGAGAAGAATGATATTATGGGTGTTACTGTTCAGATAAGACATAGTAATGATTTGATTAGTGTATATCAGAGTTTATCTGATGTTATGGTTAGTACTGATGATAATGTTATTCAGGGTCAAATTATTGCTAAGAGTGGTTTATCTAATATTGAAAAGGATTTGGGTAATCATTTACATTTTGAATTATATTATAAGGGTAAAATTGTTAATCCTGAAGAGTTTTATAATAAGTCTTTGGATTGATATGGGCTGTAAGCCTTTTTTTACATAATTATACTTTCTTGATAATATAATTATTTGGGTGAGTATATGAATAATAGGATTTATGATAGGGTTATTAGGGAAGCTAATTATATTATTTTGACTAATAAAACTATTAGAGAGATTTCTTTGGTTTTTGATGTTTCTAAGAGTACTGTTCATAAGGATTTGAATGATAGGCTTTATTTGATTGATAAGGATTTGTATGATAAAGTGTCAAGTGTACTTAGGTATCATGCTGATATTAAGCATATTAGGGGTGGAGAGTCGACAAAAAGGAAATTTTTGGTTCGAAAAATGTAAATAGTTCTATTAAAAAATGTTAAATTGTGGTAAAATGGAAATGAGGATGGTGATTTTATGTTTAACAAAGATATTGGTATAGACTTAGGAACTGCTAATGTACTTATTTATATTAAGGGTCAGGGTATTGTTTTAAATGAGCCATCTGTTGTAGCTATTGATGCTGATACTAAGAAGCCTTTAGCGGTTGGTTCTGAGGCTCATGAAATGCTTGGTAGGACTCCTGGGAAGGTTAAGGCTATTAAGCCTATGAAAGATGGCGTAATAGCGGATTATGATACTACTGAGGTTATGCTTAATTATTTTATTAAGAAAGTTAATGGTAAGAGTTTTTTCTCTAGACCTAGAATACTTATTTGTTGTCCTTCTAATATTACACAAGTTGAGAAAAATGCTATTAAGGAGGCTGCTGAAAGGACGGGTGCTAAGAGAGTTTTTCTAGAAGAGGAACCTAAGGTGGCTGCTGTTGGAGCTGGTATGGATATTTCTAAACCTAGTGGTAATATGGTTATTGATATTGGTGGGGGTACTACGGATATTGCTATTTTATCTTTGGGTGGTATTGTTAATAGTGCTTCTATTAGGATAGCTGGTAATGCTTTTGATAATGATATTGTTAAGTATATTAAGGATAAATATAAGTTATTAGTAGGAGAGAGAACTGCAGAGGATATTAAGATTTCTATTGGTACTGTTTTTCCTGGTGCTAGGGATGAAAAGATGGAAGTTCGGGGAAGAGATTTGGTTACTGGGCTTCCGCATACGATTAATTTGACTAGTGATGAGGTTGAGGAGGCTTTGAGGGAGAGTGTTTATACTATTATTCATGCTGTTAAGGGTATTTTAGAGCAAACTCCTCCTGAGTTATCTGCTGATATTATTGATAAGGGTATTGTTCTTACTGGTGGTGGTGCTTTGGTTGATGGTTTTTCTCAAATTCTTAGTCAAGAGTTGAAAGTTCCTGTTTTTACGGCTGAATCTCCACTTACTTGTGTGGCAGAGGGTACTGGTATTTTACTTGATAATTTATATATGTTGGAAAGACAATAATTTTTATGTAAAGAATATGTAAATTTGGGATAATTATATTTTAATTATCTTTTTTTTTGTTTATAATTGTTATAGAGAAAGAAGATGATATAGTGAATAATATTAAGATTGGTATTGCTAGTGATCATAGGGGTTATTTTGCTAAGGAAAAGGTAATTGAGTATTTAGATGAGAATGGTATTTATGTTATTGATTTTGGTACTAATAGTGGAGAGTCGGTTGATTTTCCTTTATATGCTAAGAGGCTTGGGACTGCTATTATTGGGGGAGAGGTTGATTTTGGTATTGCTATTTGTGGTACTGGTATTGGTATGAGTATTGTTTTGAATAAGATAAATGGGGTGTATTGTGCTAAGGTTTCTAATGAGAGTGAAGCTATTTTATGTAGGAGTCATAATAATGCTAATTGTATTGCTCTTAGTGAAGAGATTTCTGATGATATGATGATAAAGATTATTGATAATTTTATTAGTACACCTTTTTCTAATGTTAGTAAGTATATTAGAAGAAATAATATGATTATGGAAATAGAAAATGAGTAAGTTTATTTTGTATTTATTTGTGGTACCTTTAGTTATTTATACTATGGATAGTGTTAATTTTAATGCTATTTTTAAGAAGTATAAGGTTTTTCAGGCTAGGGTGTTTTATGTACTTATTGTTTTTTCTTTATCATATTTGGTTTGTAATTTTTTGTATGAATTTTTGAATATATTTAAGTAGTTATTACTTAAGTTTTTCTTTTATTTTTTGGGGTTGTATGTTAAAATACTATCAAGCAGGTGATTTTATGTTTAAGATTGGAGATATTACTATTAAGAATAATATTTGTCTTGCTCCTATGGCTGGGGTATCTAATCCGGCTTATATGAAGATTTGTGAAGAGATGGGAGTAGGTTATATGGTTACGGAACTTATGAGTGCTGAGGCTATTGTTCGGGGTAATAAAAAGACTTTTGATATGTTAAATGGGCTTGAGTGTATTAATGTTCCTGTTGCTGTGCAGATATTTGGTAATAATCCTCTTGTTATGAGTAGGGCAAGTTCAATATTGGTTAATGATTATGGTGTGAAGATTATTGATATTAATATGGGGTGTCCTGTTCCTAAGGTGGCGGTTAAATCTAATGCTGGGTCGGCTTTACTTAAGGATCCTCTTAAGGTTTATGATATTGTTCATGCTGTTGTTTCTGGGGTGTCCGCTACTGTTACTGTTAAGATTAGAAGTGGTTGGGATAGTAATAGTGTTAATGCTGTTTTGGTTGCTAAAATGATTGAAAAGGCTGGTGCTAGTCTTATTTGTGTTCATGGTAGGACGAGGAGTCAGGGTTATTCTGGAAATGTTGATTTGGATGTTATTAGGGAAGTTAAGAGGAGTGTTAGTATTCCTGTTATTGGTAATGGGGATATTAGGGATATTGAGAGTGCTAAGAGGATGTTTTCTTATACTGGTTGTGATGCTATTATGATTGGTAGAGCTGCTCTTGGGAATCCTTGGCTTATTAAGAGACTTGTTTGTTATTTTGATGATGGTAGTATTATTCCTGATCCTTCTTATGAGGAGATTATTGAGATGTGTTTTCATCATATGGATTATTTGATGAAATTTAAGTCTGAGAGGGTAGCGGTACTTGAGATGAGGAGTCATATTGCTTGGTATTTGAAGGGTATTAGTGGTAGTCAAGATGTTAAAAGGGATATTTTTAGGGCTAATAGTTATGAAGATATTAGGAAAATACTTAATAACTATTTGAAAAAAATTAAAAATAGTATATAATATGTTTAGGTGATTTTATGAGGGCAGATTTTTTTAAGAGGATTCTTGCTTATGTTGTTGATTATATTATTATTACAGTGGTATTATATTTGGTTACTATGAGTGTTGATATTGGTAGTGATATTGTTAAATCTGCTAATGATTTAATGGGTAAGTATCAGAGTGGGGAGATTACTATAGAGGAGTATAGTGAGCAGGTTATTCCTCTTAATTATGAGCTTACTAAGCGGAAACTTCCGGTCAATATTGCAACTTCTGTTGTGATGATTGGCTATTATATTGTTTTTACTTACTTTAATAGGGGACAGACTTTGGGTAAGAAGATTTTTAAGATTAGGGTTGTTAATGATAATGGTGATAGACCTAGTATTTTGAGTGTTTTGGTTAGAGGTTTATTTATATATGGTATTGTTACAACTTTATATAGTACTATTAGTATTAATTTTTTAGGTATGAATGATTTTAATTATAGTGTTAGTGTAATATCCGCTATTGAGAGTATGATTATTGTAGTATGTGTTATTATGATGTTATATAAGAAAGATGGTAGAGGACTACATGATATTATAGCTAAGACTAAAGTGATAAGAGAGGAAAGATAGATATGGAAAGAACTGATCAAGAATTAGTTAGAATTGAAAAAGCAAATAGAATAAGAGAGATGGGGATGGATCCTTTTGGTCATAGGTTTGACAGGAGTCATTTATCTAGTGATATTAGGGAAGAGTTTGGTAATTATGAGCATGATGAGCTTGAGAATATGGATAGTAGGGTTACTATTGCTGGTAGAATTATGTTTATTAGAAAGATGGGTAAGGCTTCTTTCTTTAGTATTCAGGATAAGACTGGTAAGATGCAGGTTTATATTTCTATAAATGATATTGGGGAAGATGTTTATAATTTATTTAAGAGTGCTGATATTGGAGATATTGTTGGTGTTACTGGTAAGGTTATGAAAACTAAGACTGGGGAGCTTACTGTTAAGTGTTTAGAGTATACGCATTTAGTTAAGGCTTTGAGGCCTCTTCCGGAGAAATTTCATGGTCTTACGGATATTGAGGAGAGATATAGAAGAAGATATGTTGATCTTATTATGAATGAGGATTCTAAGAGGGTTGCTTTTCTTAGACCTAAGATTATTAGATGTATTCAGAATTATTTAGATAATATGGGTTTTGTTGAGGTTGAGACTCCTGTTCTTACTACATTACTTACTGGGGCTAGTGCTAGACCTTTCTCGACTCATCATAATGCTCAGGATTTGGATATGTATCTTAGAATTGCTTTAGAGCTTCCTTTGAAGAGATTATTAGTAGGTGGTATGGAAGCTGTTTATGAGATTGGTAGAGTATTTAGAAATGAGGGTATGGATACTAGACATAATCCTGAGTTTACGGAACTTGAGGCTTATCTTGCTTATAGTAATTTAGATGGTATGATGGATATGACTGAGGGTATGTTTCAGACTGTTGCTAAAGAGGTATTTGGTAAGATGACTTATAATTGGTGTGGTAATACTATTAATTTAGATGGTAAATGGAAGAGAATTAGTATGGTTGATGCTATAAAAGAGGCTACTGGGGTTGATTTTAAGAAGAATATGACTGATGAGGAAGCTATAAAAATTGCTCATGATCATGATATTATACTTGAAGAGCATGAGAGATGCTTTGGGCATGTTGTTAATTTATTTTTTGAAAAATATGTTGAGGATACTTTGATTCAACCTACATTTTTATATGGGCATCCTATAGATATTAGTCCTCTTACTAAGAAGAATCCTGATGATCCTAGATTTGTTGATAGATTTGAGTTATTTATTGGTGGTAAAGAGTTTGCTAATGCTTATACTGAGCTTAATGATCCTATTGATCAATTAGAGAGATTTGAGAATCAAATTAAGGAAAGAAATTTAGGTAATGATGAGGCTAATGATATTGATATGGATTTTGTTGAGGCTTTAGAGTATGGTATGCCTCCTGCTGGTGGAATTGGTTATGGTATTGATAGATTGTGTATGTTATTTACTGAGTCTGATACTATTAGAGATGTTATTTTGTTTCCTACTATGAAAGAAAGAAAATAGTTGGAAAACCTATTAAAATAAAGGAAAAAACTGTAAGTTTTTTCTTTTTTTCCTTTACTTTTATATCTTCTCTTGATATAATTAGTGTTAGAGGAGGTTATTATGAAAAAGCATAGTTTGTTTAAAGTAATTTTAATTGTATTAGGTGCATTATTTGTAGTAGATGGTATTCTTGCAGTACTTGGTTATTTTGTTCCAGCTTTAGAGAATAAATATACTATGGTTTCTATTGGTGATGTATTTATTAATTTTGTTCAATCATTCTATTATTTCTTTGATACGGTAGTTTATCTATTGGTACTTGGAGCTTTCTATGGTGTTCTTAGTGGAGTTCCTGCTTATAAGAAATTAGTTGATAATATTGCTCAAAAAGTTAAATCACATAGTAAATTATTTGTATTTATTGTTACTGGTTTATTTGCAGTATTTACTTCTGTTACTGGACTTACTGGTGTATTATTAATATTTGTACCATTTGTTGTAGCTGTTATTTTACTTTTTGGTTATGATAAATTGGTGGCTATTAGTTCTACTGTTGTAGCTATGCTAGTAGGATTTGTTGGTGGTATTTTTGTTACTTTTAGAGATCCTAATAGTTATTATGGTTATAGTGCTACTACTATTGAGAAATTGACTGGTATTAGTAATACTTCACTTTTATGGCCTAAATTAGTTTTATTAGTTTTAGGTACGGCTTTACTTATTTTCTTTATTAATAGATATATTAATAATGTTGAGAATAAGAAAGTTAAGTATGATCTTAATGAAAGTGATACTGTTAATGTATCTGAGGTTAAGGGTGATTATAAGAATATTAAGACATGGCCAGTTATTGTTATGCTTTCTATTATATTAGTTATTCTAATACTTGGATATTTACCATGGAATACTTTATTTGGTATTGAGTGCTTTGATAAATTTAATGAGTGGTTATTAAATATTAAGATTGGTGAATTTATTTTATTCCCTAATGTTATATATAGTAATATTTATTCATTTGGTAATTGGGCTAGTTTAGGATCATATATGTCAATTATTATAACTTTAATTATATTTACTTTAATTATTAAATTTGTATATAAGATTAAATTTAATGAAGTTTTTGATAATTTTGTTAATGGTTCTAAGAAAATGCTTGGTATTGTATTCTTAGTTATTATTACTTATGATATACTTGTTTGTACTTATAATCATAGTTTTATGTCTAATATTATTACTTTAGTTTCTGAATCTAAGCTTGGGCTTAATATAGTTACTGCTGGTGGTATTAGTGCTTTAGGTACTTTACTTCATACTGATCTATATTATACTGTAGCAGGTGTATATTCTGCTATGATTGGTGTAGTTGAAGATGAAGCTATGTTATCTACTTATGCTATGACTTTCCAAAGTGTATATGGTATTGTATCTATTATTGGACCTACTAGTTTTCTTTTAATAGTAGCTCTTAAATATTTTGATGTTCCTTATACTTCTTGGGTTAAGTATATTTGGAGATTTGTATTAATGTTACTTTTACTTGTAATACTTGTATTATTAGTAATGTCTTTAATATAATTCATATATAAAGCTTTCTACTAATTAGTAGAGAGTTTTTTATTTTACTATTGAAAATATATTTAGTTTATGATATTATTAGTATGTAAATAATTGAAAGGAGATGCCCTGTATGAATAGTTATAACGCGTTTAAGATAGTATGGAAAAAGGCGAACATTTGTACGGGGGGGGGTCTTGTATAAGCTTATAAATCAAGGGTTTACAAGGAATTTAATATATTATAAAGACTATGAAATAACTAATAGAAATATTAGTAATTTTTCATAGTCTTTTTTAGGTTGGAGGAATATTATGAATAAAGAGAAGAAGTTTATGTATATTGGTATATTTATATTATTAGTG
>CAYYXX010000010.1:0-24902 GCA_964475905.1 uncultured Clostridium sp. | reverse complement strand
TGTTTAATTGCTCACAAACCTTTCCAAACTGCGTCATAAATACCTTTTTCTCCTTTCTCAATATATAATTTTTTTAACCTATATATTTGTCGCTCAGTTAAGTTTAATTTCTCAACAGCCTCCTTCATAGTGATTTCTTTTGATACAAGTTTTGAAATAGTATCATATTTATTTTTTTCATATTCATTTAACAAAATAATAACCTCCTTTGAATACAGGAGATTATTTTACAATAAAACACTGACATTTTCACTAATTATTAATTAAATTATTAGGACTTTTAAAGTACTGACATTTTTGCAAATTATTGTTTTTAAAAAATACTGACATTTTTGCAAATTATTCACATTTTTTAGTTAAATTTTTGTTTTTTTTGTGAGAAAATAAAGCTCTAAGACTATGACTTAGAGTTTATATGTTATTTGTTTTTTTCTAATGTGAATGTTGTTATTATTATATTATTGTTACTATCTTTTTTATATTTTATTGTTCCTTTATTTTCTTCCTTATTTAGTATTTCTGCTAATCTAGTGCTATAGGTTAATTTTATATTAGCAATATATTCTCCTTTTTTATATTCTACTTTATCTGAGGTGATCATTGATACATATACTCCGTTATTTCCCGGATGTCTGTTTTCATAGTATACATTTTTATCATCATATTTTGTATTGCCTTTTTGAGCTTTATTTAAGTTGAAGTCTTCTTCTAATAACTCTTTGTAATATTGATTAAATGTATCATAATCAAGATATGCTATTGTGAAGTCATTAGTGGGTTTTTCTTCTATTACTGAATTATCTCCTGCTGATAGAACAATAAATTTTTTTTCATTTTCTGGATAACTTAAAATGTATTCCATGATAAATAGTTGCTTGTTTTCATATGTTTTTAAATAATTATAATCATATTTGGGGGAATACTTGCCGTTTTCATCTTGCTCTTTTATTCCTTCTTTTATTATAAGCCATCCTAATGATGTTCCTATTTTGGCTAGATGATCATTTACTTCTTTTAATTCTTTTTCTTCATTTATTGTAATGTTATCTTCTTTTATTAATATTTTATCTGTTACTATGTAACCTGCTATTATGAATGATATTATTCCTATTATTATACATATGGTATTTATTTTTTTCATTTTTTCATCACCTAGTATAATTATATCATAAGTATTTAAAAAAATTAACCTATATGGCTAATTTTTATTTTATTTTTCTTGATTCTAGATAGAATCTTTTATCATAACTATGTCCCATAGAAAATGTTTTTCTTGGTAATGAACCGTCTAATATTACTGTTCTGAATAGTTCTTCTTTAGGCATTCTTTCAAATAATATGGCCACATTGTTTTCTTCTTTTCCCATATTTTTTGTTTCTTCATCTCCATGAATATAGTCTAGTTTTCCACTATGATTTTTTAAGTATTCATCTAAGAATATTTGGATTGAACCTACGGATATATTTGATTTAGGATTTGTTATATATAGTTTTTTATCTATATCTTTAGTTACTAATTCAAAATATTGTCCATTTCCTTCTTCATTTATATCGTAATATTTATTTAATTCTTTGATTAATTCTTCTACATTTGTATTAAATATTACTCTGTGTATTGGCTCAAATTCTAAGGCTGGGCTATGTAGATTTACTATTTCTACTAGTGCATATCTTGCTGGATTATTTAGATATTCTTCTTTACTCATTGTCTTTTTTAGGTTTTCATAGTTTGCTTTAGCAGTAGCTAATGAATGATTACCATCTCCCATAGCAAATAGTAATATTCCTTTATCTTTTACATTATATTTTTTATTAAAGTATTCTTGATCTGCAAGTGCCTCTAAGCTGTCTTCTATTGATGTTATTGTTTCTTCTTTTAATTTATATCCTTTGATATGCCCGCCATTTTCCATTAAATCGAAGTCATATACTTTGTCTTTTCCTTCTACTTTGTTTTTTAAATTTTCTATAATATTTTGCTTTTCATCATCTATTAATATCATTATATGTGGTAATTCTAATGGAGCATTTTCTCTTACTTTTAATCTTGGTGGTATTCTTTCAATTACAGTTTTTTCAGTTGCTCTTATTAGAGTTTGTGAACCTTTTTCATAAGAATAGTCTTCTAGGTCTACCATTCCTATTAGGCCTTCTCTTATTTTTCCGTCTTTTTGAGTTCTTTCTACATAAATCATGGTATCTGGATATTCTTCGAATATATTTGCTTCTAGATATTCTTCCATTGTTTTATTTATTTTTTTGATTCTTTCTTCTACATCTTTTTCTTCTAAATATAGTTCTGGTAAAATTAGATTTAGTGTTGATTTTGATTCTCCTACTAAGTCTTGTACTTCTTTCCAGTATTTTGGACTACTTGTGTATTGATCACATGCTATTACTGACCATTTGGTCATATCTACATTTTTTGGTAGTAATATATTTGCTTTTTTAAATGGTATCATTTTTTTCTTCCTTTCTTTTTATTATATTGTTTATTATCTCTCTTTCATCAAAGTGTTCTCTTATACCTTTTATTTCTCTATATGTTTCATGTCCTTTTCCTAGAAGTAATATTATATCTTTCTTTTTAGCATTATTTATGGCATACTTAATAGCCTCTTCTCTATTTGGTATTTTTATGTATGATGAACTTACTTTTTTTACTCCTACTTCTATATCATTCATTATGTCATTTATATCTTCATATCTTGAATTGTCTTCTGTTATGATTGTGAAATCGGCATATTTTCCTGATATTTCTCCCATATCAAAGCGTCGATCTTTACTTCTATTGCCTCCACATCCGAATAGTGTTATTATTCTTTTGGGATGATATTCTCTCATTGTCTTTAGGATGCTTTCCATTGATACTCCGTTATGGGCATAATCTATAATAACGCTGTATTTATTTGATACGGGTACTATTTCTACCCTTCCTTTGACTGCGACTTCTGATAAAGCTTTCTTAATGTTTTCTATTGGTATTTTTAATATTTCTGCTACTGATATGGCACTAATGGCATTATATGCGGAAAATTCTCCCGGTGTATTTATTAGAAAAGTATCTTCTATTTTACCTTTAGTTTTTAGCTTTACTCCTATAAAATTTTTATTTCTTAATAGTTTTATTTTATCTATTTTTATAGTTGCTTCTTGGCTTTTTCCATATGTATAGATACTGCAACTGCTATCTTTTATCATGTCTTCATAATGGGGATCATCTATATTTAGTATACCTACTTGGCATTTTTTAAATAGTAGACTTTTACTATGGATATAATCTTCTATGTCTTCATGTTCTCCATCTCCTATATGATCTTTTGTTAGATTAGTAAATATTCCATAATCAAATGTTAAGTTTTCTACTCTTCCTACTTTTAGGGCTTGTGATGATACTTCCATAATGGCATATTGAATATTTTGCTTTACCATTTCGTTTAAGTATTTTTGAATATCATAGCTTTCTGGTGTGGTGTTTGTTGTTTCATAATGATTATCTCCTATAAAAACGCCTAATGTACCTATTACTCCTACTTTATATCCAGCTTCTTTTAGGATATTTCTTATCATCCATGTTGTGGTTGTTTTTCCTTTTGTTCCTGTTACTCCTATTAGGATTAGTTTTTCTTTTGGATTATCAAAGTAGTTTATGGATAATTGTGATAAACTTTTTCTAGTACTTGATAGTTTTATTACTGTTACTTCTTCTTCTACTTTAACATCTTTTTCTATTATTATAGTACTAGCTCCTTTTTTGATAGCGGACTCTATATAATTATGTCCATCTTCTCGGGCTCCTGTTAAACATATAAATGCTGAATCTTTTTTTACTTGTCTTGAATCGTAATATATACCTTTGATATCTTTATCTAGTGAACCTTTTATTATTTGGTACTCTATATTATTTAATATTTTTTTTAATTCCATTATCTGCTCTCCTAATATATTATATATTTATATAGGCTCTTTTTATTCTATTTCTAGATTTTCTTCTTTTAATTCTTCTTTAAATATTTCTTTGAAATTTACTAATTCTTTTTTTATTACATCTGGATATACTGCTTTGGTTGTTCTTATAGCATCATATATATTTTTTAAGTCTATTGTTTTTCTATTGTCATAGATGGCATTTGAGAAACATTGTCTTAATATTACTAAGGCTATATCTGGATATCTTGATGATATTTCATATACTCTTTTATATTCTGTTGTCATATTTACTATGAATTTCATTATTTTTTCATTTATGAATTGGGTATATGGTAATACTACTGATGTTTGTTTTTCTAATTTTGGTAATGTTTTTAGTAGTATTTCTACTGTCATTTCTTCAGTTGGTTCTGCTACTTCTACTTTTTCAAATCTTCTTAGAAATGCTTTGTCTTTCATAATATATCTTTCATATTCGTCTGTAGTAGTAGCCCCTATCATTTTTATTGTTCCTCTACTTAGTCCTTCTTTGAACATATTAGCTAAATCTAGAGAATTTCCTCCTATTAAGGTATGTATTTCATCTATAAATAATATTACTTTATCTTTTTGTTTTAATTCTTCTACTAATTTTAGTACTCTATTTTCTTCTCCTGCACTTGTAATTAGGGATGGTGCACTTATTCTATATATTGTATATCCATCTAAAGCATTTGGAACTTGATGATTTTGTATTCTATAGGCAAGTCCCTCTACTATAGCAGTTTTTCCTATTCCCGGCTTTCCTACTAATACTGCTGATTTTTCTGGTGTTAATAGTACTAGTATTAGTTTTTTTATTTCTTCATCTCTTGCTATAGCGGGATTTGTTATATATTCTTTTTCTGTTAAATTATCTGAATATCTTTCTAGTATACTATTCATTTTATACCTCCTAATGAAAGTAATATTAGTATTAGTCCACTTAGCATTATTCCTGATAAGAATATGGCATCTAAGAATCCTCCATTTGTCCTTTTTTTGTAATCATAATACATTTTATATTTTTTGTTTGTCATAATGCCTCCCCTATAATATTTCTTTTATTTTTCTTCTTAATTCTTCATCTTTGATGGTATCTGCTAGTAATTCTAATTCTTTTGATTTTTTATATAGTTTTAATTTATCTTCATAGTTTTCTAGCTCTTTTTCTACTTTTTTTATACTTTTATGAATTGCATTTCTACTTACTTTTTCATTTTCGCTTATTTCTCCTAGTGATAGATTATTAAAATAGTAATCTTCAAAATTTTTTCTTTGATTTTCTTTTAGTAAATCACTATAGAAATCATATAATATTATTAATTTTTGTCTTTCTTCCATTATTTTATATTTATTATTGTATATATTACTTCTATTATTATTAGGAGTACTCCTACTGTAAATAAGGTATATACTAATTTCTTCTTTTGATTATCTTCTATGTAGTAGTAGCAAATGCAAAATAGAAATAGGCTACAGGAAATTAATGTTGCTGGTAGATATATTTCACTTGTTAGGGTTAATACTAATAGTACTAAAAAGATAATACCTACTATTGTCATTATGGTTATTTCAATTTTTTTTAATTTTTTTGTATCTATTAATTTATATTTTTCTTCTTTCGCTTTATTTTTCTTTTCTTTTTTCATTTTTTCACCCTTTCTATAAATCTTTGAATATTCCATAGATATATTTTTCTATGTCAAATGTTTCTAGATCTTCTTCTTTTTCTCCTAAACCTACAAATTTTACTGGAATATTTGTTTCTTCTTTGATAGCTAATATTATTCCTCCTTTGGCGGTTCCGTCTAATTTTGTTAGAACTATACCGGTTATATTAGTAACTTCGTTAAATGCTTTTGCTTGCATTACGCCATTTTGTCCTGATGTTGCATCTACTACTAAAAGTGTCTCATGAGGTGCATTTGGTATTATTTTTTTTATAACAGAATTCATTTTAGATAATTCATTCATTAAATTTACTTTATTTTGCAATCTTCCTGCTGTATCTACTAAAACTACATCAAATTCACCTTTAATTGCTCTATCCATTCCATCATATACTGCTGCAGAAGGATCTTTTGATGTGGTACTTACTACTTCTATATCTAATTTTTTCCCCCATTCTTTAATTTGTTCTATTGCTCCTGCTCTAAAGGTATCTGCTCCTACTAGAAGAACTTTTTTCCCTTCTTTTTTTAGTTTATTAGCTATTTTTCCTATACTAGTTGTTTTCCCTACACCATTTACTCCTACAAACAGAATTACTGTTGGTCCTTCTAAACTATAATTTATTTTACTTTTTAGTACATCATTGTTTACATACATAATTAGTAATTCATCTACTATTATTTCTTTTAATGTTTCTGTATCTTTTATGTTTTCTTCTTTTACTCTTTTTTTTAGCTTGTTTACAAACTTTACAACGGTGTTTACTCCTATGTCAGCCATTATAAGTGTATCTTCTAATTCTTCAAAATAATCTTCATCTATATTTTTATATTTTTTTGATAATTTTGATAATTCAGTAGAAAATTCTTTTCTTGTCTTTGCTAAGCCTTCTTCATATTTTTGTGCTTCTTTATCTTTTTTAAATGCTGTTTTTATTTTATTTAGTATGCCCATCTTAACCTCCTGTTTATTTATATTTTTATTATAACATTTTTACTTATAAAAATAAAGTAAGTGTTTGTTTTTTTATTAATCTTTTATAGTGCTGTTTAATTTGTTTATTTTATTGTTTATTTCTTCAATATTACAACCTAATTTGTCTATATTGTCTGCTACTTTATATTTTTCTTTGATTTTTAGTATTCTTGATACTGAGTTATTTATTTTTTCTTCATTTATTTTATTTTTTTTAGCCATTTTTATTACTTTTTTTATTGTTTTTTCATCTTTATCTTTATATTTGAATAATATGATATCTGATTCACTAGTGAATGCTTTATTTAATGATACTGTTTTGTATAAAATATTTAGTGAGTGCATTCTTATATCATCTGTTATTAATAGGCCATCATAATTATTTTTTTCTCTTAAGTACTCATGAATAAAATCTTTAGAAATTGATGCTGGTAATAGTTTTGTTAGTTTTCTTATTACTATATGGCCAATCATTATTGCATCACAGCCATTTTTGATTGCTTCTTCAAAGGGATACATATGTTTATTTATTATTTCTTTATAATTTATTATGTATGGTAGAAGTATATGGCTATCTTTTTTAGTAGCTCCATGACCCGGAAAATGTTTTGCTACTGGTATTATGTTATTTCTTTGCATCTCTTCTATATATATTTTTCCATTTTCTGCTACTTCTTTTTCTTTTTCTGAAAAACATCTTTCTTTTAAGACACTACTATTGGAATTATTATATATGTCTAGTACTGGGGCAAAATTCATATTTATTCCACTTTGTGATAGCATTTTGGATATTATGCTAGAATATTCTCTTATTAGTGATTCGCTTTTTAATTTCGAAATTTTATAGATACTTCTTAAGTTTTGAAATTCTGATGGCATTCTATTTACTCTACCACCTTCTTCATCTATAGCTATTAGTAGTGGTACTTTATTTTGGGCATTTGCTTTTCTTAATTTTTTTATTAGTTCTAGCATTTCTTCATAATTTTGATAATTTCTTTTGTAGAGTATTACTCCTCCTATTTTGTGATTTTTTATTAAATTTATTATTCCATCCGTATTTTTGCTATTTACTCCAAACATAAACATTTGGCCTATTTTTTCTTCTAGTGTTAAATTATCTAGCATTTTGACCTCCTTACTTAAAACAGAAAAGACTATTTAGCCTCTTCTGTACATCTTGTTTCTCTTATTACTGTAACTTTTATTGTTCCCGGATATTTCAATTTTTCTTCTATCTGTTCTTTTATTGTTCGTGCTATTTGATGTGATGTTAAATCATCTACTTCTTCTGGTTTTACCATCACGCGTAATTCTCTTCCAGCTTGGATAGCATAGGCTTTTTCTACGCCTTCTACTTTATTTCCTATTTCTTCTAGCTCTTCTAGTCTCTGTACATAATTTTCTGATGAATCATTCCTTGCTCCGGGACGTGATGCTGATACTGAATCCGCTATTGCAACAATACTAGCTATAATACTTGTTGGTGCTACATCTCCATGATGTGATGATATAGCATTTATTATAACTTCATCCTCACCATATTTTTTAGCAAGGTCTGCTCCTATTTTTACATGACTTCCTTCCATTTCAAAATCAATAGCTTTTCCAATATCATGTAATAATCCTGCTCTTTTTGCTAGATTTATGTTTTCTCCTAATTCTCCTGCTAGGATACCAGATAAGTTTGCTACTTCTATTGAATGTTTTAGAGCATTTTGACCATAGCTACTTCTAAAATGTAGTTTTCCTACTATTTCTACTAATTCAGGATCCATTTTGGATAATCCTAATTCATATAGGGTATTTTTTCCATATTCTTTGATAGTAGTTCTTACATCAGAACAAGTTTTAGCATATAATTCTTCTATTCTTGCTGGATGAATTCTTCCATCTTTTATTAATGTTTCTAATGTTAATCTTGCTATTTCTCTTCTTAATGGATCAAAACTTGATATTACAATTGCTTCTGGAGTATCATCTATTATTAGGTCTACTCCTGTTACTGATTCTATTGTTCTAATATTTCTTCCTTCTCTACCAATTAATCTTCCTTTCATTTCATCATTTGGAAGAGTAATTACTGATACAGTTTGCTCACTTGTAATATCTGCTGAATATTTTTGTATTGTACTTACTAATAGTTCTTTACTTTTTTCATCTACTTCTAGTTTAGCTTCTGCTTCTCTTTCTTTTACATATGTTGCTATTTCTTTGGCCATTTTTTCTTCAACGATCTTCATAACAGCTTCTCTTGCTTGATCTTTTGTATATTTGCTTATCTTTTCAAGTTCCTCTAATTCTTTTCTTTTTATTTCTTCCATTTCTTCTTTTGCTTCTTGAATTTTTTGCTGTTTATCTAATAAATTATTTTCTCTTTCTTCTAGAGAAGTTTCTCTATTTTGAATAGCTAAATCACGGCGATCTATGTTATTTTCTCTTTGTAGTAGTCTATCTTCTTGTTCTTTTATTTCGCCTTTTTTCTCTTTTATTTCTTTTTCTGTTTCCAACTTTAATTTATGGATTTCTTCTTTTGTTTCTAATAAAGAATCTCTCTTTATTTTTTCAGCTTCTTTTTTGGCTTTATCTATTATTGATTCAGCTTCTTTTGTTTCGCTTTTTTTCTTTATAATGTTTACAACCGCTATGCCCGCTAATCCTATGATTAATCCAAGAGCAAATAGTAAAATGGAGAAGACTGTTTCGTTCATATAAACACCTCCATTCTTATTTATATATTTATAGAAAAAATTACTGACTTCATTTAAACTATACAAATTAATTGTAACTTAGTTTTCTTGTATTGTCAAGTTTTTTTATATCAAAAAAAAGTATAAACTTTATGTCTATACTTTCTAGTCTTCTCCGAAAAAGTCGTCAAAAAAATCATCATTATTTGTATTATCTTCATACATATTTGCTAAAGGTTCTGGGATATTATTTGTCTCTGGCACTTCTTGAACTTCTGTCAATTCTTCTTTTGGTGTTTTATCTTCGTTTGGAATAGCTTTATTCTCCTCTAATAATTTTGTTTCTTCTTTTTCTATTTCAGCAATTTTAGCATCTATTTTCTTTACTAAATCATCTATATTGAAGCTATCATTTTCCGATTGTTTTTCTTCATTTATAAATGGTGGCATATCTCCTAATGGATGATTCATTGACATGAATGGATTTACGCCTGCAAATGGATTAGCTCCAAATGGTGTTGCTTCGAATGGTGTTGCTCCCATTGCTTCCATTTTTTCTTTTTTCTTTTCTTTTACGAATTCTCTTATATCGAATAAGGCCACTTCCTTTTTTTGCCTTACTGGTGGTACTGCCTTAGCATATGTTCTTCCCCAGTCAACTTCAAAGTCAGTTTGAAATCTTGTTTTATATGGAAACATTCTTCTTCTTAAAACTATTATTTCAAATTTACTTAATCTTTGAAGATCACTTACTGTTACTAAAGGTGTTGAAGCTGTTTTTTCTTTTTCTTTTGATTTTACCTCTCCACACATTTTACTTATTTCTTCTAAAGCTGCTATTTCACTACTGATTAAGTACATTAGATTACAGTTACCTCTAATTGTATCGCCATTTTCTTTTCCATAAACCTGAGTAAGCTGAGCAAAGTTTTGGATTATAAAAGTGAATCTTATTAATCTACTTCTTGCTGCTGTTACCATAGTTGTTACATCTTTTAGTGGTGGCATATTAGGAAATTCATCTAGAATAAAGTTTGTCCTATATGGTAGTTTTCCACCACTTTCTTGAGCTACATCTATTAGTGTTTCATAACATTGTTTAATAAATATCGTTGCAAGGGGATGTAGTGTTTTTTTCTCATCTTGTACTATTAAGAAAACAGCAGTTTTATTTCTTCCTATATTTCTCATATCAAAATCACTATATGATAGCATTTCTGATAAGTTCTCACGAGAAGAGAATAATTTTATTTTTTGTTTAAATGTTGCTATTATTCCTTGTTTTGTTTCATCTGCTGTAAATACTGTTCCAGAAGCATTTATATATGCTGGTTTTGATGGATCTTTTCCATTAAAATATTCTTTTATATAGTTATTATTTGGTCCTCCAAATCTTTCTTCTCCTAAACTACACATTAGGTTTAAGCTATTTAAGTTTACTTGTTCTGGTGTACCATCTTCGAATAATCCTAGAGCTAGACCTGTAAAGTAGTCTGCTGCTGTTTTTTCCCAAAATGGATCTCCTGTATTTTTTTCTTCATATAGAATATTTAATGCTAAGTCATCTAATAGTTCTATTGCTTTATCCGTATTTCCTTCTTTATATAATTGATATGGTAGGCTCATTGGATTCCAAGCATTTCCGTTACTTGGTTCTCTAAAATTCAATGTTATTATGTTATAGCCCTCAGATTTTAATAGTTCTGCTGTTTCTTCATATAATTCACCCTTTGGATCTGTTAATATCATTGATTCATTGTGTTTAGCTAATAGTTTTATCATAGGCTTGGCTACTATTACCGTTTTTCCTGAACCAGTAGAACCCATTACTAGGTAATGATCTTCGCCATTGTCTACCCACATTTTACCTTTTTTGCTGTATAGTGGTATTCCTGCTGCTTCAGTTTTTTCATCTTGAATATTTACTACTGATAAACCTGTTTTAAATTCTTTATCAGTAGACCATTTTGAATATCCTTTTTCTTTTTTTCCTCCTATTGAAAAACCAAATCCTTTATCACGATCAAAAATATATGATTTTACTGCCATAAATATTCCTATTAATGCTGCTAAAAAAAGAAAAAATGTCATTCCTATATACTTAGGTGTAAATGCTTTGAATGGTAGTAATCCGTAAAATTTACCATTTGTAGCTATATTTGAGGCATTTAGTATTCCTATTGCACATAAGTATAGTAGAAATATACAAAATATTATGAATATTATTAAATCTTTTTTTTCTACCTTTATTTTCATATTATCTTCCTCCAAATTGCTAACATTATTATAGCATTAATACTTTGAATTGTAAATGCTTTTTATCTTTCATTATTAATGCTCATAAGAAAATAAATAACTTCTTTGAGTTATCTATTTTCTGCATTATTTTCATATAAATAAAAATTTACTTGGTAATCCATTATATTGTTTTCTTTAAATATGTATTTGTTTTGTTTTTTATCAATAACAGTATATATTCTTTTGTTTTCTAATTTTTCTAATGAACATTTATCGGCTTCTGTTGTTATATTATATATGTTATTATTTATATAGTTTTCGAAGTCTTCTAATGTTGAGTATTGTTTTTTCATATCGCTATTTAATAAGTTATATGCTGATATTGTATTATTATTTATTTTATCTATATAATCAGATAGATACATTACACAAATTTGTTCTTTTGATATTAATTCTGATTTTTTGATATTATTATTACCATTATTTTCTATTTTTATTTTCTTTATTTTATCTACTACTCTTTTATAGTTTTCTTCTACTGGATAAATGCTATATGACAATGTATCAAAATCAATTATTACTATCGTATTAAAATTTTCTTCTATTAATTCTTTCTTATCTAATGTATTTTGATATATTTCTCCTTTTATATAATATAAATAGTTTTCTTTTATTTTAACATATTTCATATTTGTTACTTTTATTGTTGAATTTATAGGGTATTCTTTTATATAATCTTTTATTGTTTCTTCTGTTATGTTATTTTGCTCTATGTATTCTGGATATATTATGTCGTATAGACTACTTGAATATCTTGTATTATTTATGTAGTTGTTGACATAGTTTGTTACTTTAAAAAAGGTATTATATTCATTTACTACTTCTAATTTTTCGCTATTACTTTTTTTATTTAGTATTAGAACTAAGCCTCCTATTAAAGCACATATTACCAATATTGTAATAAATGTTTTTATATCATCTTTTTTCATTTTTTCTCCTTTTATCCACAATTGTTTTTTACATAATTTGTAAATTTACTTGCATTCTTTGCTCTATCTTGACAAGTTAACTCTGTATCTTTTGGTCTTTCAAATTCCCTACAAAAATCATATGTTAAATCACTTTCTTCTTTTGTACCACTTATTAATTCACTATATAATGAATTGTAATTGTTTTTTAATTCATATGTTAAAAAGCTTAGCTGTCCTCCAAGAGTAGCATATGTATCTGGAAAAGTATTTTTTAAATTATCCCAACGCTCATTGTGCCACTGGCAAATTCCATAACTTGTATATTTTCCACTTTGATAGTCTCCTTTTTGTGTTGGAATAAATGAGCTTTCATAATTTATGTTAGTCATTATAGCTATAACTCCATTTTGAGAATAATTTTGATTTTTTAGGGTTAAGCATACTGTATTTTTGTTATCTGTTCCTTCTACTACTTCTTCGAAGTATGTTATTGGTCGTGGATTTTCTTCTGATACATAGTTTAATCCATCAACAGTATTTCCATTTTCTCTTACTTCAAAATGTAAGTGGGAACCGGTAGAACGACCACTACTCCCCATCTTTCCTATTACTTGACCCTGCATAACTGGATTACCCGCTGTTACAGTAATTGATCCTTCGGCCATATGGCCATATAATGTAATTTTTCCATCACTATGTTCAATCATTACATAATTGCCATATCCGCCACCGCAAGAGTCTTCGAGAGTGCTTGATTGGCAGTTTGTTGGATCACCTTTAGCTGGATAGATTACTGTTCCTTCTTTGGCAGATATTATGTTTATTGTTCCTATGCTTCCGTCGTTAGCGGCTATGTCTACTCCTGAGTGATTACTTTCTTTACCTGAATATGGATCTTTTCTTTTTCCAAAGTATGATGATATTGTTGTTGGAACTGGTAATCCTTTTGCAACAGTTACTCCATTTATTGTCTCTGTTTCCATACTACCTATTGGCCACCAATAAGTTGATGTAGAATTTATATCTGAGTAACTTAATTCATACTCATTATTTCCGCCACCAATTCCTATATCTATTATATCTAGTTCCATAAGTGGTGTTATCAGTACTACAAGAAATATAATGATGAAAAAGAAACCTATAACGATTCCTATAATTGCTAATTTTACTTTTATTGGTAATTTTTCCCATAATGTTTTTTTTCTTTCTTCTTCATTCATGATATTCACCGCCTAATAGTGGTTTATAGACCACCACCTGAGCCAAATGACTCTAATTCTTCTTCTGTTACTATTACATTTATTTGCATTCTTCTATTTCCACATACAAATAGGGCTTCACCTTGACTAAATCCTTTTATTGAATCTTTTTCATTATCATTTAAGTCTATTAGCATTGATAAATCTTCAACAGCTTGTTTCTTTAATCCCATTACTAGATAGTAGGAAGAATTATCAAATATTGCTTTACCGTGCATTAGTATTCCATCTGCTACAAAATCTGATGGTTGTTGAGTAATGATTATTGTTCCTGTATTATATTTTCTTGCTCTTCTTTGAATTTGTGCTAAGAATTCTGCTCCTAATTCGTTTTTAGCTCCAAGTAATACATGTGCTTCATCTACTGATAAAACGGTATTTACATTTGGATTTAAACATAATCCCCAAGCAAATTTTAATACATTAAATAATAGGGCATTTCTTATATTTGCATCAGAATTCATTAATTCTTTTATGTTGAATACTAGGAAAGAACTATTTGTATTTATTGATGTATGACCATTAAAATAATACTTTAATTCTCTTACTAATGGTCTTAATTTTAATTCAAGTCTTTCCATTACATCTCTCTCATGTGTTTTTTCAGTCATTGCCGTTAATTTACTAGTTACTGTTACATATACATCACTGAATATTGGATAATCTTTTGATGTAAATTTTGAAAAATCTGATGTAAATGTTATTCCAAATCTTGCATAAGTATCTTGTACTACTCCACTAAATAATGCTAATACATCTTCTTCAATATCTGGTGAATAGTATTTCATAAAGGCTTTTAGTGATTGTAATGTTTTATTTAATACTGTATATCCTAGTCCATTTCTTATTTCTGTTTCATCAGCATCCATAATTACTTCTAGTGGATTTACCATTCCGTATTCTCCACCTTTACCTAAATCTACAACATCTCCTCCATATGATCTGGTCATTTCACTTATTTCGCCTTCTGGATCTACTGCTACTATTTGATAACCATTTCTAATATGACTTCTTAGTATTAATTTGGCTGCTGTTGATTTTCCACTACCAGATGTTCCTAATATGATCATGTTGGCATTATTTCTATTGCTTTCTTTCTTTAGTTGATATAAGAACTGGTTGAAGAGAATAACTCCTCCTGAATAGTCTACACCTAGTAGCGTAGATAATCCATCATCTTTGATACTGTCAAAAATAAATGGGTACATAGCGGCCATAGTTGGAGATGGCATTGGCGTTCCTATTCTATCTTCTATTTGTTGTTTTTCAAAAACAGGTAAGATTGATTTTAATACTCTTTCTTGTTCAAATCTCAATGGTATTGCTCTTAATTCCATAGCATCCATATAGTTTTTTAAATTAGATTTTTTCATTTCTAATTCTTCTCTAGTATCAGCAGTTACCATAATGTGCATTTGAAAATCAAATGTCTTAGCTTGTGATGCTGTAAATTGTTGAATAAAGTATTCTAATGAATCAACATCTTGTCTAATTCTTTCTTGAATAGTTCTATCTTTTTCTTGTTGATATCTACTTCTTAAATCTGATATCTCCTTATTTAACATTTTTGCAAGTACTGTAAATGGTACTGGTATATGTTTTATTACTAATTTTACTCCAGACATATTTGTTAAATTTGATAAATATCCCGGTCTTATAAATCTTGGATATGATATTACTGTTAATATTGTCGCATATTTATCACTTATTACAAAATCTGATGGACTAAATTGCAAGCCTTTTGGGGCTAATTCACTCTTAAAATTCATTATGCAATCACCGTCCCAAAATTAGTTGTCATTCCACTATTTAAGAAATTATCTAATATTATTCTTAAATCATCATTCGATACTTGTGTTGCTTCTAGTCCAGAATTAGCTAAACCTGTAATTAATGTTCTTAGTCTTTTTTGAATTAGATCATCATTTTTTTCTTTGAATAATATGTAATATTCTGTATCTGTTATATTATTGTTCATAAAGTTATTTGCTTTATCTATATCTTGATTTATTAGCTTTCGAACTGCTGGATTAGATGTTTGGTTATATAATAATAATAGTCTTGATAAATAGTTATTTAAGTCTACTGGTCGATCTGCTGAAACTAGCCAAAATTCAAAATCAATTGTATTATAAAAATTCTTTAATGCTATTAAAGCTGCATTTTGACTACCTTGATCTAAAATAAAGATATTTCTAGGCTTAATTTTAACTCCCGTTACTTTCTTTTTATTATCTAGTACTATCATACCATTAGATATACTTCTAATTGGTAACCAATCCTCTGTATACTTTGAACTACTCTTTGTCTTTGTTACTTTCCCTAAGTTGTTCATAAAAACACCAACCTTTCCATACATAATTTCTTCTTTCATTGTAAAATCTTAATATACTCTGTAGAGCACAAAGGACATTATGGTAGTTTGGTATAGGAACTACTAACAAGCCTGTTATTCCTACGGGTAGACAAGATAGTAATATCACTATTGTATTATCTGATTGTACCATCATAAGTAGTAATAATGATAATCCTGCTCCTACACCAAACATTATTATGTCTATTGGTCTAAACATATTAAATATTAATGTACCTCTTTTAGCATTTGCAGGTATTAAATAATTATCCACTATGTATCACACTCCTTTTTATTTTATTGTCTTCTTTCAAATACATCAAATTAAACATCATTATTAGTATTGTTTTGAGAATTATTATATTGTCTATCATTTTCACGCATAGCTTCATCATCATTAAATATACTATTTTCTGCAGTAGGTGCACCATTATCAGATGCACTTGGTCTACTAAGACCAGTATTATATTCCACATCACTTTGTCTCATTGCATCATTATCACTAAATATACTATGTGCAGCCATTTCTGCCTCATGTTGATTATTATATTGTGAACGAGAATTTTCTCTTCTTTCTGCTTCTGCTTGTCTTTCTGCAGCAGTAAAACCGGTTGATTCATTTTTACCATTTGCTCTTCTTAATTGATTTATATTGTCAATTATTTCTTCACGACTTCTGTTTTGTGCACTTGGACTGAATTGCATATCATGATAGTAATTAAATGCGTCCTCAACTTTTGCATCATCATTATATATCTTTCTCATATTCTCATGATCTTGTTTTGCTTGTTCTAGACGACCATTTGCAGCTTTAGCATTACCAACTGCATTTTTATATTCTTCACTATAAATGCTTATTTCACCTCTATTTAATCTTGCTTGAGCAGATTGTAATTCAGCATCATACCTTTTTTGTTGAGCTTTAGCATCAGCAACTTCTTGCCAAGTTTTTCTAAATTCACTGTTTTTAAATACATTTTCTTTTAATTTGCCATTTCCATCTTTGATTTCACCACTGTGAGCATCATATATTTTTCTACCCTCTTCATATAATTCTTGTCTTTCCGCAATTGCTCCTTGAGCTTCTTCCCTTTTCTTTCTTGCTTCAGCTTGTTCTGGTAACCATTTGTCTATTGCTTTTCCAACTGGGCCTCTACCAAAGAAATTCTTTCCATGTACTTTTCTATCTATTCCAGCACCTACGCTTTTACCTAGTTTTAATCCCCAGCCAAGAGGAGTATTATAGGCTGTTTTTAATGGTTCTACAACTTGTTTCTTGAAGCTTAAGCCGTAATCGAACGCTGCTGCACCTCCAAGTGATGGGAATATTTCTTTTAATAGATTTGGTACTTTTTTGGCAAACACAAGTACAGCTATTATCATTATTACAAGTACATATGCTGATTGCCAGCCACTACCATCTATTCCACCTGTCAATATTTCTCCAAGTGTATTAGCTTCAACTAAATTTTGAATTACTGCTACTGCAAAATAAATTATTGCAGTTCTAAGGAAAAAATCTAAAAATGTTGTTAAACATTGTTGTCCCCATTTTTTTAAATAGTCATCTCCTTTTGGAGTTATATACATCAATATTGGTATCGGTGCAATTATTTGAAGATATGCTAATTGAACTAATCTTACACCAACTTGAATTGTGAATATCGCAATTGTATATAATACTAATACTCCTATCGCTAAAGCAATAAATCCACCTCCATCGAAGTCTACTATATAATTATTGTTATCATCTCTTTCTGTTATACAAGAATATGCAATATCTAAAGATCCATTTTTTTGCATTATATTTTCTTTTATTATATTTTTATTATCATTATTTATAAAGTAATATTCGCAATCATTTCCAGATGTATTTGCACTATCACTTAATCTGTAAAATGCAGTAAATACTTCTGCGCTTAATCTTCCTCCAAATGTATCCGTTTCTTCTACATCATTATTAAATATTATTCTTGAGATAATATGATTTTCAATAATTAAATCTTGAACTTTATAAGCTAATTTAAACATAGCAGATGTACTTCCTAATAAAACAATTGCAATTACTACTTTCTTAACAATGTTTCCCATTCCTTTATTTTTATCTGTCATTGCGTCTGGATCAACTATATACTGGATAAATGAAAATGTAATTCTGAATATCATAAATATACCTAATATTAATCCTATTCTTCCAAACATTTCTTCTACTTGTCCATCTTTCAAAATATTTGCTGTTCCTAATTTTTCGAAGATATAGAATGTAAAATATATTAATCTATATATTCCATCACATAATGTTAGCATAAATGTTCTTATGCCATCCATTATTGCATTTCCAACTTCGCTTAAAATACCTAATGTATACATCATTTACCTCCTTATTTTATACAAGTTTCAGGATTTATCCAACTCCATACACTATTTGCTAATTCTAGCAGTAAATTGACAAATACTGGAACTAAAAATACTAATACTGCTGCAACTATTCTTTTTATGAATTTTTCTCTTGATTTTTTCATGTCTTCTTCACTTTTTGAAAATGTTGCTTTAGTAAAGTCTAATACTCCTAGAGCCATTAATAAAATTGGGACAATTATTCTTATCCATTTCATTATTTCGTTTATAAAACTTATTACATCTTCCCCTAATAAATCACTACAATTTTCTGGATCAACAGGCATTGGCTCTTCAGTTGAATTACCAGTATTAATAACTACATAAGTACTCATATTTTTACTATCTGTTAATTTATCTAATGAAAAAACAATTTGTCCTAAGCTTAATGTGGTAGTCATTGTATTTACATATATATTTATTGGACATCCACCATTTGAATTATATTCTTTTATTAGTCGTGAAACTTGTATATCACTATACTTATTATATGGAGCTACTGCTGAATCCTTTTCACCAGTATATATTGGCAATACTTCTTCACCATTAACTACTCTTACTTTTTCTTCATTAAAATATAAATATATATATTTGTCATCATTAATTTTTTTGTATTGACATCCAATAATCCATTTGCCACTTGCAAGTTCGTCTTCCATATTGGATTTTTCTCCTGATACATAGTCTTCATCTCTAACTACATTGTGCTTGTCTATTACTTCTTTTTCTTCTTGTATCAACTTTGAAAAGTATGCTTTATAATTATTACTAAACATTACTTTTTTTGTAATGCCACTACCATTAGCATAGTTCATATATTCATAACATTCAGTTAATTCTTCATCACTTTCGAAAGTTACATTTTGAGCAAAAAACCATTTTTCACTATCAGCACTGGGATTTGATTCCTGTGTATTTACAAATACTTTTTTTTCACCACTTTGATATTGGACTATTTTTACTGCAACTTGTCCCGCATACTTCGGATACACACAAGTTAGCTCACTAGCAGCCTGAACATTATCTACACATATAATAAATGATATTATGACAGTTAATGTTAGTAATATTTTTTTCTTCATACTCTTTCTTCACTCCAATCAAGCACAATAATTCACTATAAGTTTATTATAGCATATAAAGGTTAAAAAAGAAATCATTTTTTTATGATTTCTTTGAATAATTATATAGTAATTATGATCTTATTTGATCCCAACATTTAGACCATGATGTGGTATCAGTTCCTTCTATACCAATCTTACTGATTGTATCCATAACTATTTGAACAATCCATACTACGCAAAATACTAAAACAGCATATATAATTCTATGAATAAGTGATTTTTTAGCTTTTTCTACTTCTTTTTCATCGTTAGAAATAACTGCTTTTCCTAAATCTATTGAACCTAAAATTATTAATAATATAGGTACTCCTATCCAAATAATATTTATTATTGTTCCAATTACATTCCATAATGGTTCTAAATTAGTATTACTACAGATATCTGCTCCTGCTAATAAATACATAATATTCCCTCCTTAAATCTAAATATATGATACACTAAAATTGTATAAAAGTCAATTATTTTGCTACTTTAATTTAAATAATGTGAAAAGTCCTTTTCTTTTTTTATCTTTACTTTCTTCTTCAGTTACTATTTTTATATATCCTAATTTTTGAAGTAAATTCATTAATTCTTTATTATTATCTTTTTTATCATTTAATGGTGGTATATTATAATATATTTTAATTTTTAATTCTTTTTCAAAATCTATGATATCTTGTTCTGTTAAAAGACTTTTATTTAATACTACTTTTTCATTTTTTAATGTTGGTAATATTCTATAGTTAATTGCCATTAGCTTGTTTATTTTGGGAGTACTTGGTTCTATTAAATATAATACATCATTGCATATATATTCTTTACTTGAATTATTTAGATCTACTAGAAATATTTCTACATTATTGTGCTCATTTATTGTATTTTCCAATTCGGTTTTTTTTACACTTATCATTTTTGAATCTTTATAATAGATAAAATCTTTTTTATCTAATTCTATAGCTAATACACTATGTTCTTTACTTAATTCTTTCTTTATCATATATATTAAGCTTGTTGACCCAGCTGAATCTGTTAAATTTTTGAAGCCTAAAATTTTTTTACCTACTTGAGGTTCTTGGTCTGTTTGAGATTCTTGTGGTATTACCTCCTCTACTGATGAAACATTTTGTAAATATGCTACATCTCTATAAAGATTGGGATTAGTATATAAATACATTAAGTTATTTTTTTCTTTTGTAAAATTGTAAATACCCATTCCTACTAATTTTGATAGAAAATTTTGGGAATCGCTTATTGGATCTTCTTTATCTAATAATAGTATTACTTTATCCATATTTAGTCCCATTGATACTTTTTGTAAATTAGTTAAATCTTTATAATTTTTAATAGCAGTTATATCGAGAAACATTTTATTAAAGAAGTAGTTTTGAAAAGTTGAAATTATTTCTTCAGCTTCAAATTCTCCTTCTACTTTTTTTGATACTTCAATATTTAATTCTCCTAATATACTACTATATTTATTTGCTACTACTGTATCCATATTTTTTATTATCCTTTCCATTCTTTTATTCATATTCTGATATGATTATATCATTTTTTTCTATTTTTGGAAAGTTGTTTTTGATTTTTTATATAAAAAGTGGTATCATTATTATGGTGATATTATGTGGAAGAAAAATATTAAGTTTTTAGTTTGTTTTATACTGGTTATTGTTGGCTTTGCTATTGGTTTTCTTTTATATTCTAGTAATGATAATCTAATTAAGCTTAATTATGATGAAGTAATGGAAAAAATTGATAATAAAGAAAGTTTTGTTTTGTGTATTTCTAGAACTACTTGTTCTCATTGTAGTAATTTTAAACCAAAATTAAAAAAAGTTGCAAATAAATATGATATTAAAATTTATTATACTGATATTGATGAATATAATGAAAAAGAGGTTTCTGATTTTTCTTCAGTTATTAGTTTTGATGGTGGAACTCCTGTTACTTTGTTTATTAAAAATGGTGGAGAGAAAACTACTGCTACTAGAATTGAGGGAGATGTTCCTACTAGTAAAATTACTGATAAACTTAAAAAGAATGGCTTTATTAAATAGCTATTCTTTTTCTAAATAGTCTTTTCCTTTAAATGGATCACTTCTTAATAGATTTGGAAAGTCTTGCTCCCTTAATGCTTCATAAGTTACTAATGCTACGCAATTTGATAGATTTAGTGCCCTTACATTATCACTTGTTGGTATTCTATAACATTTATCTAAATTATTTTGTAATATTTCTTTGGGTATGCCTGTACTTTCTTTACCAAAGATTAAATAGTAATTTTTATCTTTATTACTAAAATCTATTTCACTATAGGCTTTTGTTCCATACCTTGTAAAATAGTAATATTCTCCATTATTTTTTTCTTTAAATTCTTCATAGTCTATATATCTTTGATAATTTACCTTATCTATATAGTTGACACCACTTCTTTTTAGCTTTTTTTCATCCATAATGAATCCTAATGGTTCTATTAAATGTAGTTTGCTGTTGGTTGCAGCACATGTACGCATTATATTTCCTGTATTTTCGGGTATTTCTGGTTCATATAATACTATATTAATCATTTATTACATCTTCTTCCTCTAAATATTTTTCTAATGCTTTAATATTGTAATTATTTTCTTTTATGCTATATACTTCTTTTAATGTTCCATCTTGAAATTTTAATAGTGATGGCATTGTTATTTCCTTGCTATATTTTAATTCTAATTCTTTTATTTTACTTTGATCTTTGGTTAAATCTAAATATAATATATTATTATTTATATCATGTTTCTGTATAATGTTTTTAAATTTATTTTCAAATGTTCTTATTTCTATATTATTTAGTATTGAAGTGTAGATTATGGCATCTTTATTTTCTACTATATAATTATCTAATTCATTATAATTTATGGTCATAATATACTGATCTAAAATAGGTGCTTCTAATTTGTTTTTTTCTTTCGTACTAAATAGCATAAAAATGTAGGTTACTACTACTATTGTTAATATTAATACTATTGACAATAATATGTAATTTTTCATTGGTATTTCTTTTTTCATATTTACACGCTCCTCTTATATTGTATCAATAATTATTTGTTTTTTCAAGAAAATTATATGTAAAAACTGTGGAAACTATGTTATAATATTGATGGTTTTATGAGGTGATTATTTTGAAAGAAAATTATAGTTTAAAATGTAAGGAAATATTAAATGGTATTAAGAGTAAAAAAAAATTATTACTTCACAGTTGCTGTGGACCTTGTAGTAGTTATGTCATTAGCTATTTAACAAAGTATTTTGATATTACTATTCTTTATTATAACCCTAATATTTATCCTTATGATGAGTATTTAAAAAGGAAAAATGAGCAAATACGCTTGATTGAGGAAATTGATAAAATTAATAATATTTCTATTATGGATTGTGATTATGATAATGATATTTTTAATAATCTTGTTGCAGGTTTGGAAAACGAGCCTGAGAGAGGAAATAGGTGCAGAGTCTGCTACTTAATGAGAATGGAAAAAACGGCAGAATTAGCTAGTAAATTTGATTTTGATTATTTTTGTACTACTCTTTCAGTTAGCCCATATAAGAATGTGAATTGGATTAATGAATTTGGCTCTTTACTTGAAAATAAGTATGATATAAAATGGTTATATTCAGATTTCAAGAAAAAAGATGGTTATAAATCTTCCATCTTACTATCTAATAAATATAATTTGTATAGACAAAACTATTGTGGGTGTATATATTCTAAACCCCAGTAGTTTTTTTCTGTATTAATATATAAGCTACAATTACTACAGCTATTGCTAATATTATACAAGCTGTGCCTATAATTATGTATTTTACATTTGCTTTTCCTTTATTATTTAATTTCATAACATTTGGTTGCATATTAACTCCAGCAGTATTTGCTAAACTGGGATCTGATACAATTGCCAATTGTGGATTTGGCATATTACCTTGGAATTGCCCAGTAGGTATACTAGATGGCAAAGGTGCTGTCATTGGAGCTTGCTCAATATTAGGCATTGGTTCTACATTAGGTACTGCATTGATTTGCATATTTGGAATTGGAGTAACAGGGGCAACATTTGATTGCATTGCTGTTTCCATATTTTCAACAACTTTTGGTATTTCTGGTGTTACTATATTAGCATCAATTTTTTTCTCTTCTACTGGCATCTCATTTATACCACTTGTTGGTATATTCCAAGTAGGTACTGATACAACAGTTTCACTGCTCTGTGTTGCTACTCTTAGATTTGCCTCAAAAAATTGTGTAGCTAATTCTACTAATTCTTTGCTAGTTATTGCTATCGAACAATTATTAAAATATTCTTGAATTCCTAATTCTGAATTATCACATGCTAAATTAATTTTAAATTTTTCAACTAAATTATTTAGTAACATGCTTACATTTTCACCCTTTTTATAATTTGTTGGAGTTAAGATTATTATATTATATACTATATCACTTAATTTTGCTTTCTCTTCTGGGGCAATGTTATCAATAAAATATTTTCCTTCGGTATTTAAAATAAATCTTGATACAAATATTTGTCTATTTTCTTCATTCTCCTCTACACTATAAATTAAATAATCTTTACTATCAAGGGTAAATTTAACAATTTTCGTAGCTATTTTCTGAATATTATTTATTTTGTCGATTATTGTAAAATTCTTATTCATAAAATTATCCTCCTTGACAATGATTTTCTAAATCATCTATCCTAGAGTAAGTATACCATATTTTTTTTTTACTTACAAGTATTATTTTAAAAAATCCTTAAATTTTAATACTAGTCATTTAAGTGCTATAAACAAATTAAAAAAAGATAGAAATTTTCCTATCTTTATACTTATAGTTTTTCTTTTAAAATGGTGTCTTAAATCTCCAATTTAGGGGATTTAAGACATAAAAAAATATTGGCAACGACCTATTTTAGCAAAGAATCACTATCTTCGGCGCTGAAGTGTTTAACTTCTGTGTTCGGTATGGGAACAGGTGAACCACTTCGCAATAATCACCAATATAATTTGAATAATGTTATTTATTTAATAGTTCTCTGAAAACATGATAATGTGGTTAATCAAATTAAATAATTTAGGGATTAAATCCTCAATCTATTAGTACTAGTCCGCTCAATGTATCGCTACACTTCCACTTCTAGCCTATCAACCAGATAGTCTATCTGGGATTTTACTTGTTAAACAATGGGAAAACTCATCTTGGAGAGGGCTTCACGCTTAGATGCTTTCAGCGTTTATCCCTTCCCTACATAGCTACTCTG
>CAYYXX010000009.1:0-27067 GCA_964475905.1 uncultured Clostridium sp. | reverse complement strand
TAAATATGGAGTCGGAATGGGCGAGATCCCGCGATAAGCGGGAAAATTAATATTGATTTTTGGCGAGGGTGTATAATATGGTGTGTAAATAAAACAGAGATCTTGATCTCTGTTTTTATATGAAGTTTTAGTTTAGGTCTTTAGTAAATATGCCTATATTTACTAGGCCTGATATAAATACTAGTATATATACTAATCTTGTTATTAAGCTACTGTCTCCTAGTAGGTATTCTACTAAGTTGAAGTTTAATAGGCCTACTAAGCCCCAATTGATACAGCCTATTATACTAAGAGTTAATGTTATTTTATATAATGTATTCATGGTTCCTCCTTTTTAGTTTTATTTTGTTCAAAAAATGAATAATTATTCATCATATAAGGAAAATAATTTAATATAATTTATCAGAAAGTAAAATGAGGTGATTAAGTGAAAAAAAAGTTATTGTTTCTTTTAGTTGGTGGTTTATTTCTTTTGGGAGGTTGTGGTAAGAATAGTGAAAGTGATGTTATTAAGAGTTTGACTAAGAAAATTGAAAGTGCTGATTCTTATTATATTGAGGGTGTTTTAGAGATTGTTAATAATGAGGATGTTTATACTTATGATGTTGAGGTTTCTTATGCTGTTAAGGATAATTATAAGGTAAGACTTGTTAATAATGTTAATAATCATGAGCAGATTATTCTTCGTAATGAGGATGGTGTATATGTTGTTACTCCTAGAATTAATAAGAGTTTTAAGTTTCAAAGTGATTGGCCATATAATAATTCTCAGGTTTATTTATTAGCTCCGCTTCTTGAGGATATTACTAGTGATGATAATAGGTCTTTTGAGGTGGTTAAGGATGGTTATAAGATTACGGTAAGTGCTAATTATCCTAATAATCCTAAGCTTGTTAAGCAAGAGATTCTTATTGATAAGAGTTGTAATATTAAGTCAGTAGTGGTTATTGATAAGGATGGTAATAAACAGATTTCTATGAGTTATAAGAAGATTGATTTGAGTAGTAAGTTTAAGAGTGGTTACTTTGATTTGAAAGAGATTATTGATGTTAAGGATAATACTGAGAGTGATAATGTGGTAGAGAATGAGAGTAATGATGAGAATAATACTAAGACAGAAGAGACTAGTTCTATTGATGATGTGATATATCCTATGTATATTCCTGTTAATACTTATTTGTCTACTAAAGAGAAAGTTACTAATGAGGATGGCGAGAGACTTATACTTACTTTTGATGGGGATAATCCGTTTATGTTAATTGAAGAGACTATTCTTAGGGAAGATGAGCATTTGATTGTTCCTACTTATGGGGAATTAGAGATTATGGCTTCTACTGTGGCTATTGTGAATGATAATTCGGTTAATTGGATTGATAATAATATTGAGTATTATGTTGTTAGTGAAAAGTTATCTAAACAAGAGCTTCTTAATATTGCTAGGAGTATATCTGTACTTCCTGTAAGTAAGTAATTTAAAACAGACCTTTGGTGGTCTGTTTTGTTAATCTATTTTTTGTAGAATATCTAAGATGTGAGAGGAGGCTCCTAGTAGGTCTTTTCTTTCACATATGGATAAGTGGTATTGATAGTATATTTCGAATGTTTCTTCGTCCATGTTATTTATTGTTTTTCTTAGGTAGTCTGCTGATCCGTCTTGGGATAGTATTTTTATTCTTTTTAGGTTTAGGGTATCTTTATAGTGGTTAATGTCTTCTAGTCTTACCATGCTATATAGATCATCTTCTTTGGGAGTTATTTTGAAGTTTTGATCTATTTCTTTGTTTTTTATGGCTTCTTTTATGTTGTTTTCAATAAAGCCGTGTTTTATGATGGCGTATTCATTCATGTAATAGCTTATGAAGATGAGACCGTTTTTCTTGGTTATTCTTTTGGCTTCTTTTAGGGCTTTTATTTTGTCTTCTTCATTTATTAAGTGGTACATGGGGCCAAAGAGTATGGTTATATCATAGGTGTTATCTTTGAAGATACTTAAGTCTCTGGCGTCTTTTTGATATGCTTTTACTTGGCTATTTTTGTTTTTTAGAGTCATATAGTTATGTTTTATTGGTTCTATGGCGGTTACATCATACTTCTTTGAAAGGGGGATGCTGTAGGCTCCTGTACCTGCTCCTATATCTATTATTTTGGGATCTTTCATAGTACTTAAGTAGTCGTTTATGTATTTAGTAGCGGTTCGGTATTCGATTATGCCGTGTCTTCTGGTTAATCTTTTGTCTTCATTGAATTTGTTATAGTATTTTATTAGATTTTCTTTGTTCAATTTTCATCACCTTTTTATATAATAAGCTATATTTTTTGATATGTAAATATTTTTTATTGAAAAAGTTATTGTATTAATTTTTGTTAAATGTTAAAATATCTAGAGAAAGAGGGAATGTTATGATATATTTTGATAATAGTGCTACTACTTTTGTTGATCCTTTAGTACTTGAGACTTTTGATAAGGTTTGTATGGAATATCCGGGGAATGCTAATTCTATTCATAGCTTGGGGGTTAAATCTCGGGAACTTGAGGAGTATGCTACTGATAGGATTGGTAAGTTACTTGGGGTTTCGGCTAGTGAGATTATTTATACTTCTGGGGCAACGGAGTCTAATAATATGGTACTTAAGGGGGTGGCTTCTAGGTATAGGAATAGGGGTAATCATATTATTACTAGTAGGCTTGAGCATTCTAGTACGCTAGAGACACTTCGTTATTTGGAGAGTAAGGGGTTTGTTATTGATTATGTTGATGTTGATAGTAGTGGGTTAATTGATTTGGATAATTTGAGGAGTCTTATGAGTGATAAGACAATTTTGGTGGCTATTTCTTATGTGGATAGTGAACTTGGTATTAAGCAGAATATTAAGGATATTAGAAAGATTATTAATGATTATCCTAAGTGTTTTTTTCATGTTGATGCTACGCAGGCTGTTGGGAAAGTTGATATTTCTTTTAGTGATATGGATTTTATGTCTATGTCTGCTCATAAGATCTTTGGTCTTAAGGGGATTGGGCTTCTTGTTAAGAAGAATAGTATTGTGATTGATAATTTGATTCATGGTGGTAAGTCTACTACTGTCTATAGGAGTGGTACTCCGGCTCTTCCGCTTATTTGTAGTCTTATGAGGGCTTTGGAGATTATTATTCCTAAGATTGATTGTAATTATGATCATGTTAAGATGCTTAATGGGATGATTATGGATAATTTGAGGAAGTATGATAATATTCATATTAATAGTACGGTAAATAGTATTTGTTATATTATTAATTTTAGTATTATGAATATTAAGCCTGAGACTTTTATTCATGCTATGGAAGAAGAGGGGGTATTTATTTCTACTAAGAGTGCTTGCTCTACTAATGATTTATCTGGTAGTGTATATTCTCTTTATCATGATAGGGATATTGCTACTCATAGTATTAGAGTTAGTTTATCTTATAAGAATACTAAGGATGAGGTAGAGAGGTTTAATGAGATATTTGATAGGGTTATTTCTAAATTGTCTTTGAAATAGTGTTTAATTTTTTTAGTATTTGTACATAATAGGAATGTGAGTATAGAGGAAGTTTTATTGTTTGAGAATTAAGGCTTCTTCTATTTTTTTGTAAAAATAGTGTTGCCTTAATTGACTTTTTTTCAAAATCTGCTATAATAGTAAACCATCTGAGGGAATTAGGGGGTTATTATGAAAATAAATGTTAGAAATATATTATTTATTATTGGTATATTTGGATGTTTATTGGTAATATCTTTTATGTTTAATATTAATAGTGATAGTTATTATTTGAATATGGATATTGATATTAATGATAATGCTAATAATCCTATTGATTATACTAATGTAATAAATGAAGTTCGAAATGAATATGCTAATGATGATATAGTGGGTATTTTGGAAATAGAGAATACTGATTATATTGTTCCTGTATTACAGAGTGAGGATAATAGTTATTATTTGAATCATGATGCTTATGGTAATAGTAATTATATGGGGAGTATTTATTTGGATTATAGGGTTGATATTGATTCTAGTAAGAAGTTATTAATTTATGGGCATAATTCTTCAAATATTGATATGCCATTTAAGATACTTGAAGAGTTTTATGATAAAAGTTATTATGATAGTCATAGGTATATGACATTGACTACGAGTAATATGAAGAAGAGGTATGAGATATTTTCTGTATATGTAGAACCTACTGATTATTCTTATATGAATATTAATTTTGAGAATGAGGATGAGTATTTGAATCATTTGAAGAAGCTTAAGGGTAGATCTATGTATGATACGGGGGTAGAAGTTAGTAGTGATGATGATATATTGATTCTTCAGACTTGTAGTACTCATAAGGATTATCGTAATTATGCTAAAAAATATTTACTTATTATATTAAGGAGGGTTTAAGATGAAGAAAGGTTTTATGAAATTTACTAAGTTATTAGTACTTACTGCTATGATCATATATGATTTGATGACTCCTGCTATGGTTTTTGCTAGTGAATTATCTAGTAGTATTCCTAATAAGGGGGATGTTGGTATTAATAATGAGGTAGTAAATAATGGTGAATATGCTACTGTTAGTGTTGGTGATTTTGATAATGAGGGTGATATAAAAGTTACTAAGACAGTTAAGAAAACTAATACTGAGGGTAGATATGAAATTGAATTTGAAGTGAAAGGTAAAGAGAAGAAAAACAATATGTGGGTTGTTGTTGTATTTGATAAGTCTGGTAGTATGAACTGTATTAAATATGATGATAGAAACAGGTGTTTAAATAATGGTACTAAATGGTCTGATGCTGTTAGTGGTGCTAAAACATTTGCATCAATTGTTAATAATGCTTTAAATACTAATAAGAATGATCCTAAAGCTCAAATAGCGTTAGTACAATTCTCTGGTTCTAGTGGTTATGGTGATGTAGCTTGGAATGATGCTACTGTTGTTAGAAATTTTGCTGCTAGTGATTTTTCATCAGTTAACTTTGGTAGTGCAAGTGGTGGTACTAACTTAGGTGAAGGTTTAAATAAGGCTTTAAGTTTGTTTAGTGATAAAAGTTCATCAATTAAGTCAACTGATAAGAAATATGTTGTTGTAATTGGTGATGGTCAACCTACATTATATAGTAATAGTTCTGGTTATACTGCTGGTTCTGGTAGTAGTATGGATGATGATAGTAAAAGCTATGCTGTAACTAAAGCTAATGCTTTAAAAGCTAAAAGTGTTGGTGCTGAAATCTTTACTATTGGTTATGAAATTAGTAATAATACTGATGCTCAAGCTGTTTTAGCAGAAATTGCTTCTGCTGATGTAGAGGGAAGTAATATTAAGCATAACTTGTCTGCAAGTACAGATAATATTAGTACAGCATTTACAAATATTGCTAATAGTATATCTAAATCTTATGCTGGTACTAATGCAAGTCTTACTGATAATATTGGTGGAAGTTTTACTTTGACTGATAATAATACTGGTACTAGTTATACAAAAAGTATTGGTAATATTACAGAGGATGGTACTAAGTTTTCGTTCTTTGTTGATATAGATAAAGATACTCCTACTGGTTGGTATAATACTAATAATGGCTTTACTTTAGTTTATAATGATACTAATGGAGTGAGAAAAACAATAGAATGTAATGATAATCCACAAGTATATTGGGTACAAAATACTTATGATTATGTAATTAATTATTATAAAGATAGTATTAGTAGTGATAATTATTTAGGTAATAGTGGTATAAGAAAAGCTGCTAAGGATACTAATATTGTACTTAATGATACTGATAAGAATGCTTATCTTGCTAATGCAGGAGAGGGTTATGAGTTTAATAGTGTTAGTCCTAGTACTTTAGTTATATCTACTGATAGTTCTAAGAATGTAATAAATGTATTATATACTAAGAAGAAATTTACTTATAAAGTTGAGTATTTATTTGAGGAATTAGATGGTAGTTATAAAGAATTAAGTAGTGTTCCTAGTAAGAATAATATTAGTGCTACTTATGGTGATAGTGTTAATGCTTTAACATATAATAATATTACTATTCCAAGTGGTTATACATTTAATGAAAGTAAGACTAAGGGAAGTAATAATGGTGTATATACTATTAAGAATAATGAAGTAGTTATTAAGTTATATTATGATAGGGAAGAACTTACTTATGATGTAGTGTATATGTTTGAGAATGTTAATGAGAATGGTTATGAAGAAAGACCTGATTTAGTAAGTAATAAGAGTGATGTTTCTGCTAAATATGGGGAAGAGGTAACTGCTAGTGAGCATTTATTGAGTACTGTTCCAAGTGGATTTGTACTTAATACAAATAAGACTTATGAAATAAATAATGGTAAGTATACTATTACTACTAATGATAGAATTATATATATTTATTATGATAGGGGTAGTTATGTTTTTACTGTAAATTATTATTTTAATGAGGTGTTTGATAATACTTATAGTTATTCTAATGATGCTGTATATGGTACTACTAAGAGTGCTATGGATTATACTTTGGAAAAAGTAAATAGTAAGCATTTAGCTGATAAGATTAATAGTGATAATGAAGATTATTTCTTAGATCCTACGAAGAATAAGGATAGTATTACTATTGGTGCTGATGATAATAGTTTGGGTGTTTATTATATTAGTACTTCTTTGGTACCTGATGGTAATAAGTTTGAAGAGATAACTAAGACTAATAATATTAATAGTATTACTAGTTCTAGTGATAAAGTAACTTATACTGTTAAATATAAATTTGTTAGTGATATTAAGAATATTAAGGATGGAGATAAAGTAGTATTTACGATAGTGGATACTTTACCTAGTGGTATTGATACTACTAATAGTAGTTTAAATGGTGGTATTTATGATAGTTCTAAGAATACTATTACTTGGACTTATGAAGAGGATATAGATGAGTTTACTTCTTTATATAGTGTTAATAATAGAGAGATTACTATTGTTTATACTGTATTATATAATGATTATTTAAGTTCTAATGGTAGTGAGATGACTAATACTGCTACTGGTAAGACTGAAGTAATAAGAAATAATGATGTGGTTGTGGCTACTAATGGTGTTAGTACTAGTAGTGATGTTGATGTTAATATAATGGGTAAGGTAACTGCTAGTTATATAGTAGAGGGTACTACTACTAAGTTATGTGATGATGTTACTACTAATGGTTTAGTTGGTACTGATTATACTACTGAAAAGAAAACATTCTTTGGTTATAGTTATAAGACTACTACTGGAGACAGTGCTTCTGATAAGTATGTTGAGGGTAAGGATTTAGAGGTAACTTATGTTTATACTAAGAATGATGGTAATGTAGATAATATTAATGTTGGGAAGACTGGTCCTAATACTATAAATAGTGTTAATGGGGCATTTGATTATAATATAAGTGGTAGTGCTGATGTTAAGAATTATGTAGGAGATGTTACTTTAATTGTTAAGGATACACTTCCATATACAATAAATGTATCTGAATCTACTATTCCAACTAGTTGTAAGTATGAGGAGAGTACAAAAATAATTACTTGTTCAATGGTATATAAAAATATTAAGGAAAGTGATTATATTTCTGGAAAATTTAGTGTAAGTGCTAGCTTTAATTTGAAATTAGTATTTAATGGTATTAATGATGATGAAGTAATTAATAAAGCACAAACTATTGTTGATTTAGATGGTAATAAGACATCTTCTGATGTGGTAGAGAAGAAAACAGAGGTATTGAAAGGTAGTTTGAAAGTAGTACATAGGAGTGATTCTAAGGTATTAGAAACTGAAGATACTAAGACGGCATTAGGTGGTACAACTTATACTACTAATAGTAAGAGTTTTTATGGTTATACTTTAGATACTTCTAGAATGCCTAGTAATGCAAGTGGGGAATATAAGGCTAATGAGACTACTACTGTTACATATTATTATACTAATAATGAGGGCACTGTAAATGATAGGGTTAGTAAAGTTCAAAAGAATAATATTATGGATATTAATTCTGAATATCATTATGTACTTAGTTATATTGGTGAAGTTGATGATTATGATGGTGAAGTTAAGTTAGAACTTATTGATACACTTCCTTATAATGCTAATATTAAAAGTATTGATAGTAGATGTACTGTAGATGGAAAGACTATTGTATGTAAAGAGACTTATAATATTACTGAGAATAGTAAACAAATTAGTGCTACATTTGATATTGAGCTTGTTTATACAAGTGTAGGAAGAGAAGTTACTAATAGTGTTAAGTCTAAGTTGATATATGGAAATAATACTTCTACTAAAGAGACTAGTGTTACTGATAGGGTTCCTTATGGTAATTTGATTGTAAAACATATTAGTGATGATACTTTATTAGGGACTGAAGTGTATAATGATGTATTAGCGGGTACAACATATACTACTAGTAGTAAGAGTTTCTTTGGATATACTTATGATGGTAATACTCCAGTTAATGCAAGTGGTGAATATAAGGCTAATGAGACTGTTATAGTAGTGTATAATTATACTAAGAATGATGGTGAAGTAGATGATCCTAAGACTGAAAAAATAGGTCCTGATACTATAAATAGTGTTAATGGGGTATTTGAGTATACTATTAATGCTTATGGTGAGGTTAAGGATTATGTTGGTAATATAACTCTTACTGTTAAGGATATGCTTCCTTATGAAATTGATATGGATAAATCTTCTTTAGATAATAGATGTGTATATGATGAGAGTACAAAGATGATTACTTGTGTACAAGAATATAATGGTATTGAAGAAGAAGATTATGTTAATAGGGTATATACTGTTAATGAAACATTTGAATTTGAATTAGTATTTATTGGTATTGATAGTGATACTGTAGTTAATATGGCTGAGAGTACTATTGATTTGGATGGTAATAAGAAGACTACTACTGGAGAGACTGAGACGGTTGTAAGTAAGAGTGATGTAGTTGTTTCTTATAAAGATATTGATGGTAATATGCTTACTGATGATATTATTATGACTGGTTTAGTTGGTACTGAATATACTACTGAAGAGAAAGAATTTTTTGGTTATAGTTTGAAAGAAGTTAATGGAAATAGAAGTGGCTTCTATGAAGAAGAGACTATATATGTTGAGTATATTTATGTTAAGACTATTGGTACTGGTGATATTGAGGAGTTACCTCCACAAACTGGTGTTGAGAGTGGCTTATATGATTATTTGATACTTATTAATATGATTATGTTGTTATTAGTAGGTTATAGAAAAGTAAAAGAGACTTTATAGGGTCTCTTTTATATATTTTTTTTTGTTTTGATATTTAGTGGTTTTGTTCTTAAGAATTTTATGATGATATTTTTTACTTCATTATATCTACTATTGATAAATAGATCATGTGTTAAGTTATTTAATTCTATTAGGGTAACACTTTTAGCAGGTATGTTATCATATACATATAGGACGGAGTCTGTTGGAACAACATCATCTTTAGTACCGTGTAATATTAGGGTTGGACAGGTTATTTTTTCTATGTCTTTTGTGTGTTCTTCTACTAGTTTCATGAATTCTCTAATAGTGGTTATTGGTATTTTGAATATTCTTGATAATACTTCTGGTGCTGGATAGTCTTTGAAGAGATTTGGTATTTTTTTTATGCTTTCTATTACATCTACTTTGTCATTTTTAAAGGCTAAGTAGTGAAAGGCTGGAGCTGCTAATACTAGTTTTTTTACTTCGCTATATTTGCTTGCTACATGGGTGGCTAATACTCCGCCCATACTGTGGCCGATTACATATATTTCTTTATAACCGTTATCTATTAGTTTTTGTACTTCGTCTTCTACTTTTTTTATCCAGTCTTTTCTGGTTACTTTGTCGATGATCATTTTATCATGTCCGGGTAGGGTAAAGGTGTATACATCAAAGTTGTTATATAGTTCTAGATCGTTATTTAAGCTTCCGTAGTCGTAATTACCTCCGGCGAATCCGTGGATTAGAATAATGGCTTTTCTAAATAGTTTCATTTTGTGCCTCCTTTATTTTATTGTATCATAATATTGGGGGATTTTGTATATTTTTATTTGTATTTTATTTTTAAATTTTGTGTTGACAATCATGGGAAATTAGCATATAATATTTTTATATTAAAACAAAAGAAAGAGACGGTATAGTAAAAGTATTAGTAGAGAGCTAATGGTTGGTGAAAATTAGTATGAGGGTTACTATATAGATCACTCTTGATGTATTTTTCTGAAATTATTAGGAAAAGTCGGAATTACTTCCGTTATCAAGTTTAAGTGCACTTATGTGAAACAAGGTGGTACCGCGAGATTATTCGTCCTTGTATGCTGGTGCTTTTTTTGTTTTATGAATATTTAGAAAGAGGGAGATAGAAATGAATTATAAGGATACTTTATTGATGCCAGAGACTAGTTTTCAGATGAGAGGTAATTTACCTGAGAATGAGAAATTACAAAGAGAAAAATGGGAAGAGATGGATTTATATAATAGAGTAAGAGAAAAGAATAAGGGGAGAGTTCCTTTTGTATTGCATGATGGACCTCCTTATGCTAATGGGGAAATTCATATTGGTCATGCTATGAATAAAATATTAAAAGATTTTGTTAATAGATATAAGATGATGAGTGGGTATGATACTATTTATATTCCGGGTTGGGATACACATGGTCTTCCTATTGAGCAGGCGGTTACTAATAGTGGTGTTGATAGAAAGAGTATGAGTAAGGCTGATTTTAGGGCTTTATGTGAGAAGTATGCTTATGAGCAGATTGATAAGCAAATGGAGGGTTTTAAAGCACTTAATGTAATTGGAGATTTTGATAATCCTTATATTACTCTTCAAAAGGAAGTTGAGGCAAGGCAGATTGAAGTTTTTGCTGAGATGGCTAGGAAAGGTTTGATTTTTAAGGGGCTTAAGCCTGTTTATTGGAGTCCTTCTTCTGAATCTGCTCTTGCAGAGGCGGAGATTGAATATCATGATCGTAAGGATCCATCAATATATGTTGCTTTTCCAGTAGTTAAGGGAAATGATATTGTTAAAGAGGGGGATAATTTAGTTATTTGGACTACTACTCCTTGGACTCTTCCTTGTAATACTGGTATTGCTATTAGTGAGAAGTTTGATTATGTTAAGGTATTAGTTAATGATAAGTATTATATTGTGGCTAATGAGCTTCTTTCTTCTTTAGCAGAGGAATTTGGTTGGGAGAATTATGAGATTGTTTGTGTATTCTCTGGTGAAGAATTTAAGGATGTTAAGTATAAACATGTATTTATGGATAGGGTGGCTCCTGTTATTGATGGTTTTCATGTTACTTTAGATGCTGGTACAGGACTTGTTCATATTGCTCCTATGTATGGTGCTGATGACTTTATTATAGGTAAGGAATATGGCTTAGAAATGATTAATGGTATTGATGATCAAGGTGTTTTGAATGATTTATCTGGAGAGTTTTCGGGATTGTTTTTTGAGGAGGCTAATAAGGCAGTTACTGTTAAGCTTGATGAGCTTGGTGTGTTATTGAAACTTAAGTTTATTACGCACTCTTATCCTCATGATTGGAGAACAAAGAAGCCTATTATTTTTAGAGCTACTAAACAATGGTTTTGTAGTATTGATAAGATTAGGGATGATTTGTTAAATGAGCTTGATAATAATGTTAAATTTCATACTGAGTGGGGTAAAAAGAGATTATATAATATGATTCATGATAGAGGAGATTGGTGTATTTCTAGACAGAGAGTATGGGGTGTACCTATTCCAATATTCTATAATGAAGATGGTAGTGAAATTGTTGATTATGATGTTATGCTTCATGTAGCGGATTTATTTAGGGAATATGGTTCTAATGTTTGGTTTGAGAGAGAAGCTAAGGATTTACTTCCTGAGGGTTATACTAATCCTCTTAGTCCTAATGGTAATTTTACTAAGGAAGAAGATATTATGGATGTTTGGTTTGATTCTGGTTCTACTTGGAATGGTGTTTTGATAGAGAGAGGTTTGCCTTATCCGTCTGATATGTATTTAGAGGGTTCTGATCAATATCGTGGTTGGTTTAATAGTTCACTTATTTGTGGTGTGGCCGCTAATGGGAAAGCTCCTTATAAGGAACTTGTGTCGCATGGATTTACTTTAGATGGTAATGGTAATAAAATGAGTAAGAGCTTAGGTAATGTTATTGCTCCGGGGGATATGGTAAGACTTCATGGAGCGGATATTTTGAGATTATGGGTGGCTTCTACTGATTATACGGAAGATGTTAGAATTAGTGATGATCTTATTAAGCAGGTTAAGGAAAGTTATCGTAAGATTAGGAATACTTATAAATTTATGCTTGGTAATTTGAAAGATTTTGATCATACTAAAGATTGTGTTGCATATGATGATATGCCTTATTATGATAAGTATATGATGAATGAGCTTAATAATTTTACTAGGAATGTATTAAATGAATATAGTAATTATAATTTCCAAAATGTGTATAAGCTTGTTAATAATTTTGTATCATTTACTTTATCTAATTTCTATTTAGATTTTACTAAGGATATTTTATATATTGAAAAGGCTGATTCACTTGTTCGTAGAAGTGTTCAAACAGTACTTTATAATATTTTAAGTAATGAGGTTCGACTTCTTGCTCCTATTCTTCCATATACTAGTGAAGAGGTGTATAGTTTACTTTCTGGTGATAGGGAGTCTGTTCATTTGACTGATATGCCAGAAGTGGTTCAGTATGCTGATAGCGGGGAGATTAAGAATTTATTTGATAAGTTCTTTGAATTGAAAGATAAGGTTTATAAATGTTTAGAGGAAGCTAGAAATAATAAGGTTATTGGTTCTTCGTTAGAAGCTGTTGTTTATGTTAATTTAGATAGTAGATATGATGAAGTAGTAGAAAAACTTGGTAGTTATTTACATCAGTTATTTATTGTATCTAAGGTTGAATTTGTAAGTGATGGTGAAGAAGTCTTAGTAGAAAAGAGTATGGGAGAGAAGTGTAATAGATGTTGGAATTATGTAGATCACTTAAATGGTGATATATGTGATAGATGTCATAATATTGTTAATAATTAGTTATATAAGAGTACTACTTTATTTGAAGTGGTGCTTTTTTTAATTTGTAGTAAAAAATGTTTTTGAAGTAGTTTTTTACTAGTAAAAGTTTTTGAAGCAGTTTTTCTTAAGGAATTATTTATAGAAAAACTATTTTTAGTTATTTGTTTTAATTATTTTTTTATGTTATTGTTATTATTGGGTGGTTTATGTGAATTTGAAGAGTTTACCTTTGGAGGAGAAGCCTAGGGAGAGGTTTGTTAAGTATGGTAGAGATAATGTTTCTAATAATGAGCTTATTGAGATTATTTTGCGATCGGGTAATAGGAATTTTGGTATTAAAGATATATCTTATAATATTTTGTCTTCGATTGAGAGTGTGGGGGATTTTAGGGATATGGAGATTGGTTTTTTAGAGAAGATTGATGGTATGAGTAGGGTTAAGGCTATTGAGCTTTTGGCCGCTATTGAGTTGGGAAGAAGAGTATATTTTGATGATAGGTATGAGAAGATGGTTAAGTTTATTAATGCTAATAGTATTGTTTCTTTTTTTTATAATGAGTTTAAGTATATTAAGCAAGAGATTTTTTATGTTGTTTATTTGGATAATCAGAAGAATTATCTTGATAAGAAGTTGCTATTTAAGGGGACTGTTAATTTTTCTTTAGTGCATCCTAGAGAGGTTTTTAAGATGGCTTATTTGCTTTCGGCTAGTTATATTGTTTGTATTCATAATCATCCTTCTGGGGATGCTACTCCTAGTGATAATGATATAGAACTTACTAAGAAAATTAGGGATATTGGTAATCTTCATGGTATTGCTTTGATGGATCATATTATTATTGGTGATAATAATTATTATAGTTTTTTTGAGGATAATAATTTGTTATAAATAATTCTTTTATTTTTGGGAAAAATATTATATAATAGGAGTGATAGGAAAGTGATATTATGTTTGGTAGAAAGAGTATTTCTAAAAAGTATGTATTGTTATTAGTGGTTGTTCTTATTATTGTTTTACTTGTTATTTTTTCTTTTACTTTGAAAGGGGATAGAAAAATTAGTAGGGTTGAGTCTCTTGTGAAAGATGGGCTTTCTTATACTGAGAAGATTATTACTTATCCTTTTAATTATGTTAAGGGTAGAGTAGATAGTTATGGAAAATTGAAAGATGTTCAAGAGAATAATGATATATTGGAGACTTCTATTGATAGGATTGATTCTATTGAGAGTGAGAATATTGAACTTAGGAGACAGATTAAGGCTTTAAAAGAAGAGATTGGTATTGATTATAGTTTGACGGATTATGAGTACTTGAATGCTACGGTTATTAGTAGGAATGTTGGTTATTGGTATAATAAGATTACTATTGATAAGGGTAGTTATAATGGGGTTTCTAAGGATATGGTTGTTATTAGTTCTAAAGGTCTTATTGGGAGGGTTATTAGTACTAGTACTTTTACTTCTGATGTTAGGCTTATTACTACTAGTGATACTAATAATAAGATATCTGTGCATATTAGTAATGGTACTTTTAATTTATATGGTGTTATTAATGGTTATGATTATAATGATAATGTGTTAGAACTTGAGGGTATTAGTAATACTAAAGATGTTAATGTTGGGGATTATGTTTATACTTCTGGTCTTGGCGGGGTTTTTCCGTCGGGTATTTTGATTGGTAGTGTTACTTCTATTACTACGGATTCTTATGATTTGGCTAAGATTATTAAGGTTAAGCCCGCTAATGATTTTAATGATATTAATTATGTTAGTGTATTAAAAAGAAAGAGTGATAGTAAATGATTGTTTGTATTATTTATTTGATTGTTTCTTTTATACTTGATAATGTTATGGCAGATATTTTTCCAGCTTTTATTGGTAATATTAGTTTTTTTACTACTATTTATTCTGTTATTGCTTTATCTATTATTTATCCTTATTTTGTTAATGAGAAGAAGTATTTTTTATTAGTAGTTATATTTGGAGTACTTTTTGATATTTTATATACTTCGACTTTTTTGGTTAATTTGGTGTTATTTATTGTTATTGGTTTTGTTATTAAGATTCTTAATAATGTTATTTCTAATAATGTTTTTATGGGTAATATTATTAGTATTATTTGTATTGTTATATATCATTTGCTTTCTTTTATTATTCTTTATATTAATGATTTTGGTTATACTTTTAATTTGTTTATTGATATTATTATTCATAGTATTATTATGACTATTGTTTATAGTTCTATTAGTTATTTTACTATTGGTTTTATTTGTAATAAGAGGGATAATAAGTTTATTAAATAAAAAATAACAAAATATTTTTTGTTATACTATTGCAAGAAAATTAAAAATACATTATACTTGTTTTAGGAGATGAAGAGAGATGAAAATGAAATTTAATAAGAGGGGTTTTACTTTAATTGAGCTTCTTGTTGTTATAGTAATATTGGTTGTTATAATGGCTATTGCTATACCTAGTGTTACTTCTTCTATTGAGAGAAGTAAGGATAAGCAAAAGACGCAGGTTAAGAATTTGATTGTAAGTGCTGCTGAATTATATTATGATAGTCATAAGAATAGTATAAGTGGTAATTCTATTAGTGTTAAGGATTTAATAGATAATGGTTATTTAACTAAGGCTGAGGCTAAGGATCCTTTTGATGAGACAAAGACTGTTTGTGGGTATGTTTTTATTAATAATAATGAATTTACATTTGTAGATGGAACTAATTGTAAATGTACTGAGGATAATGCACAGTGTGTATCTATAGAATAAATAGGGTGGTTTTATGAAGATAATATTAATTAAATATGGAGAACTTACTACTAAAGGGGATAACCGAAAGGTATTTATTAATATTTTGTATAATAATATTAAAAAGGCTTTAGTTAATTATAAGGTTAATATAATTAAGACTAGAGATAGGATGTATATTGAGACTTTGGATAATATTGATGAGGTTGTTAATGTTCTTAGAAATATTTTTGGTATTCATAGTATAGTAGTAGCTACTAGAGTTAATACTAATATTGAAGAGATAGAGGCTAATACTTTGGAGATTGTTAAGGGTATTGAGTTTGATAGTTTTAAGGTGGAAACTAATAGAGCTGATAAGTCTTTTCCTATTAATAGTATGGATTTTTCTAGGAGAATTGGGACTTTGATTCTTAAGAATGTTCCTAATAAGAGGGTTGATGTTCATGATCCTGATTATTTAGTTCGTATTGAAATTAGAAAAGATTATACTTATATATATCATAAAGAGATAAAGGCTTTGGGTGGTTATCCTGTTTCAGTAGCGGGTAAGGGTCTTCTTATGTTATCAGGAGGTATTGATTCCCCAGTAGCAGGATATCTTGCTATGAAAAGGGGAATCAGGATAGAATGTGTTTATTTTGAATCTCCTCCGCATACTAGTATTATGGCTAAAAATAAGGTTAAGAAGCTGGTGAAAGAGCTTACAAAATATGATTCTAGTATTACTTTGAATGTGGTGAAGTTTACTGAGTTACAGGAGGCAATATATAAAAATATTGACCCTACATATATGATAACCATTATGAGGAGAATGATGTATAGGATAAGTGAAAAAATTATGGAAAATACTTCTTGTCTTTGTTTAATTAATGGTGAGAGTGTAGGACAAGTTGCTAGTCAAACACTTACTAGTATGAGGGTTATTAATAGTGTTACTAATGTTCCTGTTATTAGACCTGTGGCTTGTTTAGATAAGCTAGAGATTATTGATATTTCTAGAAAGATTGGTACTTATGATATATCTATTCTTCCTTATGAGGATTGTTGTACTATATTTTTACCTAAACATCCTGTAATTAATCCTAATTTGGATAAGGCTATTTTATATGAGAGTAGTTTTGATTATGAGTCTCTTATTGATAAGGCTGTTAAGGAAAGAGAGATTATTGAGATTAAAAGTGGTAGTGATGAATTTATTATTTAGAAAAAATTACCATTAAAATATATGTATTAAATTGACAATATTTCACAACCTATTAGTGTAGGAGGTGAAACAAAATGAGTAATAATTCAAGTAATAAAATGGTAGTACCTGGTGCTAAACAAGCTATTGAAAGAATGAAATATGAAATAGCTAATGAGTTTGGTGTTAATCTTGGACCTGATACTACTTCAAGAGCTAATGGTTCAGTTGGTGGAGAAATTACTAAGAGATTAGTTAAATTAGGACAAAACCAATTAAGTGGATCAAACTATCAAGCTAAGTAGTTAATATATAAAGAGCAACTTATTGTTGCTTTTTTTGTGTAATAAAGTACTTTTCAAAATGGGAAAAATGTATTATAATTATGTTAATAAGGAGAATTGAAATGAGAGGGAAGAAAGGAAAGAAAATAAATGGTATTTTAGTAGTGGGTATTATTGTTATTATTTTGATTGTTATTGGTATTATTATTTTATTTAATAGGGATAGTAATGATACTGGGAATGATAATAAGAAACTAATGGTAGAACTTAAGACTATGGATGATGTTAATTCTTTTATTAAGAGTAATAGTGGTATTCTTGTTGATGTTACTTATGATTATGATGATAATGTTCTTAAGGATGATGTAATTAGTCAGAGTGTTGAAAAGGGAAGTGTTATAGAGGATATTACTTCTTTGAGGGTTGTTGTTTCTTTGGGAAAAATTGATAAGGAAAAATTAGCTAGTGATGGAATTAATGAGCTTGGTAGAGTACCTATTATGATGTATCATGGTATTAGGGAAAAAACTAGTAGTAGTACTGGTACTATTGGTGGTAATGTTGATAAGGATGGTTATAATAGAACTCCTGAGGCTTTTAGAGAAGATTTAGAATTTTATTATGAAAAGGGTTATGAAATGATAAGATTAGAGGATTATATTAATGGTAATGTTAAGGCTAGTTATGGGAAGAGTCCTATTATTCTTACTTTTGATGATGGTAATATGGATAATATAAGAGTTACGGGACTTGATGATGATGGTAATATTATTATTGATAAGAATAGTGCTGTTGGAATACTTGAGGAATTTAAGAGTAAACATAGTGATGTTTCGGTAACGGCGACTTTCTTTGTTAATGGGGAATTGTTTAATCAGAGTGAATATAATGATAAGATACTTAAATGGCTAGTGGATAATGGTTATGATGTTGGTAATCATACGAAGAATCATTTGGATATTAAGAGTTCTAGTGCTGATAGAGTACAAGAAGAGATTAGTTATGTTTATGATAAATTAGAAGATATTATACCTGATAAGTATGTTAAGATTATTGCTTTACCTTTTGGTAGTCCTTATGTTAAGAGTCATGATAATTTTAAGTATGTTTTATCTAGTACTTATAATGGTAAGACTTATGAGACTGAAGCGGTTTTGCGAGTTGGTTGGGAACCTGAGGTATCTTGTTTTAATAAGAATTTTGATAAGACTTTTTTGAAGAGATGTAGAGCTTATGATAATAATGGTAAGGAATTTGATATTGATATGGTATTTAATAAGATTCTTCCTGATACTAAGTATATATCTGATGGTAATGCTTCTACTATTGTTATTAAAGAAAGTGATAAAGATAATTTAATTGATACAGATAAAAAGGTAATTGTTTATTAGGAGGAGAAGTATGAAATTGAATAATAAAGGTTTTGCTATTACTAGTGTTTTATATGGACTACTTATATTGTTTGTTATGGTTACGGGGAGTTATTTATCAATATTGGCTGCTAAAAAGAATAGACTTGATGTAATTACTAAGGATATTGAGGCTAAGTATGCTTTTGATTGTGATGGTACTTATACTTTTGTTAATGATGAGGTTCCTTATACAGGTAAGTATGTTTTTGGTAATAATGATATAAAATATTTATATAAGGATCAGAAATGTGAAAGTTGTAGTGGTGGTAGTGCTACGGTATATTATCACTGTGATGAGGGTGGTTCTAATGAATAGAAGAGGTTTTACTTTGATTGAAGTAATATTGGTATTGGTAATTATTGTTATGTTATCTTTGATATTGATACCTAATGTTATGTTATTTGTGGGTAAGAATGATAAAGATATGTGTAATAAAATGAAAGATAATTTTATTAGTGCTGCTAAAATGTATGTAAGTGAGAATAAGTATGAACTTGGATTTAGTTGTTCTAATAATTCTAAGTCAATTTCTCTGCAAACATTAATAGATGCTGGTAAATTAACATCTCCGATTGAGAATCCTGTTACGAAAGAAAAGGTTGATGCAAGTAAGATAGATGTAAAAGTAACATTTGATTGTGATACTAGAACTTTTGGTTATAGTGTGAATGATGAATTTAAGTGTGAATAATTAAAAAGCTATTGTAATTTATAAAAAGGTATGATAGAATTATAGAAGAATAGGGAGGTGCATTTGTATGGCACTAAATAAATTGAAAAAGATTATTACTGAGATTGATGGGGATGAATCTAATACTGATATAACTGAAGATGAATACTATGATGCTGAAAAAATACCTACTACTGGTGGTAATGGGAAGATGATTCTTTTAGAGCCTAGAGCTTATTCAGAGAGTCAGCAAATAGCGGATCATTTGAAGAGGAGGAATACTGTAGTTGTTAATATGAAAAGGGTTACTCCTGATCAGGCTAAGAGAATAGTGGATTTTTTAAGTGGTACAGTGTATGCTATTGGTGGGGATCTTCAAAAAATTGGTGGTGGTATTTTCTTATGTACTCCTAAGAATGTTAATGTTGAAGGTTCGATTACTGAAGAAGAGGAAAAAGGTAAGAAAAAGAATGATCCTGATTTACAATGGTAGTTAAGTAGGTGATTTAGATGAAGAGATTTACTGTGGTTCATGATGGCTATAATATTGAAGAAGTTAATAGATTTATTGATGTCGTTATTAAAAGATTAGAAAAGCTTAATAATGAAAATGCTTTATTAGAAGATAAAATCTCTTTGCTAGAGAACAGACTTAAGGAAGAAAAAGTAAGTGAGATTAAGGTAAATGAGATTATTATGTCTGCTAGAGAAACTTCTGATAGGATAAGGAGTTTGGCTAAGGAAGAGGCTAATATGATAGTGGATGAGGCTAGGAATAATGCTAATGCTATTGTTCATGAGGCTCTTCTTAATGCTGAAAAGACGGAACATGAGGCTATGCTTCTTAAGAAAAATATTAGTGTTTATAAGAATAGAGTTAAGAATATTATTAGGTCTCAACTTGAAATAGCGGATGAATTAGATAAGTATGAGTTGGATAAGTTATAGAGCTTTGGCTCTTTTTTTGTTATTGTTATAAAAAAACTTTATTTTTTAGTTATTATTTGGTATAATTAAATAGAAAATAGGAGAGTGAGTAGTTCTATGAATAGAAAGGGTCAAGCGTTAGTAGAATTTGTGCTTATTTTACCTATATTTATGCTATTTTTATTTGCAATAGTTGATTTTGGTATGATACTTAATAAAAAGAATGAGCTGGAGAATGCTTCTGTTGATGTTGTTAATATGATTAATAGGGGGATTTCTCTTGAGGAAGTTGAAAGTGATTATGATTTTTCTATTAGGTTAGTAGAAGAAGAGAAATATATTAGTGTTATTGTTAGTGATAAGGTGAATATTATTACTCCGGGACTTAATAGGGTATTTGGTAATTTGTATGAGGTTGAAGTTGAAAGGAAAATTCCTAATGTTTAGGTTAAATAATAGGGGACAGAGTTTAGTGTTGTTTATTGTTTTGATACCGATATTTTTACTTATTATGACTCTTGTTTATGATATTGGTAATTATGTGTATGAGAAGAATAGACTTACTAATAGTGTTTATATGGCTATTTCTTATGGTCTTGATAATATTGATGAGGTAACTAGTGTTGATGTTGATAATTATATTAGGAGTAATATTGATGATTTGATGTCTTTAGCTGTAACTATTGATGATGGTGTTATTGAGGTTTATGCTACAAGAGATATTAGGGGTGGTATTGGTATGATGTTTGGGTTTGATTTTGCGAAGATTGAGTGTTCTTATAGGGGGATAATGGATAATGATAAGAAAGTAATAGAGAGGGTAGTGTGATATTATGGCTGGTAAAGTTATAACGGTTTCTTCTGTAAAAGGTGGAGTTGGGAAGACTACGATGGCTATTAATTTAGCGGGTATTTATTGCAGTCTTAATAAGAGGGTTCTTATTATTGATTTTGATTTGTATTCTGGTGGTGTGGCTGTTAGTCTTAATGTTAAGAATAATAAGGATATATATATGCTTATTGATAGTATGGCTAATAATAGGTTTACAGAACTTAATAAATATATTACTTCTTATAATAAGAATATTGATGTTTTAGCTTGTCCTAAGGATCCACGTATGGCTACGAGAGTGGAGAGTAGGTATATTCCTTTGATATTTGATTTAGCTAAGAAAGAGTATGATGTTGTGATCGTGGATACTTCTCATGTTTTAGATGAGGTTAATTTGACTATTTTGGATTATGCTTATATGTCTTTATTTATTATTACTAATGATATTGTTGATTTGAAGAATATGAAGAGTTTAGTTAGTATATTTAGGGATACGGATAAGAAGAATTATTTGGTACTTCTTAATAATGCTAGAGATGTTGGGAAAGATTATTTGAGTTTTTATGATATTAGGAATATTATTAAGAATAATATTGATTATACTTTATCTAGGAATTATTATATTAAGAATATAGATAAGTATATTGTATCGGGGGAAATTCTTACTTTGAATAGTAATTTGAATCTTTTTCATAGTAGAGATGTTAATAATATGAGGAAGATGGCTATTGATCTTATTGATGATAAACATGGTAGGGAGGTTAAATAATGGGTAAGAAGAGTTTAACTGAAGCTTTTGAAATTAAGCCTAAGAGTAGTGAGTATAATAATACTATGATTAAGGATTATGATGTTTTTGGAGATAAGGGGTTACTTGAAGAGATAAGGGTTAAGATTGTTCAGAATTTGATTGAAGAGAATATTCCGTCGGATACTTTACCTGAGGATTATATTAATAATGAGATTGATGCTTCTCTTCTTGGTTATGATTTGACTAATTTAGAGAGAAATCATGTGTTTAATTTGATTCAGAATGAGATATCTGGTTATGGGCCTATTACTCCGCTTTTAATGGATAATGCTATTGATGAGATAATGGTTAATGCTCCTAGTGAGATATATGTTGAAATTGATGGTAAAATTGTTCGGGATGAGACGGTTTCTTTTATTAATGATAAACATATTATTAGGACTATTCAGAGGATTGTACAACCTCTTGGTAGGACTATTGATTCTGCTAATCCAATGGTTGATGCTAGACTTAGAGATGGTTCTAGACTTAATGCGGTTATTCCTCCTCTTAGTTTGAAAGGGCCAGTTCTTACGATTAGAAAGTTTAATAAGAAACTTGAGACTATTGATGATTTGTTAAGGGGTGGTAGTTTAACTGTTGATATGGCTAGGTTTTTGGAGGCTTCTACTAAGGCTAAACTTAATATTATTATATCTGGTGGTACTGGTACTGGTAAGACTACGCTTTTGAATATTTTATCTAGTTTTTTGGGTGAAGATGAGAGAATTATTACTATTGAGGATGCGGCAGAGCTTAAGCTTCATCAGAGTCATGTTATTTCTTTGGAAACGAGACTTACTAATTATGAGGGTGAGGGTGAGGTTACTATTCGTGATCTTGTTCGTAATTCTTTGAGGATGAGACCTGATAGAATTATAGTAGGAGAGGTTCGTGGGAAAGAGGCTTTTGATATGATGCAGGCTATGAATACTGGTCATGAGGGTTCTCTTACGACACTTCATGCTAATAATCCTGTTGATGCTTTGAATAGATTAGAGACTATGATTCTTATGAATGAGATGGAGATTCCTGTATCTGCGGTTAGGGGATATATTGAGAATGCTATTGATATTATTGTTCAGATTGATAGGTTATCTGATGGTAAGAGGAAAGTAACTTCAATTAGTGAACTTGCGGGTATGAAAGATGGTAATATTGTTATAAAAGATATTTTTGTTTATAAGCAGAAAGGGTTATCTAATGATGGTAATGTTGTTGGAGAGTTTTCTACTTATAAGAGAAAGCCTTTGGTTTATGATAAAATGAAGAGAAAAGGGTTTACAATGATTAAGGATTTGTTTGAATGAAAGGAAGTGTGGTAATTATGGAAATGAATATGTTTTTAGATGTTTGTTTTGGTATATGTATTTTGATAATTATCACTTTATTAATTAGAAGAATAATTAGTAAGAGGAAGATTGATAGGGTTACTTTTTATTCTATGGAATCTACTGGTGATAGTGGGGTTTCTTTGACTGATAAGGTTGTTAAGCTTTATTTTGATTTTCTTTGTACTAGTAGGAGGTATTTGAAGAGGGTTGATTATTTTAATAAGAAAGCTAAGAAATATGAGAAATATATTAAATATAAGTATCGTAAGTATTTGACTCCCATTGACTTTATTACTAATAAATTGGTTATAATGGTAGTGTTTGTTTTACTTGTTTTGTTATCTAGTATATTTACTACGAAGATTAGTTTGTTTGTTTTAGTAATTGATGCTATTATTGGGTATTATTTACTTGATATTTATTTGTTTATTTATTATAGGAGGCAGACTAAGCTTATTGATAATGAATTACTTAGAGCTATTATTATTATGAATAATGCTTTTAAAGCTGGTAAGAGTACTTTTCAAGCTCTTAAGATTGCTTCTCTTGAGCTTGATGATCCTATTAGTGATGAGTTTAAGAAGATGTATTTGGATATGAAATATGGGTTATCTGTTGATACTGTTTTTGATAGATTTGCTAAGAGAGTTAATTTGGAAGAGGCTACTTTTTTATCTTCTTCTCTTACTATTTTGAATAAAACTGGTGGTAATATTGTTTTGGTTTTTTCTTCGATTGAGAAGAATTTGTTTGATAAGAAGAAATTGGATGAGGAGATGAAGAATATTTCTGCTAGTCCTAGAATGGTTGTTATGGTATTGTTTTTTGTGCCTATTGTTTTTACTTTGATTATTTATTTGCTTAATCCTGATTATTTTGATCCTTTGTTTGAGTGTACTTTGGGTCATATGATTATTGGTATTATTGTTTTGATGTTTATTATTTATGTTTTATTATTAAATAGGATACTTAAGATTGATGAGTAGGAGGAATATTATGGTAAGTAGTAATAAGATTAAAAGTATTTATAGTAAGAGACAGTTAAATAGAATTGATAATAAGATTAAATTACTTGGTAGTTCTTCTAATTATAGTACTTTGGTTTTTCTTAATGTTCGATTGATTACTTCTATTATTGTTTTCTTTGTTTGTTTATTTAGTTTTAAATATGGTTATATTATTGCAGTTGTTGCTACGATTATTTATTATTATTTTTTTGAGGTAGTTGTACTTGATAGTAGGATTAATAAGAGAAGAAAGAGACTTAATAATTTAGCTATATATTTTTTTGAAGTACTTACTTTGTCTCTTCAGACGGGGAGGAATTTGAGTGAGGCTATACTTATTACTACGAATAGTATTGATAATGAGCTTTCTTTAGAGTTTAAGGAGGCTCTTCGGCAAACTAAGTTTGGGAAGAGTTTAACGGAGAGTTTAGTTGATATGCAGAGTAATATTCCGTCGGATAGTATTAATAATATTATTCTTGCTTTGACTGAAGCTAATGTTTATGGTAGTAGTATTATTAATACTTTATATAATCAGATTGATTATTTAAGAGAGAAGAAAAAGATGGAGATTAAGGCTACTATTTCAAAGGTTCCTACTAAAATTAGTATTATTTCGGTGTTGTTCTTTATACCTCTTATTTTACTTATTATTTTAGGGCCGATATTAATTAGTTATATTGGATATTAATACTTGACAATATATTAGTTAAACAGTATCATAAATAATGGTTATATAAGGAGGAGATAGAGATGTCTGGACATAGTAAATGGTCGACGATTAAGAGAAAAAAAGGGGCAATTGATAGTGAGAGGAGTAGAGTGTTTCAAAAGCTTGCTAAAGAACTTTATGTAGCTGCGAAAAGTGGGGATGCGGATCCTTTAAATAATGCTGCTCTTCGTATGGTAATTGAAAAGGCAAAGGCTGAGAATATGCCTAAAGCTAATATTGAGTCCGCTATTAACAAGGCTAAAAATCAGGAAGCTGGAGAGAATTTTGAGAAGATTTTATATGAGGGTTATGGTCCTGGGGGTATTGCTATTATGATTGATTGTCTTACGGATAATAAGAATAGGACGGCTGGGTTTGTAAGAAGTACTTTGACTAAGAGGGGAGGTAATTTAGGGACTGATGGTTCTGTTAGTTATCTTTTTGATAGGAAAGGGGTTATTGTACTTGATAAGGTTTATGATGAAGATAAGTTAATGGAAGATATTTTGGAACTTGATATTTTGGATTTTATATCTGAGGAGGATAGTTTTGTTATTTATACTTTACCTAATAGTTTTATTAGTGTTAAGGAAAAACTTGAGAATAAGGGGTATAATAGTTTTTTAGTTAGTGAGGTTACTTTTACTCCTAGTAATTATGTTCTTTTAGAGGGGGAAGTTTTTGATAAGGCTATGGGGCTTATTGAGGCTTTAAATGATTTAGATGATGTACAGGCTGTTTATCATAATTTAGAAATGTAAAAAAATATTGTTGATAATAATTATAAAATGTGGTATCATAATAATAGTTAATAATAGATAGGAGTGATAGATAAATGAGTTTCAAGAAAATGATTTTTGTTTTAACTATTACTGCTTCGATTATTTTTGCTTGTATGTTTGGTAGTACTTATGCTTATTATACTTTAGCTAATGGGACTACTTTGAATGTTACTACTGGTACTATAGATGAGGGAATATCTTTAGTTTTTACTAAGAGTGAATTTATTAATTTATATACTGGTGTGCCTATTACTGCTAATGAAGTGGATACTCTTGCTAGTAGTACGGAGTTTACTATTGTTCCTGATTCTTCTAAGTTATCTGGATATGATGTAGCGGTAAATATTGGTTTTAGTAATATTATTATTGATGATGCTTTAAAAGTAAGTGATTTTAAATATGATTTGACTTGTAATGAGACCTCTATTGGAAGTGGTACTGGGTCTTCACTTACTACTGATAGTGTAGTTATTGGTAGTCTTAGTACTACTGATGGTACTTTTAGTATTAGTCAGAGTTATACTTGTAATATTAGGATCTGGTTACAAGAGAGTGGTGTAAATCAGAATAGTATGATGAATAAGAATTTTTCTGGGTATGTTAAGGTATCTTCGGTATATAGGAAATAGGTGATTGATGTGAGAAAAGCAAAATTGATTGGTGCTGTACTTGGTGTGTGTTTGTTTTGCTGTTTAATAGCGGGTTTTACTTATGCTTATTTTATAGCTAGAGTTGAGAAGACTGTTACTACAGGAAGTGGTAAGTTTAGTATTGATTATCAAATTGTACAGAATATTACTAATACGGAGTTGGCACCATCTAGTAATAAGAGTGAGGGGTTACATGGTATTGTTAAGGCTAAGTTAAGTGAAAATAGTGTAGCGGGTAAGTTTAATATTTATGTTACTCCTAGTGTGATTACGGGATTAGCTAGTAATGCTCTTAAGTATGAGGTTTATGCTAATGGTGGTAGTACTTCTATTAGTAGTGGTAATTTTAGTAGTGCTACTGCTAATAGTCCTTTGACGGTACTTAGTTCTTATAGTTTAACTAGTACTAGTAGTTATACTACTTTTGATATTTATATTTGGCTTGATAGTAGTTTGGTTACTAATGAAATGTTTGGTAAGACTTTTACGGCTACGATTAGTGCAGATAGTACTGCTATTACTGGAGAATTTTAATGTGAGGTGTTTTGTATGAATATGGTATTGAATATAGCGAACATTTGTACGGGGGGGGGTCTCCGTAAGCTTATAAATCAAGGGTTTACAAGGAATTTAATATATTATAAAGACTA
>CAYYXX010000008.1:0-29002 GCA_964475905.1 uncultured Clostridium sp. | reverse complement strand
TTGACACTCTATCAAGGTGTAAGAGTGTCTATTTTTTTATTGCTAACACCAGTAATGTCGCCTCTAGTTTAATAGAATTGACACTCTATCAAGGTGTAAGAGTGTCTATTTTTTTATTGCTAACACCAGTAATGTCGCCTCTAGTTTAATAGAATTGACACTCTATCAAGGTGTAAGAGTGTCTATTTTTTTATTGCTAACACCAGTAATGTCGCCTCTAGTTTAATAGAATTGACACTCTATCAAGGTGTAAGAGTGTCTATTTTTTTATTGCTAACACCAGTAAGGTAGAAAGTAACAAAATGATAGCAATGAGCTTTAGAACTTTTATTATAAAAGTCTTAGTTTTCATCTTTATCTACCTCCTTTCTTTCTCAAGATAGGAGGACGACACTCACATCAAATGTTCCTATTAAAATTATATAATAATAAGTAAATTCATAAAACAAGTAAATAGATAAAAGTTCTTGGTAAAATTTAGATAACACAAAATTTTAATGTAGTATCAGAAGCTATTAACAAAAATGAAACAAACAAAAATCGGAAATTGATTAACGTGGACTTATGGTACAATGCTTTTGTCAACGAGGTAGAGTTTAAATAATAACAGGTTAACGCACCATTATGAAGATAATATGTATGTTTAGGTACACATTTTAACTAATTTTATTAATTTTCCAAGAAAGAAAAAAAACAAACCATATTGTAAAATGATAAATAAAGAGATAACTATTCCTGCAAGCTTTGTGGTAGTACTAACTTTCTATAACTACATCACATATTATATAGAAGTCAGAGAAAAGACTTAATTAATAATGTTGATAATTGTATTATGCTATGTAGTGATTGCCACAGATTAGTACATTCAAATAAAAAGAAATGGCAACCTATATTATTAAAAATGGGAAATCAAAACAAAAAAGTTGACTTTTCAAATATACAGTGTATAATATTAGATACAATTTATTGTTGCACTGTTTAAGTTTATGTGTTACAATTTAATTGTAAGTATATTATGTCAATAGATGACTATAATATAAAAGAGATATAATCTTTTTGGCTTAGATGTATCTCCACATTTAATTTTTATTTAAATATGTATAGCACCTAATATAGGTGCCTTATTTTTTGAGTATGATTGCTAAAGTTATAATTGTAAACAGTTTCTAATTTGATTGGTAAAGGTATGTCATATGTAAAATATATTTAATAATTAGTCATATTATGTAATATGGATAATAAGATAGATAGATTAAGAGAAATTAGAGAAGAGAATATTGTATGGTTAATTTATATTGGTATTATTGTTTTAAGTTATTATGCTAATTATAAAGAGACTTGTTATGTACTTACTGATAATAATGATATTAAGGAAGAATATAGAAGTATTATGCTTATTATTTTTATTATTTTAGTTATTATATATTATCATTTTGTAGTAGATAGTTATAATAGTATTAAGAAGTTAAGTAGTAATGATACTACTAAAAAAGTAACACTAACATATGCTTCTTTTATAGCTAGTATGTTAGTGTTTATTAGTGGAATTATTTTCCTTCTTATTATTATTTATGATGATAATATTGATGTAGAAATTGCTTTTAATTAACTATCTTGACTAAATAAACTTTTAATGTTTTTAGAGGGCATTAGTACATATACATCATGATCTATTTTTATATCATAAATACCACTTATATCTTCTAATGATTCTCCATCTATACATAGTGGTTTTTTTATTGGAGTATTGAATCTTATTTTTATGTTATCTGTTTTATAAAAGTAGAAGCCCGGTATTTTACTTGCGTCATATAAGGCAAAGAAATATAATGTTTTTACTATATCTTTTAACTTTGTTATATTACATAAAAGTATTTCAAATTTATTATCATCTAGTTTTATATCTTTATAGAAGTTATTTATGCCCGCTACTCTATTTGCATTAGTAATTAAGGCAAAGGAGAATAATCCTCTATATTTTTCATTATCTATTTCATATGTTATATCATATAATTTTACTTTTCTAAAGAAATCTTTAATACCTTCTTTGATATAGGCTAAATGTCCTAATCTTTTTTTTAGTTCTCTAGGAGTTTCATAAGGAATATTCATAAATTTACCAAAGCCAGCAGAGTATACAAAGGGTTTTTGATTTATAGTACAGATATCTATTCTTTTTATTTCTCCTTCTAAAGCTAATTTTAGATTATTTATAATATTCTTTCCATAACCCCACATTGCTCCTACATCATTAGTGGTACCTGACGGTAAATGGCATAGTACTATTCTATCTTTTCTCATGAAATTTCCTGTCATTACTTCGTTAAATGTTCCATCTCCTCCTATTGAGATTATTAGATCAACATAGGAAGTATTGGCTACTATTGAAGTGGCATCTCCTTTTGCTTTGGTCATTTCTATTTGTACTTCATAATTGTAATTATTAAGTAGTTTTTCTATTTTTGGTAATGTTAATTCTTTATTATATTTACCAGAATTTGGATTATATATTACTAAACATTTTTTCATAGTTTCACCGTCCATATACATTCTATCATATTATATTGAAAAAAGGAATATTTTATTTATTCCTTTACTTCTTTTTTAGATTCTTTATTTTTTTTCTTTGTAACTGTTATATCATAATGTTCACGAACTTTATCTTCGATTTCTTCACTTATATTTTTATTTTCTTTTAAATAGATTTTAGCATTCTCTTTTCCTTGGCCTATTTTATTACCTTTATAGGCATACCATGCTCCGCTCTTTTCTACTACACCAATTTCAGAAGCTAGATCTAATAGTTCTCCTTCTTTTGATACTCCTTCACCATACATGATATCTACTACAGCTATTTTAAATGGTGGGGCTACTTTGTTTTTAACAACTTTTATAGTAGTTTTATTACCTATTACATCTGTACCTGTTTTTAATTGTTCTCCTCTTCGGATATCTAATCTTACTGAAGCATAATATTTTAGGGCTTTACCTCCCGGTGTTGTTTCGGGATTACCAAACATTACTCCTACTTTTTCTCTTAACTGATTAATAAATATTACTATAGTATTGGTTTTATTAATTGATCCTGATAGTTTTCTTAATGCTTGACTCATTAGTCTTGCTTGAAGTCCAACATGAGAATCTCCCATTTCTCCATCTATTTCTGCTTGTGGTACTAGGGCCGCTACTGAATCTATTACAATTATTGATACGGCTTCACTTTTTACTAAGGCATCACATATTTCTAATGCTTGTTCCCCAGTATCTGGTTGTGATAGGAGTAGTTCATCTGTGTTTACTCCTAAGTTATGAGCATATACAGGATCTAATGAATGCTCTGCATCAATAAAGGCTGCTCTTTTACCATTTTTTTGTACTTCTGCTATGGCATGAAGAGCAAAGGTTGTTTTACCTGATGATTCTGGTCCATATATTTCTATTATTCTTCCTTTGGGATATCCTCCTACTCCTAGGGCAATATCTAATGATAGTGATCCACTTGGTGATACTTCTATTTCTTTATGTTCTTGCTCTCCAAGTTTCATTATTGCTCCTTTTCCAAATTGTTTTTCAATATCAGCTAATACTTGTTCTAATGCTGTATCTTTTTCGACATTTTTTGCCATAATTTCCTCTCTTTCTGTATACTTTCCTTAATTACATTATCATTATATTATAATTTTTTTTACTTGTCAATACTTTTTAATACATTTGTTCGTGTTTTAGTTTATATTATTAACTTATATATGATAGATATGGTTGATATATTATTCTAAAACTATCTAGTGATAGGTTTAGAATAACACAGCAAGACTTAAGAATTAAGGCTAGGTGTGAAAAAAAATAAATAATCTCTAGTATTATTTATCTTTTATGTATGGCTTAGCCATTATATAGTACTTTACTCCTGATATAATAGAAAGAATAGAAGCTAGTACAAGTAAAAATTCTGATATCCTAAGGGATATTAATTCAAATGGTAGATTATAAAATAATGTAAGGGTTATTCCAATCATTAGGGTAGCAGTCTTTACTTTAGCTATGGGTATAGCCGCTACAGCATAGCCTTTGTTTCCTATTACCATTTTTATTGAATCTACTACTATATCTCTTGCTATTATTATTACTACTATAATAGCACTTATTTTACCACTACATCCTAGAATTATAAGTACTGAATTAGTAAGTAATTTATCACTAATAGCATCTATCATTTTACCAAAATCAGTAACCATATTATATTTTCTAGCTATATAGCCATCTAGGAAATCAGTAAAAGAGGCTACTATAAATAGTATTCCTATTATTATATATTTTAATTCTATATTAATTCGGCCTCCTACTATGTATGATGGTAAGTCTATTCCCATTTGATCAAATGGAAAGAGCATAAGTATAATTATTATTATTGACATTATTACTCTTGCCATTGTAATTTTATTTGCTTTATTCATCCCTTTATCTCCTTATACTATAAGTAATATTGTTATCACTAAAATCATTACCTTTATAATTACTTACTATAAAGTATCCTACTATTATTATAACTAGTATTATAGCTAATCCTATAATTAGTTTAGGAATCTTTATTTTACTATTTTCTTTGGTATATGGTGATACCGCTTCATTACTTACCTTTTTTTCTTTTTTTGCTTGATTTATTAGATCTATGGGTATTTTTGAGGTAATATCAAATAAATACTCATTAAATTCATCTAATGTTTTTTCACTATCTAGTCCTAAATATTTAGCATAGTCTCTTATGAAATACTTTAGGTAGAAGATATCTTTGAAATCTTCTGTTTTTCCTTCTTCTATACTTGATATTTGACTAGGTCGCATTTTCAGGTCTTCTGCTACTTCTTCTATTGAAAGACCATTTTCTTCTCTCTTATTTTTTAATTTCAGACCAATATTTTTCATAATACTCCTTAATAATAATAAATCTTATAAGCCATGTTCTGTACCTATTAATAGGCGGTAAACATTTATCTATGACTTTGTCATTCCCTCTAGATTCATTTCTCTAGTTTAGGATTCCCCTACCATAATTTGGGTTTCTCGCTTGTGGGGTTTACCTCGTTTCATTCTATTTATTTCTAAATAGACTCGTCTCTGTGGCACTTTTATATATCTTTTATCATGGTTTCCTTTAGATAAAAGATAAGCCGTCAGTTTCCTGCCTTAGGTTATTTTTTCCCTAAGCACAAACACTACTATCATCTCAGATAGTGCGAGCATGGACTTTCCTCTACATATCTTGTATGCAGTATTTACCCAGATATATTATTGTTCTTTTCCTAATATTATTTTTTCTAGTTGAGATATTCTTCTTAATAAGTCAACATTTGTAATTTCTTTTTCTCCTATTCTAGCAGCTTCAATACTTGATTTTAAATTTCTTACTTCATTTTTCAAAGCTAAATTTTCATCTGCTAAGTTTTTTCTTTCTTTTTCTAGACTTCTTATAATATTATTATATTCGTTATAGTCTTTTATGATGACATCAAGAAATTTATCTACTTCTTGAGGTCTATATCCTCTAGCATCAATTTTGAATTCTTTTTCTAGAATATCTTGCATTGTTAAAGTAATCTTGTCATTATACATTTTAATCACCTCTACAATAAAATTATCTCAAAAATCACTTAATTTGTCAATTAAAAAGAATCTTCTTAACTACGAAATATATTTTATCATAATTATATATTATTGTCAAAAAAAGATTGGATTTTTTTTTGTTATTTTATTCCAATCTTTTGGTTATTTGGTATTTTATTACTTATACTTTCATAGATTGCTTCTCCTAATGAATCTATATAGATTTTTATTTCTTCTATCTTTATTATTTCTTCTTCCTCTAATGATTCTATATTGTTATCTATAACTTTCATTATGGTTTGTTTATCTTTATTTGATAGTTTATTTATTAATTTTAATATATCTTTATTTTTACTATCTAATTCGTTTTGCATTATTTCTATAAGATACTTACTTGGAACTACTAATCCTAATTTACTTCTGGCAGATGTATCTCTAGTAAAGCCGTCTAATTTTCCTGTTAAGAGATATTTTTCTATGGCATAGATACATTGTTTATCATTATATTTTTTTCTTGTTAAATATATACTTTCATATAGGGCATTAGTTCCTATTTTTATAATGGTATTCTTCATTTTATTTGGTGTAATTCCACTTATAATGGTATGTCTTATTGAATCTTTCCTTGTAAATATATTGGCATTGTTATTTTGGGAATAATGAATTAACATATTATGGATATCTGTAGTACTATAGTATACTGAGAGTCTATATATTATATATAATACTTTTTCTTCAGTTTTATCTTCTAGTAGTATACTATCTATATCGTTTGTTTTATCTTGATACTTAAATATTTTATCTAGGGTTAATTTATTATCTATAGTGTCCGCTAGTGTAGTAGATATATTTATAAAGCTTGATATATCGGAATCTTCAAGGTTATATTCTTTTTTATAATGATCATATAATCCACTTTTAAAGGCTAGTATTTCACTTCTTATGAATTTTGATAGTTCACTTGAATCTACATTAGCTAAATCTTTATTATCTTTTTTGTGTTTTAGATATTTTTGAATAAGTAGAGATAAAACATAATTATATGATAATTTACTTTGACATGTTACTCCTACTTTTCCTACACTGTATATAAAGGGATTTTTTATACTTTCACTATTTATAATAGTATTGGCATAGTTTATTATTTTTTCGGCATCTTCTTTTTTACTTACTCTTATTGTATAGGCATCATTTCGCATATCTTTAGCTATTTTGCATTGACAGATGATTTTTTCTTTTAATATATAGTTGGATATTTTACTTGCTACTTCATATAATTCTTTTGCACTACATTGAATATATAGTTTTATGGGAGATTCTAGTTGTTTATAGAATTCTTGATCACTATTATTTTCTCTATTTTCAAAGGTATAGAAATAACGATTACGACTACTGATAAGGGTATTTTGATAAAATTCTTTTTTTAGGGTTAATTGTACTTTAAGTAGGTTTTCTTTTTTTATTTTTTTTATTTTATTACTAATAATACTTAATTGTCTTAGTTCATTATATATGGTATCACTTGATATTTCTTGATCTTTATTTTCTAGGTAGATATTAGCCATATATTTTAAGAATAAATCTATATCTTTATTCATTTTTTATTTCCTTTACTACTTTATCTAGGGGTATGGTGTTATCTAATAATATTTTGATATTATTGTTATCTATTTCTTCTTTTGATATATTAGTAATTTCTTTTTTATCTTTTAATACAACCTCTTTTTCTTTCATACTATTCCTCACTTATCTTTTTGTAATAATTATATCTTTTTTGAGCCCATTCTTTTTGCTTTTCTAGTATTATGTCGGCTTCTTTACTATTTGTATTTTTTAAACTGGCAAATCTATTTTCAGTCATTAGGAAGTCTTCATATTTATCAAAGTTTGGCTCTTTTGAATCTAATATTAATTTATTTGTATCTGGATTATATCTAAAGGTTATGAAGTAGCCGCTATCGGTGGCTAAATGGGCATTTTCTATAGAATAATTCATTCCTTTTTTTATTCCATGTTCTATACATGGACAGTAGCAGATTACTAGGGATGGTCCATTGTAGTCATTTGCTTCTTTTAATACTTTTAGATATTGCTCTTTATTGTAGCCTATGTTAGTAGTGGCTACATATACATGGGGATAACACATGGCTATTCTTGCTAAATCTTTTTTGTAGTTATCTTTTCCGTTGGAAGCGAAAGAGGCTACTGCTCCTAGTTGGGTACTTTTTGATGATTGTCCTCCGGTATTTGAATATACTTCGGTATCTAAAACCATTATATTGATATTATCTTTTTTTGATAGGACATGATCTATTCCGTCATAACCGATATCATAGGCAAAGCCATCTCCTCCTACTATCCACATGGATTTGGGGATTATGTAGGCTTGCATTTCTAATAGATATGGATGTTTTTTGTAGTCTATTTCTTTATATACTTCTTTACATATGTTATAGTCGTTCATATTATTTAACCATTTTTTAAATGTTTTATTATGGGGATATTCTTCCATATATTTTTTAATTTTATTTCTAGTAATATTTATTCCGTTTAAAATACCGTAGCCGTATTCGGCATTATCTTCAAATAGGGAACTTGCCCATGGTACTGTATAGGGGAATGATGGTACACTTGATCCGTATATTGATGAGCAGCCTGTGGCATTGGCTATTATTAGATTATCGTTAAATACTCTAGTTAAGTTTGTTAAATATGGTGTTTCTCCGCAGCCTGCACAGGCTCCTGAATATTCAAATTTAGGATTTTTTAGACTTATGTTTTTACTTGTTAGTAGAGTACTGTTATATTTTTCATTGATGTTATGTTTTAGTAGATATTCAAACTCTTCATCATCTCTTTTATTAGGGATCATTTCTAGGGCTTTTTGGCCATTTTTTCCCGGGCATTCTGTAGCACATAGACCACATCCTGTACACTCTTCATAGTTTATTCCTATAGTAAAGGCTACATCTTTGGGCATGATTGAGGGGATTGTCTCTACTTTATTTTCTTCTTTATCTAGGAGGAATGGTCTTATTACTCCATGGGGACAGGTAAAGGCACAACGGTTGCATTCAATACAGTTTTCTTTTATCCAACATGGTATGTTTTCTGCTATATTCCTTTTTTCTTCTTTGGTTGTTCCTCCTTGGAATATTCCTGATGGTATTTGGGTAAAGCTACTTACTGGTAGACTATCTCCTTTTAGTTTGTTTATTGTTTCGTTGAATGTTAATTGGGTATTTTCTAAATATTCTAGGGTTATCCATGATGGATCTACTTCTTGTTTTTTTAGGTATTTTAATGAGTTATCTATTATTTGATTATTTATGTCTATTATTTTTTTACCTTTGGTTTTAAATCTTTGATTATTGTTTTCTTTCATTATGTTTATTACTTTATTTATGTTTAGAATATTGATGATATGGAAAATACATACTTCCATACAGGTATTTATTTTATTTTTTAGTCCTAGTGATGATGTTAATTCATAGGCGTCTATAGTATAGACCGCTATTTCTTTTTTAGCTAGGAGATATTTTACTTTGTTTGGTAGAGTTTTTACTAGATTATCGTAACTTAGACTGGTATTTAAAAGTAGTATTCCTTTTTCTTTTATATTATCTAGAATATCGTATTTATATAGATATGTATCTTTGGATACTACTATAAAGTCTGGATTATCGACATAATAAGTACTTCTTATTGGATTTTGATTAAATCTTATATGACTTCTTGTTACTCCGCCACTTTTTTTGGAGTCATATTGAAAGTATCCTTGAACATATTTTTTGGTATTATCTCCTACTATTTTTAGTATATCTTTTGATGTTGATACCATTCCATCTGATCCATATCCGTAGATTAGCATTTCATAACTTGTTTTGTTTATTTTATAGTTATCTATTTTTAAGCTTAAATTTGTAACATCATCTTCTATTCCTATGGTAAAATTATTTTTCATTTCGTTATCTAAGTTGTCATAGACGGCTTTTATCATAGCAGGAGTGGTATTTTTAGATGATAGGCCGTATCTGCCTCCTAGTACTTTTATATTTTTATCTTTTAGGGCATTTACGACATCTAGATATAATGGTTCGCCACTACTTCCCGGTTCTTTTGTTCTATCTAATACTGCTACTTTTTTTACGGTAGTTGGTATTTCTTGGATTAGGTGTTTATTACTGAATGGTCTATATAAGTGGACTACTACTAAGCCTACTTTTCTTCCTTTGGTATTTAGATCATCTACTACTTCTTTTATACATTCGTTTACAGATCCCATAGCTATTATTATTTGGGTAGCTTCTTTATCACCATAGTAATTGAATGGTTTATAGTCTGTTTTGCATATTTTATTTATTTTATCCATGTAATAGACGACATTATCTACTGCGGATTCATAGTATTTGTTTCTTACTTCCATATGTTGAAAATAGATGTCTTCATTCTCTGCTGTTCCTCTAGTTGTTATTGATTTTGCTATGGCTCTATCTCTAAATTCTTTTAGGGCTTTTTTATCTATTAATGCGGATATTTTACTTAAATCTACTTCTTTTATTTTATTTATTTCATGACTGGTTCTAAAACCATCAAAGAAATTGATAAAGGGAAGTGATGATTTGATACTTGCTAAATGACTTATCATAGCCATATGATATGACTCTTCTACTGAGCTTGCGGATATCATACAGGCTCCTGTCATACGAGTGGCATAGATATCTTGGTGATCACCAAAGATACTAAGGCTATGGGTTGATAGACTTCTAGCTGCTACATGGATAACTATTGGTAACATTTCTCCGGCCATTTTATAGATACTTGGTAACATTAGAAGTAATCCTTGACTAGCAGTGTATGTGGCTGCTAGTACCCCACTTTGCATGGCTCCATGGACAGTAGAAGATGCTCCTTTTTCTGATTGCATTTCTATTACTTTAACTTTATTTCCCCAAAAATTTATTTCTCCTTGATTTGATAGAATATCTATTTTTTCTGCCATTGGTGAGGCGGGAGTAATTGGATAAATTCCTGCTAATTCTATAAATTTATAACTTACTCTAGCTACTAATTCATTGGCATCCATTGTTTTATAACTCATATGATTCCTTCTTTCTTTTATTATATTATTTACTTGATATAATTTTATCACAATTCTTGTTAAATAACAACTATATTGATACATAAAAAAAACAAACACTTTTTGTGCTTGTTAATGTCTTGGTTTGAAAATTATAGCTAATATAAATGAGAGAAATAAGGCTATTGATATTCCAGCAGATGTTAAGTTAAATATTCCAAAAGCTAGTCCTAATGGGCCAATACTTGCTTCTGTTTCCATTGCTCCGTGTATTAGTAAATGGCCGAATGATGTTATTGGTATTAGGGCTCCTGCTCCTGCGTATAGTACTATTTTGTCATATATTCCTGCTACATCTAATAGGGCTCCTACTACTACAAATATACTGGTTACATGTCCCGGAGTTAATTTGGTATTGTCTAATATTAGTTGTGCTATCATACATAATAATCCGCAAAATATAAAGGCATAAATATAGGTCATCATTTTGTTACCTCCATGGATATGGCATTGGCTATACTTGGTATGGATTCTTTTTGAAAGGTAAATGTTGGAGAGAATATTGCTCCTGTTGGTACAAATAGTACTTTGTTATATTTTCCTTTTAGCATTTCTTTATATATGTAGGCAAACATTACTAGTGAAGAACATACTGGTCCTGATCCTCCTGCTAATACGGGTTGTTTATCTAAATCATAGAGCATTACTCCGCAATCGTTATAATTATCTTTTAGTTCTATGTTATAGTTTGTCATCATGTATTCTTTTAGGATATTTTTTCCATATAGTCCTAAATCTCCGGTTAATATTAGATCATAATATGATATATCTCTTTTGGTATCTTTTAGATGATTATATATTACTTCTCCTGCTGCTGGTGCCATTACTGCTCCCATGTGATTGACATCTTTTATTCCCATATCTATTACTTTTCCTATTGTTGAGGATTCTATTTTTATTTTTGTTTTTTTATTTGTAAGTAATACGGATACGGCTCCTGTAGCGGTAAATGTGGCTGTCTTGGGTTTTGGTGTTCCGTATTCTGTTGGGTTTCGGAATTGTTTTTCACTTACCATATTATGACTTGATGTTGCTACTATTATTTTTTGAGCTTTAGTGTTATCTATGTATGTACTTGCTATGGATAGGGCTTCTCCCATGGTACTACAGGCTTCATAGATACCTATAAAGGGGATATCAAAGTCTCTAGCCATATAGTCTGAAGCTGCTATTTGGTTTTGTAAGTCTCCTGATATTAGTAGATCTATGTCTTGATCTTTTAGTTTATTTTTATTTATTATATTTTTTACTGATTCTTTTAAGATATGTGATTCTGCTTTTTCCCATGATTTTTCTCCAAAGTATAGATCTTTTGGATATTTTTTATCAAAGTATTTTGATAGTGGTCCATCATTTTCATAATTTCCACATATTGTATAGGTATCTTCTATAAAAACATTTTTATATTCTATTGTCATTTTAGCCTCCTATTATAAGTAATCTTATTATACCGAATATGTATACTGATACTACTCCATATAGTATTACGGTTCCTGCTAATTTGAATATGTTTGCTCCTATTCCTAGGACTAGACCTTCATTTTTATATTCTAATGCTGATGAGGTCATTGAATGGGCAAAGCCTGTTATTGGTATTATTAATGCTGATTTTACTTTGGTTACTAATAGATCAAATACTCCTACGGCGGTTAATATTGAAGCTATAGTTATGAGAGTTAATATTACTAGGACTCCTGATTCTTTTCTTGGTAGATTTAGCCATAGACTATAGCATCTTAGTAGGAGTTCGGATAATGCTCCTATAGTGCCTCCTACTAGGAATGTTATTATAGCATTTTTTATATAGTTTTCTTTGGGGGTATTTTTATCTACTATTTCTTTATATATTTTTTTATCCATATTATCACCAGTATTAGTATTATCTTTTTTTTATTTCTTATACTTATATTTTTTTTATTATTACATATATTTTATTATGAAAAATAAATTTATTAAATCTACTATTATATTAATTATTGGAGGATTTATAACTAAAATTCTTGGCATGGTTATTAAGATAGTTCTTACTAGAACGATTGGTAGTGCTGGAATTAGTGAGTATATGCTTATTCTTCCTACTTTTAATTTATTTATTACTTTATGTAATTTGGGTGTTCCTATTGCTATTACTAAATTGGTATCTGAAAAGAAATGTAGTAGTAAAAAGATTGTTATTCCTACTACTATTTTAATTCTTATTTATAATTTATTTTTAATTGGTTTAATTTTATTGTCTGCTAGAGGGCTTGCGAATAATTTACTACATAATACTAAGGCTTATTATCCTCTTATTGCTATTGGTAGTACTCTACCTTTTATAGCGGTATCTAGTATTATTAAGGGTTATTTCTTTGGTAAAGAAAGAGTTTTACCTATTACTTTTTCTAATATTATTGAACAGATTACTAGGCTTATTCTTACTGTTACTGTTGTTTCTTATATGATGAAATATTCTCTTACACTGGCGGTTACTTTTGTTGTTCTTATTAATATTTTAAGTGAGGGTATGTCTACAATTGTTTTACTTATTTTTTTACCTAAAAAGAAAATATATAGGGATGATATTTCTACTAATAGGGGATTACTTAGGGAAATATTGGGGATTTCTATTCCTAATACGGCTTCTAGACTTATTGGTTCTATTACTTATTTCTTGGAGCCTATTATTTTATTTGCTACTCTTAAGAGTGTTGGTTATTCTTCTGATTATATTACTTCTTGTTATGGTATTATTAATGGATATGTATATCCTCTACTTCTTCTTCCGTCTTTTTTTACTTTAGCTATTTCTTCTGCTATTTTACCGGTTGTTTCTAATAGTTATAGTAGTGGTAATCTTACTTATACTAAAAAGAAAATTAAGGAGGCTATATTTTTTTCTTTACTAGTGGGTATTCCTGCTACTTTAATATTTATTTTTATTCCTAGTATTCCTTTAAAACTTATTTATAATACTTCTTTAGGTCTTGAATATATTAGTATTACTGCTCCTTTCTTTTTACTTCATTATATTCAGGCTCCTCTTACTAGTAGTTTAAATGGTATGGGTTATGCTAATATTGCTATGCGAGGAACTTTATATGGGGGTATTGTTAAGATTATTAGTCTTATTATTCTTAGTTATTTTAAAATTGGTTTATGGTGTTTAATTATTTCTAGTATTTTGAATATTTTGATTGTTACTATTCATCATATTTATTATGTTAGAAAGTATACTAAAATAAAAGAATAGCTTGTTATCTATTCTTTTATTACTTTTTTTAATATTTTTCCTTCTTTTAATTTATCATAGGTTACACCTACATTTTTAAATACTTCTATACTTGGATTATTGGGATATTCTAAAAATGTTTTCTTTAGTTCTGCTATAAATTTATTTTTATCTTTTTGATATTCTTCATACATATAGATGGCAAATATTCCTCCTATTGGATATATGTATGAACATCTGCAATCTAGTCCCATGTTATATACTGATGTTTCATAGAAGTTATATTTTTGCATTATATAGTCGGCATATTTTTTTATATTTTCTTCATCTACATATACATTTCCATAAGAGGTTGTTATTTTGCTTTTCATACTTATAACATTCATATAAAAGTTATATATGTATAGGTCTTGATAGTATTCTTGCATAGATAACTTTGTACTATGCTCTAATATTTTGTTATCTTTTAGATATCTTAAAAAGGCATATTCAAAAAATTTTGAGCTTACTTCATAGTAGGGAGTTAGCATTGATTTTGTTTTAAATCCTAGTCTATTTTGATTATATAGGTGTTCTAATTCATATTGGTGTCCAAGTTCATGAACTAGAGTTACTGCAAACGACAAGTCATAGTAACCATTGTATTTTTTTACTGTTATGAAACTATCATTTATTATTTCTAATGGTAAAGTAAAGCCCTCTTCTTCCATATAATATTCTGTTTCTAATAATCTATACTCGTTACTTTTATTTTTAAATTTTTTGTAGACATCTTCATCTATACTACTAAAAAATGATTTTATGATATCCTGCATTTCTTTCTCATTTATTTTTGGTAGTTTCTTATAATAGTTTTTATATATAGGGAATTTTTCATCTATAAATGTATTGATTACTGTTTTTGATATATCAAAAAATATTTTTTTATCTCTATTTATTATTTCTAAGAATGAATCTTCTGGCAATAGATTTTCATCTACGATCCATAGATGGGGATTTTCTATATTTACTATTTGATTACAAAAGCTATCATATGAATATAGATCGTATATTATTCTTCTTTGTTTTGATTTTGTTGTTGCTCTTAAGTATTCTTCATTTAGTTTCTTCCCTACTCTTTCTATTGTCTTTATTAGTTCTTCTTCCATATAGCCTCCTTTTATTTAAGTATATCATATTTTTTTTATTTTTATTCAAAGTATACCAGTAGTTTACTAAAAAAGACTATCTTACGATAATCTTAAACTGACTGTTTAGTTTCTTCTAATATTTTAATAATTTTATTTATAGAAAATACAAAATTTTTATGATCCGCAATTGTTCCTGTGTAAAGGAACATTGAACCACTACTGCATAGATGATATAAAAATTAAAAGATAATTAGGCACACCAATTATCTTCGTTTTTTAGTTTTCTTATTATATTGTTATGTTCTGTTTCATTCTTTGTTAAATATACTTTTCCTTTACAATCCGCTACAAAATAGTAGTATGAATGTTTCTCTGGATTTATTGTTGCTTCTATACTTTCTATACTTGGATTGCATATTGCTCCTACTGGAAGTCCGGAGTTTGAATTACATCTAGTATTATATTTGTTTGTACAATCATTTAATTCTTTATATGTTAAACTATAAGTCCAGTCATCTATTTTTGAGGCATAGTATGTTGTAGCATCACTACCTAATGTTGGATATGATGAAGATTCTAAGCGGTTATAGAAAACTCCTGCTACTTTTTTTCTATCGTCTGTTTTAGCGCCTTCTAGTTCTACTATTGATGATAGTGTTATTAATTCATGAACACTAAGAGTACTTTTTTCTATTTCTTTTTTATATTTTGATAGTCTTTTATCGGTTTCTTCTAGCATTTTAGTAAATATTTCTTCTACTTTAACATCTTTATTACTGAATCTATAAGTATTGGGATATAGATATCCTTCTAATGGATAGTAGATATTATTATTTTTTATTTCTTCTGTTAAGAACCAATATTTGGCTATTTGACTATCTATATATGTTTTATCTTTTAATTTATTTATGACATCTTCATAACTATTATTTGTATTTTCACTAATTAGGGTAGCTATCTTTCTTACATTTATTCCTTCTTTAAAAGTTATGGTTATTTCATTGGGATTTATTTTAGAACCCTCTTCTAGTATATTTACTATTTCTTTTACATCCATACTTTCTGAAAAAAGATATTTACCTGCTTTTAGATTTGTTTTATTTGTCAATCTTGTATATAGTTTGAATATTGTTACATTTTTAATTAAATTGTTTGCTTTTAAATTACTTGCTATACTACCAATGCTTCCTTCTTCTATTAATATTTCTTTTTCTGTAGTATCATTTGACACACTTGACATATTTATATTGTAATATGTAAAGACTGCTACTGAAAAAAAGATTGCCATAATAAATAGGGATATTATTATTTTCTTTAACCTCTTCATTTATTCCTCCACATAAAAGAGACTAATTAGTCTCTTCTTTTTTCTCTTTCTTACTTTCTTCTGTAATAGAGGCTATTATTGTTTCTATTATTTTCCATTCTCTTTCGGTTTCTACGGGTAATAATTCTAGTGGTTCTGCCTCAGGATTAAATACAGAAGCATATACTTTTGTATTTCCTTCTTCATCTTTGGTATTATCTGTATAAACCATATAGTTTTTATTTGTTTCATCTGATTCAAAAGTAAATAGAATTTCAAATTCTATTTCTGTTTTATCTTTTGTTATTACTTTAAATGTATTTCCTTTATCCATTTTCATTTTTCTCCTTATCTAAATAATCTTGTAATATTATTTGAGCTGCTACGGCATCTACTTTTTTCTTTCTTTTTTTTCTTGATATATTGGCTTCTATTAAAATAGAATTAGATATTACTGAAGTTAATCTTTCATCATACATTATTATTGGTATATTTAAGTTTTCTTCTAGTAATTCTTTATATTTTATAGTTATTTTTGCTCTTTCTCCTAGGGTATTATTCATATTTTTGGGTAATCCTAGAACTATTTTTACTATATTGTTTTCGTTTACGATATTTTTTATTTCTTCTATAGTACTTAAGTAATCTTCATCTTTAAAAAATATTGTTTTGAATGATGTTGCTATTGTAAGAGTAGTATCTGATATAGCTAATCCTACTGTTTTACTTCCTAAATCTATTCCTAAGTATTTCATTTTAGATAACTTTTAAGTAATTCTTCCACTAAAATGGTTCTATCTATTTTAGATATTTTATTTCTTGCTTCTTTATATGAAGAAATATAACCTAAATCTCCTGATATGATATAACCTACTATTTGATTAATGGGATTATATCCTCTTTCTGATAAGGCTTCAACACATGATTCTAGTGTTTCTCTTACTTCTTTTTTCTTTATCTCTGTAATATCAAATGCTGTTGTACTACTATCCATAACATCACCTTCTACAATATAATTTTATCACATTATTTTTATTTTAACAACATATTTTTTTATGTTTACATACTATGGTTTTGGCTTATATATGATAGGTATGGTTGATACTCTATTTTAAGACTAGCTTTTGATAGGCTTAAAATAGCACTCTAAGACATTGGCTTAGAGTGAACATAATATTTTTTAATAGTTACCTTTATTTTATTTATATCATAAAATATGTTAGGTGATTAGCTATGTTTAATAATTTTTTTAATTTTTTTAGATTATGTGCTGGTTTTAAATTATTTCTTCTTTTAATTGTTATTATGCTTATGATTATTACTTTTTATCAAATGCTTATTACTTTATTTGCTCCATGTTTTGGTAATGTCTTTATTTTACTTTTGGAATATTTAACGCTTATTTGTTTGGGCTTTTGGCTTATATTTGGATGTTAAACTTCTCTTTTATTTTTTACTTTCTAAATCAAATATAATATCTCTTATCTCCATAGCTCTTTCAAAATCTAAGTTACCAGCCGCTATTTTCATTTCTTTGGTTAAATTATCTATTAATTTTAGTTTCTCTTCTTTACTTAGTTTTTCTTCTTTCTCTACTTTCTTTTCTGTTTCATTGGATACTGGGCTTGCTATTTCTTTAATGATAGTTTGAGGAATTATATTGTGTTCTTGATTGTATTTTTCTTGAATATTTCTTCTTCTTTGTGTTTCACTTATTGCTTTATCCATACTATCTGATATTATATCTGCATACATTATTACTCTTCCACTAGCATTACGGGCTGCTCTTCCGATTGTTTGTATTAGACTTCTAGTACTTCTTAGAAATCCTTGTTTATCAGCATCCATTATAGCTATTAATGATACTTCTGGTATATCTATTCCTTCTCTTAATAGGTTTATTCCTACTACTACATCATATTTACCTAGTCTTAAGTCTCTTATTATTTTTAGTCTTTCTAATGTCTTTACTTCGTTATGTAGATAAGCTACTTTTATATCTAAACTTTTTAAATAGTTGGTTAGTTCTTCAGCCATTCTTATTGTTAGGGTAGTTATTAGGGTTCTTTCTTTTTTATCTATTTGTTTATTTATTTCTTCTATTAGATTGTCTATTTGATTTTTTGTTTCTCTTACTTCTATTATTGGATCTAGTAGACCTGTTGGTCTAATTATTTGTTCTACTATTTTGCCTTTTGTTTTCTCTATTTCATAATCTCCCGGGGTAGCACTTACATAGATAACATTATTTATTTTACTTTCGAATTCTTCAAATTTTAGTGGTCTATTATCTAATGCACTTGGTAGTCTAAATCCATAATCTACTAAATTCATTTTTCTGGCTCTATCGCCGTTATACATGGCTTTTACTTGTGGAATGGTTACATGGGATTCATCCACTACTAAGAGAAAATCTTTTGGAAAGAAATCTATTAAGGTATTTGGTGATTCTCCCTCTTCTTTTAGGGTTATATGTCTTGAGTAGTTTTCTATTCCTCTACAGAAGCCTGTTTCTCCTAGCATTTCTACATCATAGTTTACTCTTTCTTCTATTCTTTGGGCTTCAATTAGTTTATTGTTTTCTTTGAAATATTTTACTCTTTCTTCTTTTTCTTTATTTATTCTTTCTATACTTATCTTTAGTTTTTCTTCATCTGTTACAAAGTGTGAAGCTGCAAATAGGGAGATGGTTTTTTTATCTTTTAGTATGTGTCCTGTTACGGTATCTACTTCACTTATTCGATCTATTTCATCTCCAAACCATTCTATTAGGAGTCCTTTTGTTCTTTCATATGCTGGTATTATTTCTAGGCTATCTCCTCTTACTCTAAAGGTTCCTCTTTTTAGATCTATATCATTTCTTTCATATAACATTTCTACTAGTTTTTTTAATACTATATCGCGATCTATGGTATCTCCTACTGCTAGCGTTAACATTTTTTTCTTATATTCTTCTATTTCTCCTATTCCATATATACATGATACTGAGGCTACTACTATTACATCTTCTCTTGATATTAGACTACTTGTAGCACTGTGTCTTAATTCATCTATTTCATCATTGATTGAAGAGTCTTTTTCTATATATGTATCCGTAGATGGTACATATGCTTCTGGTTGATAGTAGTCATAATATGATACAAAGTACTCTACTCTATTTTCGGGAAATAACTCTTTAAACTCACTATATAATTGTCCTGCAAGGGTTTTATTATGTGCTAGAACTAGGGTTGGTTTATTGGTTTTGGCTATAACATTTGCTATTGTAAAAGTCTTTCCTGTTCCTGTGGCTCCTAGTAAAACTTGCGTTTTATCTCCATTATTTATTCCTTCTACTAGTTTTTCTATTGCCTGTGGTTGATCTCCACTTGGTGTATACTTACTTACTAATTTAAACATTTTTTTACCTCCTTACTATACTTAATTTCATTAAAATTGAACCAAAATTAGACCGACACGAATAAAATACACATCTCGGCCACAAATTTATTAAACGATACTAAACAGCATTAAATGGTACTAAATATCACTAACTGATATTATTTTATCATTTATTTTGACTCAAAACAAGTGTTCAATTCAATATTTCATAATACTGATTTATTTATTATTATTATTTTCTTTGTAAAACAAAAAGAAGTAATGTAACTTCCTTTGTCAGTTTTGTTTAAATTGTTTGCTTTTTTAATGTCCTTACTAATTTATGCTCTTGGTTAGATTTTAAATATGTTTGTTCTAAACTTAGTATGCTTTCTTTATATCTATTGTATGCAAAATTATAATCACCATTTTCAATAGCTTCTACACAAGCATCTACTACATTATCATATATATAATTATATATTATATCCTTGTGTTCTTCTTGTTCGATGGCTTCCACAATCATAGGTGCAGTTTTATAGTAACGTTTTACATCTTCTTTTGATACAAAATTATCTCTAAACCATCTTAATATAGTAAGTTCATAGCAATTATCAGCAAAATTAGTTAGATAATGACTCATACATGCAGAAGTTAAGTAACAACCTGACCCAGAACTATGTGTTTGAGTATCGTTATCTCTATCATTATCTGTTCTACTCCAATTTTCATTATTATCTGATTCAACATGAGTAGAATTATGTTTAGTATTACCGTATGTACTTCTATCATAATAATCATATTTGTATCCTGATCAAAAAATTCCATATTATTCAATTTCTCTCTTTCTTCTGTTTTCTTCTCTAAGTTTTTTTACTTCTTCTTTATGAATGGTACTCTTAATTTTTACATACAATGGATCAAAGTAATTGCCAATTTCATAAAAAATTTCATATTTAATTTCTAAATCAATTTCAATATTTTTAAGTTCTTCTAATTCATCAATTGTAGGTATTGCTTTCTGAATCTTTTTTAACGAGTTACATAAATATATGATTTTTTGAGTGTCATCACCAAAATCATTTTCTTTTAAAGCATTTGTCAAAATAGTCAGCAGTAATTCAATATTTTCATCTTCCATAAAATAATTCTCCCTTTCCTCCAAAATATTATAATTTAAAAGATGACGAAAAATGTAATCGCCTCCTATGGATTGAATATTAAATGGATTGTAATTTATGTAGCGATAGCATCATTCCTTTAAATTCACCATTATAATAACAAATAATATTAGTAAAATCAAGTAAATACTATCATTTTTGGCAATTATTCACAGAAAGTACTACTATCTGTTTATATATTACTTATCTAATAATTAATAGGTTTATAGGTACAAAATTTGGAAAGGAGTTATATAGTAAATAATTAAAAGCAGTATTTTTATAAAATGATAAAAGATTTAATCTAAAATAATTAGTATGTGATATAATTATGTTAAGAGGAGGAAAAAATGAAAACTAAAGAAAAAGATTCAAAGAAGAAAACGGAAGAAAATGATTCTAAAAAGAAAATCAAAATAGTATTAATAATGATAGGTTCGTTATTAATTCTAATTGGTTTATTCTTATTCTGGTTTTTTAACAGAAAATTTGATGTTACTTTTAAAGTAAATGATAGTAATAAGTATGTTATTCAAGTTAAGTATAATCAAAAAATAAAAGAAAAAGACATTAAAACTGATAAAGAACTAGGTGAAAACTTCATAGATTGGTATGAAGTAGTAAGTACAGACAATGATAAAGAAAAACTTGCAAAAGATAATTTTGATTTTTCTACTAAAATCAAAGGTGATATATCATTAAAAGCAGTATATAAAGGTGAAGAAGTCAAAGTAGAAACTGTAACTGTAACTTTTGATACAAAAGGTGGTAATAAAATTGATAGTGTTACTATTAATAAAGGTGAAGAACTTACTCTTCCAGAAAATCCAACAAGAGATGGGTATACTTTTGTAAATTGGGAATTGGAAGATGGTACTACTATATCCAATAAGGCTAAACTAGAGAATGATACAACTTTATATGCGAACTGGAAGAAAAAGGAAGAAGCTAAAAAAGAAGAAGCTAAGGAAGAGGAACCTAAGAAAGAGGAAAAGATTAGTTTATCATTATCAAGAAGCGTTATCCATAGAAGTGGAAATAATACTTCTGTGGCTACTGCTAAAGTAGAAAATGCTAGTGGGGATGTAACTTATTCAATTGATAGTAATGTTTGTGTATCTATTGATAAAAATACTGGGGCATTAACTGCTGAAGATGAACCAACTGGCTCTGCTGCTAAAATAAAAGCTTGGAATCGTACTTGTGCTGTTGATGGTAATACTGTTACTGTTACTGCTACTCTTCCAAGTGGTAAAAGTGCTAGTGCTAAATTAACAATTGAAAAAGATTTAGTATTATATGCTTCATATTATAGTATATCAAAACATCTCACAGTTACTGATGATGGACAAAAATCATATGCAAATGGAACAAACTTTTCTGTGGAAGCTAATCAAACTGTAACTTGGACTGCTAAGGCAGTAGATGCCAATGGAAACTGCACACCAGTTAATAAAACAAAGGAATCTATAAGCTATGAGGGAAATACTGGAGAACAATGTACTGATGGAAGCTACAGAGATACAAATATTACTGCTACTACAGGGGCAAATCAAAAAATTACGGTTTATTATTATACAGGAGTAAATTAAGATTTTAATTTTTATATGCTAAAAGAATACTATTTAGACTTCCAAACTTTTAAGTTAATGGGCTCGCTAGTATTCTTTTTTATCTATTATGTTATAAGGTATTCTTTGTGTTGTTACTCTACTTTTATAATTGGCAATTACATTAATTATTCTTATTTCTAGTGTTCTTCGTTTTGTTTAAAATATAACTATTGTACTTAGAGGAAAATGTTTTCTACTAATTGACTATTATGTTAAAAAGTATTATACTAAATATAGTTAATCAGCGTTAACTACTTTTGGAGGTATTATGAATAAGTATATATATGCAAATATTGTATTTTCAAAATTTAGTAGGACTTATATGGAACTAAAAAAAGATCTTCCTATAAGGCCAAGTGAAATGGGTGTTTTAAATATTATAACTAGAAGAGATGGTTTATTTACTCCTGTTGTGATAGCGGATCTTCTCGAAGTTACTAAGCCTATGATTGCTAAGCATATATCTGTTTTAGAGAAAAAGGGATATATTACTAAAGAATATTTGGAAGATGATAAGAGGAGTTTTTATGTTATTCCCACTGATAAGGCAAAAGATCTAGTATTAGAGATGGAAACTAAATTGAATAGTAAGTTAGTTAATTTAGAAAATAGATTGGGTTCAAATAGATTTGATGAATTGATTGTATTGTTAGAAGAAGCTAAGGGATATTTAGAGGATTAGTATTGAAATGAAGAGAAATGATCCTACTTGGAATCCATGGCATGGTTGTCATAAGATTAGTGAGGGATGTAAAAACTGTTTTATGTATTATTTAGATGAGCAAAGGGGGCAAGATGGTTCTAAAATATCTAAGAATAAGACTGATTGGAATTTACCTTTGAAGATGGATAGAAAGGGAAATCCTAAAATTAAGTCTGGGGATTTTGTAAGAGTATGTATGACTTCTGATTTCTTTTTAGAAGAAGCTGATGAGTGGAGAGATGAAGCTTGGGATATTATGAGAAAAAGACCTGATGTTACATTTTCTTTATTAACTAAAAGGGCATATAGGATAAGGGATTGTTTGCCTGCTGATTGGGGAGATGGTTGGGATAATGTTACGTTTGCTGTATCTTGTGAAAATCAAAAGAGAGCTGATGAGCGGATTTCTTGCTTGTTAGAACTTCCTCTTAAGCATATATGGGTTAGTTTAAAACCTTTTATTGGGGAAATGGATTTGGATAAGTATCTTGCTACTGGTAGAATTGAGACGGTGTTATGTGGTGGGGAGAACTATGCTGGTGAAAGGCCTCTTAATTATAATTGGGTAAAGAAAATTTATGATCAAGCTATAAAATATGATGTTGAGTTTATATTTGGACAAACTGGTAATGTGTTTATTAAGGATGGTAAAGTATATTATATTAAGGATTATAAGGTGCAAATAGAACAGGCGTTGGCTTCTGGTCTTCAAAATAGAAAGAATGAAAAGATAGTTGAAAAAGAAAAACAAGGTGTAGTAATGAAAAATAAGATAGAATGTCTACAATTGTCATTATTAGAAGATGATGTTAATATTGATTTAAGGAAGTGATGTTATGCAAAATATAGATGTAAATAAAGCAATACCTTGGAATCCGTGGCATGGATGCAAGAAAGCTAGTCCCGGTTGTAAGAATTGTTTTGTGTATAAAATGGATAAGAGATATGGTAGAGATACTACTAAAATTGAAAAAGGTAAAACTACTTATGAGTTAAAAGATAAGGATGTTCCGAGTGGCTCTTTAATTAAATTATGTTTTTCTTCGGATTTTTTTATAGAAGAGGCGGATGCTTGGAGAGATGGTTGTTGGGATTTTATTAGGAGAAGAAGTGATTGTATATTTGTTATGACTACTAAAAGACCTGAAAGAATAGCACAGTGTGTTCCAGCTGATTGGGGAGATGGTTGGGAACATGTGCATATTAGTATTTCTATTGAGAATCAAGAATGGGCTGATAAAAGGTTGAAAGCTTTTTTGGAGGCTCCTGTTAAACATAGGGAGGTATTCTGCTCTCCCCTAATTGGTCCTATATCTTTGGGTAAGTATTTAGATACTGGCTTAATTAAGTGTGTTAATGTTGGTGGGGAAATGGCTCCTTCAAAAGATGTTAGACCTATTGAATATGAATGGGTTAAAAATTTATATTTGGAAGCACATAAAAGAAATATTGAATTTTATTTTCATCAATCTGGTTCTATGTTTATGAAGGATGGAAAGAATATTGGAAAATGGAATTTAAAAGATCAGATTAAATGTGCTGAAGAAGTACAACATGAGATCGAAAGAATGTTTGGATGATGTACTTTTTTGATTAGATTAGTTTGAGTTCTCATTTATTTAATTTTTTAGTTTATAAAAAGCCTTATATGACCCGCTACTTCATTTTGATGTAGCAGATAAGGCTTTTATTTATAGTATTAATTGGAATTTATATATTATCTCCTAATGGATATTATTTAGTTTTATCATGATTCCATATTATATTTGTTTTTAATACTAATATTATTGTTAATATAAGCAATATTATGTATATTATTATACCGTACATATTTGTACCTAACATTCTATTTCCTATAGCATATAGGATAGAGGCTATGGCAAATAATATGTCTACTAGATATATGATTAATACGGTCTTTTTTTGGGATAATTTTAATTTTAATAATTGATAATGGAGATGATTTTTATCTGGTTCTCCTAATGGTTTATGGTTAATTATTCTTCTTAATATTGCAAATAGTGTATCCATTATTGGTATTGCTAGTAAAAGAATTGGTATAATAAATGATGTTAAGGTAATGTTTTTAAACCCTAATAGAGCTATGACTGCTATTATATATCCTAAGAACATACTACCAGAATCTCCCATAAATATTTTTGCTGGATTGAAATTATGTAGTAAAAAACCTAGAGTACTACCAAGCATTATAAAGGTAAGTAGTATATCTAAACCATTTGAGTTATTTAGGAGTAAAGCTATTATTCCGATTGTTAAGAAATATATGCTGGCTATTCCTGAAGATAGGCCATCTAAACCATCTATTAGGTTAATACAATTTATTATAGCGACGATAAAGATGATGGTTATTGGATAAGCTAATATTCCAAAATTTATATATATTCCAAAAGCGGATATGTCTTGTAATAGTATTTCCCCATATAGTGGTACTATTGAAGCACCCGCTATTTGAGCTAATAATTTCCATTTAGCGGATACGGGCTTTATGTCATCAAATATTCCAGTTACTAATATTATAAAGCTTCCTATAAGTATGGCATTCATTTGTACTGAGTGAATACCAAATAGCATATATCCTACTAAGAATCCTGCATATATTCCAAGCCCTCCTAATCTTGGTATTGGCTTTTTATGTACTTTTCTTTCGTTTGGTATATCCATTGCTCCTATGAATTCTGCTATTCTTTTTACAATTGGTATAAAAAGGGCAACAAATGTAAATGTTACGATTGTCATTAATAATACTTTTTTTATTTCCATATAATACAACTCCTCAAAAAATTATACATCTATATTATATAACAGTTTCTTTATTTTATCAATTGTATTGCTCGATTTTATTAATTATATATTTATTTTTAAGGAGGATTTATTATGTGTTTAAACACATAATAATATTTACTTTTTTTACTTTATTTTATAGTTTTTTATTTTTTCGCAAATTAATCTTGTAATAATTTATTTTTATATTGTATTTATTTTATTTTTTTGTTATATTTAATATGAAAGGAGTTTATGATGGAAGAGGATATTTTGGCATTTTTAATTGGAGGATCATTATTTTTGTTATTGTTTATCTCTATATTGGTATTGGCTTCTGCGATAATTTACATTGTTGCACTTTGGAAATTATTTAAAAAAGCTGGTAAAAATGGATGGGAAGCTATTATTCCATTTTACAGTACTTATGTTTTGATAGAAGTAGCTGGTCTTAATTGGTGGTATTTTCTTATTGCTATTTGTGGTACCATTTTTAGCTTATTGGGTATTGATAGTTTAGGCTGGATTGCAAGTCTTGCTGGATTTGCTGTTAATTTCTTTGCTTTTTGGAATATTGGTAAAAAGACTAAACAAAATCATATTGCGACCGCTATTTTAGGTACTTTATTTACACCAATTATGGTTATGGTTATTGGTTTTTCTAAGAATTATGTTTTTGATAGTACTATTAGCACTAGTCCAAATGGTCCGTTTGGAGATGAAAGTAATAATTCTAGTAATTATAGCAATGAAAGATATTGTTTAGGATGCGGTACTAAGCTTAATCCTAATGATACTTTTTGTGCTAATTGTGGTAAGAAAGTCGATTAGATTGTATTACATAATGGCCTTGAAACATGATGTTTTCAAGGCTTTTTATATTATGTATAATTTTATATAATATTAAATATAAAATAAAAGAGAACTGTAAGAAATTTAAGATAATTTCTTAGCAGTCCTTTTTATTGGGCATTCATTTGTTTTGCTACTTCGTCAGCAAAGTTTTCTTCTCTTTTTTCCATTCCTTCACCAACTTCATATCTTACAAAAGATAATATTTTCATATTTTTACTTTCAACATATTTAGATACTTTTGTTTTATTTTCTTTTACAAAAGCTTGATCTAATAAGCATACTTCTTCATAGAATTTATTTAATCTTCCATTTATAATCATTGGAATCTTACTTGCATCTAATCCTTCATTTTCAGCTTGTTCTGTTAAAATTTCTTTTTCTTTTTCTACCCTTTCAGTAGGTACTGATTCTCTATCTAGATAAAGTGGTCTCATAGCCGCTACTTGCATTGCTACATCTTTGGCTACTTCTTCATCTTCTCCTTCTAAAACGGCTAATGTAACTATTTTTCCACCCATATGTGAATAAGTTCCAAATACTTGATTATCTTCTTTTGTTAATAATTCAAATCTTCTAAATGATAATTTTTCTCCTATTGTTGCTGTTTTGTCAATAATTAAATTTTCAATTGTATTACCATTTGTTTCAAGTTTTGTAGCTTCTTCTAGTGTTTTTACATCACTAGCTAGTATTGTATTTGCAATATTGTCTACTAATGAGATAAAATCTGGATTCTTAGCAACAAAGTCTGTTTCTGAATTTACTTCAATAATTACAGCTTTATTTTTATTTACTACAGCTTTGGCTAAACCTTCGGCAGCAATTCTTGTTTGTTTTTTTGCAGCTTTAGATATTCCTTTTTCTCTAAGCCAATTTATTGCTTCTTCCATATTACCATTTGTTTCAGTAAGAGCTTTTTTACAGTCTAGCATACCTGCTCCTGTTGTTTCTCTTAATTCTTTTACCATATTTGCAGTAATCATAGTATTCCTCCTATTTTAAATTTTCAATTAATTCTTCTTTTTTCATTTTAGAGTATCCTTTTATTTCTTTCTTCTTAGCAAGATCTCTAAGTTCTGTTACTGTTAAAATATTCAAATCTAATTCTGGCTTTTCTTCTTTTTCTACTTTTTCAGTAACTTCTTTTGTTTCTTTTGTTTCTTTCTTTTCTTTCTTTATAAAAGTTTTTTCTTTTACTGGCTTTTTATCATCTTCACTTACATAGTCTACAATTGTTCCTCCATTTGCTTCAATAATAGCATTTGTTAACGAACCTAATACTACTTTGATACTTCTTACAGCATCATCATTTCCCGGAAGTACATAATCTACATCATCTGGATCGCAATTTGTATCAATTAATCCAAATACTGGTATACCTAACTTTTTAGCTTCTCTTATTGCATTGTATTCTTTTGTTGAATCTACAATAATTATAGCTTGTGGTAATCTAGTCATTTCTCTAATTCCACATAAATTTTTATTTAATTTTTCGTATTCTTTTTTTAATCCTACTACTTCTTTTTTAGGTAATTTATCAAATGTACCGTCTTTTTCCATTTTTTCTATTTCTTCTAGACGATTTACTCTTCTTCTGATAGTTTTGAAGTTTGTTAATGTACCTCCTAACCATCTTTCTGTCATATAATACATATTGCTTCTTTCTGCTTCTTCTTTACATACTTCTTGTGCTTGCTTTTTAGTTCCTACATATAGAACTTTTCCTCCGTCTGCTGCTATTTTATTTAAGGCTTCATATGCCTCTTCTATTTTGGCAACTGTTTTTTGTAAGTCTATGATATAAATATCATCTCTAGAGTTATAAATATACTCTTTCATTTTTGGATTCCATCTTTTGGTTTGATGTCCAAAGTGAACTCCTGCTTCTAACAAATAGCTCATTGATACTACTGTCATATTAATCATTTCTCCTTTCGTTTTGCTTCCAAATATCTCTTTTTTAATTTCCACCTATTAAGGCACTAGGAATATTAAATCAATATTTGTGTATATTTTTGAAAAGCCACTTATATATTATCATAATATGCAAAATAAGTAAACTTTTTTAGTTAAATTTTTGTTTTTTTTTGTGAATAATTAACAAAAATGTCATATACTTTTATATTAAATAATTAGCAAAAA